>CAWUMZ010000079.1:0-7218 GCA_963923625.1 uncultured bacterium | reverse complement strand
ACGGGTGGAGCGTAGGTCCGTGGTGACGCAAAGGGGCCAGACCCCTTTGCGTCACGTCGACGGCCTCGCAGTCCCCGGAATGGCTCGGTGACGCAAAGGGGTCTGGCCCCTTTGCGTCACCACGGCGTGAATCAGAGGGGTCTAACCCCGTTTATTCAGTGCGGGAATGCGAACTCGCCGACGATGAACACGATTAGGAAGGCGAGCGGCACGAGCCCCGCGAAGGCCACCACCGACCGCTCCCGCAGTCGAACGATGGCGATCAGCGAGCAGACGCCGCCGACGAGCATCAGGCCGAGCTGGGGGAAGGCGCCGAGCGGGCCGAACAGCATCCACGCCGGCATCAGCAGGAACCCGAGCACGCCGAGGCCGAGTCCGACGCGGGCCAGACGAGTCGTCGGCACCCACCGCAGGTGCGCGTCCGGCGGGTGCGTACCGGTCTCGGCGTCGTGCAATCCCATGCGATCACGGTACCGCTCCCGCGGCACGACGGCCATGTGGGGAGCCCGCGGAACGCGTCAGGACTTCTGCGCGAGCACGGCCTCGACCGCACCCGTCACCTCGGGCGTGCCGGGGTCGGTGCTCGAGTCCCAGCGCGCGACCGGGAGCCCGCTCCGGTCGAGGAGGTACTTCGTGAAGTTCCACGTGGGCGGCGCGCCGATCCCGTCCGGCTCGGCGGCGAGCGTCGCGAAGACCGGATTCGCGTCCGGTCCCTTCACCGAGGTGCGGGAGAAGAGCGGGAACGTGACGCCGTAGTTCGTCGAGCAGAACGACTTGATCTGGCCGTTGTCGGTGAACTCCTGCTGGAAGTCGTTCGATGGGAAGCCGAGGATCACGAAGCCCTGGTCGGCGTACCGCTTGTACATCGCCTCGAGGCTCTTGTACTGCGGCGTGAACCCGCAGTGCGAGGCGGTGTTGACGACGAGGACGACCTTGCCGACGTAGTCGGCGAGCTGGACGGGCTTGCCGTCGATGCTCTGCATCGTGCCGGTCAGCACCCGCGTGGCGTTCGCGGGCGGCTCAGGCGCCGTCACGGGCGTGGAGTCGCCGACCTTGGACGACCGCTCGTTCGCACCGCCGCACGCGGCGAGCAGGAGAACGGCGAGCAGGAGAAGCGGAAGGCCGCGGTGCATGTCCGGCTCTTCGCCGGAGCACGCACCGCGGCCGCATCGCTAGATCGCGCCGTAGACGAAGTACCAGACGAACAGCGCCGCGCACGCGTAGAGCAGCGGGTGCACGCTCCACGGCTTGCCGCGCAGGACGGCGATCACGACGTACGAGATGATCCCGAAGCCGACGCCGTTGGTGATCGAATACGTGGCCGGCATCACGAGGACCGTGAGCAGGGCCGGCAGGGCGATGCCGATGTCGTCCCACTCGATGCCGACGATCTGGCTGAGCATCAGCGCGCCGACGATGACGAGCGCCGGAGCGGTCGCCTCGGCGGGGATCACGCCCGCGATCGGCGAGAGGAACATCGCCAGCGCGAACAGGACGCCGGTGACGACCGACGTGAGGCCGGTGCGGCCGCCCTCGCCGATGCCCGAGGCGCTCTCGATGTACGTCGTGTTCGACGAGGAGGAGGTCGCGCCGCCGAGCGAGGCCGCGAGGCCGTCGATCAGCAGGATGCGGCGCAGCTTCGGCATGGAGCCGGTCGACTCGTCGACGAGATGCGCCTTGCGGCCGAGTGCGACCGCGGTGCCCATCGTGTCGAAGAAGTCCGACAGCATCACCGCGACGACGATCGCGAGCGCGGTGCCGAAGCCGAGCACGCTCACGAAGTCGAAGTTGAACTGGCCGACCAGCGAGAAGTCGGGCGTGCCGACCCACGTCGACGGGATGTCCGCGACGCCGTTCGACCACTCCTTGCCGTCGCTCGCGTTGTTGATGATGACCGCGAGGATCGTCGAGGCGACGATCGAGATCAGGAGCGCGCCGCGGATGCCGCGGGCGATCAGCACGGCGCCGATCGTCAGGCCGACGACGAAGACCAGCGAATGCCAGCCGATCAGATCGCCGGTGATGATCGATACGCGCGAGTCGCCCTTGGGCGCGGACAGGACGATGCCGGCATCGTGCAGGCCGATGATCGCGATGAACGCGCCGATGCCCGCGCCGATCGCACGGCGGAGCCCGTCGGGAAACGCGAGCATGATCCGCTCGCGGAGGCCGACGACCACGAGGACCGCGATGATCAGGCCCTCGACGACCATCACGCCCATCGCCTCGGGCCAGGTCAGGCCGCGCGCGCCGACGAGGCCGAACGCCACGAAGGCGTTGAGGCCGAGGCCGGCGGCGATCGCGAACGGCACGTTGCCGAAGATTCCCATCGCGACGGTGCCGATCGCCGCCGCGAGCGCGGTGACGGTGAGCAGCGCCGGGAACTGCAGCTGCACGCCGGCGCTGTCCTGCAGCGCCCCCAGCACGGACGGGTTGACGAACAGGATGTACGCCATCGTCGCGAAGGTCACGACGCCGGCGATGATCTCGGTGCGGACGGTCGAGCCGCGCTCCGTGATCTTGAAGTGGCGCTCGAGAAAGCCGCCCGGGGGGTGGGAAGTGGTAGCCATGACCGGCGACGTTAGAAACGCCGTCGGACGGACACCGCGGTGATCCCGCACCCCGGGGTGCGGAGCTCGGGCTAGCCGGCCGGCAGGTACTCGTTCGTGTAGTACGTCGACGGCGTCTGGACGTCGTGCAGCTGGTTGATGCTGACCAGCGCGTTGCCCAGATCGACCCACTGCTGGTCGGTCTCCGTCAGCAGCTCGCCGTCGGCGTTCTGCATGTACTTGGCGGTGTCGGTCCAGCCGGCGAGGTTGTACTTGTGGGAGCCGCCGTTGTCCGGGTAGGCCTTCTCGTACAGGGTGACGGCCGCGTCCGGATTGGCGATCGCCCACGTCGTCGCCTGCTCGATCGCGCTCATGAACGCCTTCGTGGCGTCCGGGTTCTTCGTCATCCAGTCGTGGTTGCCCGCGTAGACCCAGATCGGCACGTTCGGCGCGCCGGCGTCGGTGGCCAGCAGCACGCCAGGCGTCTTGCCCGTGGCGTCCTCGACGGCGGGGATCAGGTAGTTCGTCGTGTTCGTGGCCAGGTCGACCTTGCCGTTGAGCAGCAGCGGCGTGTCGTTGGTGACGGTGACCACCTTGACGTCGCTGTCCTTCACGCCCGCGTCCTTGAGGACGAACGGCAGCATCGCGTTCGTCCACGTGTCGCCGAAGCCGGAGATCGTCTTGCCCGCGAGCGTGCTCTCCGAGACGGTCGTGCCGGGCTTCGCGAAGAGGCCCCAGTTGTTCGACATCGTGTAGTTGCCGATCGACTGGACCGGCACGCCCTCCTGCGCGGCGGCGGCGATATCGGTCGTCGTGACCATGCCGAGGTCGGCGTCGCCCGTGCCGAGCACCTTCGTGGCCGTCGCCGAATCAGGCGGCAGGGACAGCGAGACGTCGAGGTTCGCCTTCTCGAAGTACCCCTTCTGCTGCGCCACGACGATCGGCACGCTGAGGAAGTCGATGCTCGGCCAGAAGTAGACGAGGCGCACCTTGGTGGGGGCCGTCGCGGCACCGGAATCGGAGGTGCTCGACGCTGAGTCGGACGACGAGCCGCCGCAGGCGGCCGCGACGACCGCGACGACGAGCAGTGCGAGGGCGAGGGTCAGCAGGCGGGCGTGCTTCACGGGGTGGTCTCCGAGGGAGTCGAGGATTGGCGGAACCGTAGCCGACGGCGCGTGGTCCGGTACCGCCATGGCGTTGCGACGTGCTCGATCAGCACGACGAGGAGGAACCAGCCGATGCCGATCGCCGTCATCACGAGCGTGGTGCCCCACACGGTCGCGGTATCGAGGTTGCCGTTGGCGGTGCGCTGGAAGCCGGCGAGCGACTGGCCGGTGCTCGCCACGAGCTCGCCGATGATCGCGCCGGTCACCGCGTACGTGGCGCCGATCTTGAGGCCGGAGAAGAGCGGCGTGACGGTGGCGGGGATGCGGATCAGCAGGAACACGCGCCAGCGGCTGCCGCCCATCACGTGCGCGAGGTTGACGAGGTCTCGATCCACGTTGGCGAAGCCGTCGAGGACGCTGACGGCGACCGGGAAGAAGACGATCCACGCGACGATCACGATCTTCGGGCCGATGCCGAAGCCGAGCAGGATCACGAGCGGCGCGGCGAGCGCGATCACGGGGACGGCCTGCGAGGTGATCAGGATCGGGTAGATCAGGTTCTGCACGACCTTCGCCTGCGCCATCGCCACGGCGAGGACGAAGCCGAGCACGGCGCCGATGACGAAGCCGTAGACCGTCTCGCGGATCGTGTCGAGCGTGAGCGGCCAGATCGCGCTCCAGTTGTCCCGCACGGACGCGAGTGCGTCGAGCGGGGAGGGGGCGACGAACGCGTCGACGGCGAACGCGCGGATGATCAGGTCCCAGATGAGGAACAGGAGCAGGATCGAGACGATCGGGATCAGGATCGTCTTGATGGTGGTGCGCCACGTCATGCCGCAGCTCCCGTCAGCGCGCCGAGAATCCGCTGCTTGGCTGCGACGAATCCGGATTGCGTGAGCGCGTCGAGCGTGCGCGGCCGCGGCAGGTCGATGATCAGCTCGTCGGCGATGCGGCCCGGGCGCGGGCTCATCACGAGCACGCGGTCCGACAGGAAGATCGCCTCGTCGACATCGTGCGTGACGAATACGACGGTGCGGCCCGTCTCGGCCCACACCTCGAGCAGCCACTGCTGCATCTCGAAGCGCGTCTGCGCGTCGAGCGCGCCGAACGGCTCGTCGAGCAGCAGCACGTCGTGGTTGGTCGCCAGCGTGCGCATCAGCGCGACGCGCTGGCGCATGCCGCCGCTGAGGGCGTGCGGATAGTGGTCGAGGAACCCGCCGAGGCCGTAGCGCTGCGCGAAGTCCACGGCCTGGTCGCGATCCGCCTGCGTGACGCCGCGCGTGAGCGCCGCGCCGAGCGTGATGTTGTCGACGACGCTGCGCCACGGCACGAGCAGGTCCTTCTGCAGCATGTAGCCGACGTTGCCGGACGCGCCGGTGATGTCCGCGCCGTCGAGCAGCACGCGACCCTCGTCTGGGCGCAGCAACCCGGAGACGATGTTGAACAGCGTCGACTTGCCGCAGCCCGACGGCCCGACGAGCGAGACGAACTCGCCAGGCTGAACGGCGAGCGTGGTGGGGGCGAGGGCGACGGTCGCGTCGAACGCCTTCCCGACCCCCTCGAGGGCGAGCTTCGGCGTCATCGCCGGATCGAGGTCTCCACCGTGGCGCCCGCGTCGCGCAGGAGCGCCGAGTAGGGGCAGCTCTGGTCGGCGGCGTCCATCGCCGCGCGCAGCGCGTCGCGCGAGACGCCGTCGACCTCGGCCTCGACGACGAGCGCCGAGTGCGAGATGCGGAAGCCCTGCTCGGGATCCTCGTCGAGCGTGATGCGGCAGCTGACGTCGAGTCGTCCCGGCGGTACCTCGGCGTTCGTCAGCACGGACGCGAGCGCCATCGCGTAGCACCCGGCGTGCGCCGCGGCGAGCAGCTCCTCCGGCGACGTCTCGTCACCGGGCTGTCCCACGCGCGTCGGCAGCGAGTACGCGAGCCCGTTGAAGGCCACGCTCGACGCCGACGAGAACCGCCCGGCACCGCGCGCCAGGTTGCCCTCCCACGTCGCCGTCGCCTCGCGCTCGATCGCCACGCGCGAAGTCTACGACGACTTGGGTTCACGGATCGTTGTGACGCAAAGGGGCCAGACCCCTTTGCGTCACAACGTCGGCAAGGACGTCCCCGAGACGACTGCGTGACGCATAGGGGTCTGGCCCCTTTGCGTCACATCAGACCGGGTCGCGATACAGCGGCGTTGTCGAGCAGTGCAGGCCGCCGCCGTTGAGATGCACCTTGTCGAACGGGATCACCTCGACCTTGACGCCCCTCCGATCGAGCTCGGCCAGCGTCTGGTCCGATGCGCCCTCCGGGATCAGCAGATCGCGCGGGGCGACGGCCAGGCCGTTGTTGATCCAGCCGTCATCGCGGGGCGTCAGCTCGATCGTGTCGATCTTGAGCTCCTTGAGCAGCTCGAGGAACGCGTACGGCAGGTTCATCGGACTCACCATCGCGAGGTCCGTGTCGATCATCAGGAAGCCGACATCGATGTGGATGTCGTACCCGACGAGGTCGATCACGTGCAGCGTGACGCCCTGGCTGGCCAGCACCTCGCCGACCTGCTTGGCGCCCTCGCGGTTGACGCGCACGCCCGTGCCGATCACCGCGTTCGCGTCGTTGAGCCACGCGAACGACCCGCCCTCCATCACCGCGCTGCCGGACAGCGTGCGCAGGATCGGCACGCCGAGCGCGGCCAGCGTCTGCGACGTGACGCGCTCCTCGCCGCGGCGGATGCGGGTGCCCATGCGATTCACGATCGCGCCGCCCTTCACCATGATCAGCGGATCGCGCGTGTAGACCGCCTTCAGGTGGCGGTCGCCGACGCCCTGCTGGTAGACGACCTCGACGCCGCGGCGCTCGAGCGCGGCGACGAATGCGTCGTGCTGCGCCTGCATCGTCGGGATGTCGGGCGCGTCCTCGCTCTGGAAGTACCAGTGCTCGGCGAGGTCGCCGTACGAGCCGATCGACTCGATCCGCTTCGACGGATCGACGATCTCCATCTCGACGCCGGGGCGGTGCATCAGCACCGTGCGGATCTGGCCGACGTCATTCGACAGCCCCCAGACGCGACCCCACGTGGACTCCATCTCCGCAGGGTCCTCGTGCGGCGGGTTGCCGCCGATCGCGAACATCTTGACCGTCTCGTTGTAGACCCACAGGGGATCCATCGGTTCGCCCATCGTCGCTCTCCTCGTCGCGTGGGCGCAGCGTACACAACGCCTGAGCGACTCGAAATGGCGTGATCCGGATGTGGAGCTCCGTCAGGCTCCTGTCACCGCCTACACTTTCCGCGGAAGCAATCCTGGGAGGGATCCGCATGAATAACTGGAAGCGCCGCAGCGCGCTCCTCACGATGGCGCTGGTCGTCGTCGTGGCCATGATCGCCGCTGCCTGCGGCGGCTCGAGCTCGTCGAGCTCCAGCTCCGCCGCCGACACCTCGGCCGCCTCGTCGGCCGCCGACACGGGCGCGATTCCCGCTGTCACCAAGGACGACACGATCGCCGCGATGGTCCCGGCCGACATCGCCTCGAAGGGCTCGCTGACCGTCGCCACCGACGCCACGTACCCGCCGGCCGA
>CAWUMZ010000078.1:0-7286 GCA_963923625.1 uncultured bacterium | reverse complement strand
AAGTCCCACGTGTCCTCGCAGCCGTAGTCGAGGCCGATCTTGTAGCCCTTGCCCGGCGTCGGCAGGCCGTACACGCCGATCTTGTCGGGCGCGTAGAAGTCGACGAGCGACGGCCGGCGCTCCCACGCGCCGCCCCCGCGCCAGTACGAGACCTGGCCGACCGCGGGCGCGAGCGGCAGCCGGATGCCCAGCGGCTCGAGCAGCGGCGCGGCCCACGGGCCGACGGCGAGCACGGCGAGGTCGGCCTCGATGACGCGACGATCGGTGGTGACGCGCACGCCGGTGGGCGTCTCCTCCACCTCGAGCATCCGCTCGGGCGTCGACAGCTCGGCGCCGGCCTTGCGAGCGGCGGCCGCGACGGCGGCCAGCCCCTTCGCGGCGAACAGCACGCCATCCTCCGGCACCAGCGCCGCGGGCTCCTGCGGGCGGTACGACAGCTCGGGGAAGACGCGCGCCACGCCATCCGCGTCGAGCTCCTCCACCGGCACGCCGGCGTCGCGCATCGCGGCGACCCACGCGGGCACGGGCTCGCCGCGCAGCACGAGCCCGACGTGATCGAGCAGCGTCTCGCCCGTCATCGCCTCGAGCTCGCGCCAGCGCTCCAGCGCCTTGCGGGCCAGCACGATGTCGCCGGGACGGTCGTGCGCGAGTCGGAAGATGCGCGTCATGCCGGCCGACGAGCCCGCCGGCGCGGAGATGCCGTGGCGGTCGATGCCGATCACCTCATGGCCGCGCTCCGCGAGGGCGCGCACCGTCGGCAGGCCCATCACGCCGAGCCCCACGACGACGACCTTCATCGGCTCAGCTCCGCCCTGCGACCGTGGCCGCGATGACGAGATCCGCGGCGCGGCGCCCCGAGCGCAGCGCGCCGTCGATCGAGGCGTTCTCGGTGCCATCGCCCGCCAGCACGACCTTGTCGCGCAGCCAATGCGCGCCGGTGCCGAGCGAGCCGGGCGGCTGGGCGTGCTGCGCCCATTCGATGCGATCCACGCGCAGGAGCCGCCAGCTGTGGACCGCGCTGCCGAACCACGCGGTGAGCTGCGCCCTGGCGGCCGCGTCGAGCGTCGCGTCGTCGCCGGCCGGGAGGCCGACGCACGACGCGGCGATCAGCGCCTGGCCGGCCGGCGCGTAGCTCGGCGCGACGTCGCTCATCACCGCGACGTTGTTGACCGGGCCGGTGCCGTCGCCATCGAGCACGATGCGCTTGCCGGCCGGCGAAGACGCGGCCGCGTACCAGAGGCACGTCGAGCTGCGCGGCTCGGGCTTCGGCAACCCGGCGAGATCGCAGGCATCGGCGGTGCCGGCGGCGATCACGACCGCGTGCTTGGCCTTCAGCTTGGTGCCCGAGGCGAGCTCGACGCTGTCCTTCCCGACCTTGGTGACGCGCTCATCGAGGCGAAGCGAGCCGCCGGCCAGGCGCGCCGCGAGCTGATCCGCGATGGCACCCATGCCGCGAGCCGGCACGACGGTGCGACCCGAGGCCATCTGGCTGAAGACCTGGTCGATCAGGTGGCTCGAGACGTTCAGCTCGGGATCGAGGAACACGCCGCGATAGAGCGGGCGCAGCAGGCGCTCGCGCACCGACTCGGAGAACCCGAGCTGGCGGAGGCGCTGATCGGCGGTCATCTCGGGCGCGGTGGCGGTCGCGAGCGGCTTCGCCTCGAGCAGCCACTTGGCGGCGGCCTTGATGTCGGAGGGCCCGCCGATGCCGGCCTTGGCGACCTGCGGCAGCGAGCGCGGATCGCGCAGCGGATGCCCGATCGTGCGCATGCGGCCGTCCCACCAGACGTCGGCACCCGGTAGGAACGCCTTCAGATCGAGCGCCTCGAGGTTGAGCGCGCGCTGCGCCTCGGGGTATCCGTCGAACAGGACCTGGAAGCCTCGGTCGAGCAGGAAGCCGTCGACGCGGTCGGTGCGCACGCGGCCGCCGACGCCGTCCGACGCCTCGACGACCTCGACGTCGAGGCCGTGCTCGCGCAGCAGCGCGGCGCAGTTCAGCCCCGAGAGACCCGCTCCGATCACGATGACGTCGGCCATGCCGAAAGGGTGCCATGCCTCGCGCCGCGACGGTGCGCCGCGCGAAGAGCAGGACATGCCCGAGCTCCCCGAGGCCGAGAAGGCGCGCCGCACGCTCGAACGCCTCTGCGTCGGACTGCGCATCGCGCAGGTCGAGGACGGTGACACGTGGGTGTGCCGACCGCACCAGCCGGGCGAGCTCGACCGTGCCCTGCGCGGCTCGATCGTGACGGCGGCCGGGCGGCACGGCAAGTTCCTCTGGCTGGAGACCGACAACGGCCACGAACTCGGCCTGCACCTCGGCATGGGCGGCTCGATCCGCAGCGCGCCGGAGCCCGCGCCGCGCGGCTGGGATCGCATCGCGCTCGTGTTCGACGACGAGTCGCGCGTCGCGCTGCGCGACAAGCGGCGGCTGTCGCGCGCCCACCTCGGCGCGGGCATCGACCACCTCGGGCCCGATGCGCTGACGATCACGCCGAAGGCATTCCGCGAGCGCGTCGGCGCGGGTCGCGCGCCGATCAAGGCGCGCCTGCTCGACCAGTCCGTGCTCGCCGGCGTCGGCAACCTGCTGGCAGATGAGGCGCTGTTCGACGCGCTGATCGACCCGCGCCAGCCCGCCGGGACCCTCGACGCCGACGCGCTCGACCAGTTGCGCTCCTCGCTGCGCCACGCACTGCGCGAGGCGCTGACGGAGAAGGGCGGCTCCGGACGCGGCCGCTTCGCCCGCGCGCGACGCGGCGGCCAGTGCCCGCGCTGCGGCTGCGCGCTGGAGCGCGCGACCGTCGGCGGCCGCACGACCTACTGGTGCCCGGATGAGCAGGGCATCGCCGCAGCGGCATGACGCGGCTCGTCTGGATCCAGGGCACGCAGCTCTCGCACGGCAACAGCGCGCTCGCCGCCGCCGATCGCGGGCGTGACCGCGTCGCGCTCGTGGAGTCGCTGCCGCACGCGAGCCGCGGCCGACTGCACCGCCACAAGGTCGCGCTCGTGCTCACCGCGATGCGCCGCTTCGCCGAGGAGCTGCGCGCCGATGGCTGGCAGGTCGACGAGATCCGGTTCGACGAGGAGCTCGGGTTCGCGGACGCGCTGCGGCGGACGGCAGCCGCGAGCGGCGCCAACGAGATCGTGGTGATGGAGCTTCCGGGCTGGCAGGCCCAGGCAGGGCTGCCGCGCTTGGCCGAGGAGGTCGGCTGCCCGATCACCGTCACACCCGACGCGCACTTCCTCTGCAGCCGCACCGCCTTCGCCGAGTGGGCCGGCACGCGTCGGCGCCTGCGGATGCAGGAGTTCTACAGCTGGATGCGCCGCGAGCACGACGTGCTGCTCGACGACGGCCAGCCCTGCGGCGGCCAGTGGTCGTACGACCCGGAGAACCGCGAGACGTTCGCCGCCTGGCGCCGCGCCGATGCGAGCCGCCACCCCACTCCGCCGCCTACGGTCGATCTCGCCGACCCCGTGCTGACCGCGGTGCAGGACGACATCGACCGCCTCCTCCCCGGCCTGCCGGGTCGGCGCGAGGACTTCTGGCTGCCGACCACGCGCGCCGAGGCGCTCGCGTGGCTGGCGGACTTCGTCGGCCACCGGCTCGCCGGGTTCGGCCCGTACGAGGACGTCAGCGATCCCGCCGATCCGTGGCTGCGCCACTCGACGCTCTCACCGCTCCTCAACATCGGCCTGCTCGAGCCGCTCGAGTGCGTGCGCGCCGCTGAGGCGGCGTATCGAGCGGGCGCCGCGCCGCTGGCCTCGGTCGAGGGGTTCGTGCGGCAGGTGCTCGGCTGGCGCGAGTACGTCAACGGCGTGTACTGGCGCGAGATGCCGGGGTACGCGACGCTCAACGAGCTCGACGCCCACGCGCCGGTGCCGCCGGCACTGCTCGGCGACGCGCGCACGGGACTCAGCTGCGTTCAGCACGTCGCCGATACCGTCGAGCAGCTGGCCTGGGCGCACCACATCGACCGCCTGATGATCGCCGGCAACCTGATGCTCCTGCTCGGCACCGAGCCGCAGGCCGCCAACGCGTGGTTCCGCGAGCGCTTCGCCGACGGGTACGACTGGGTGATGCAGGCGAACGTCACCGGCATGGCGCTGCACGCCGATGGCGGGCTGATGGCGACGAAGCCGTACGCCGCCGGCGGCGCGTACCTCAAGCGGATGACCGGCCACTGCGCGGGCTGCCGCTTCGATCCCCGTCAGCGCAGCGGCGACGACGCCTGCCCCTTCACCACGCTCTACTGGGACTTCACCGCCCGCCACCATGAGCGCCTGGCGGCGAATCCGCGCACGGCGCAGGCGGCGCGCGGCTGGCTGCGGTTCGACGCCGGCGAGCAGCGGCGAATCCGGGAGCGCGGAGCGACGGTGGCGGCGGGCATCCTCGACGGCACGCTCTGAGCGACGGCGTATGCTGCCCTGCATGGAGGAATCGCTGCAGGGCCGGTTGCTGATCGCGACGCCGACGCTCGGCGATCCGAACTTCGCCGGCGCGGTCGTGCTGATCGCGGAGCATGACGAGCAGGGCGCGATGGGCCTCGTCCTCAACCGTCCGCTCGACGTGACCGTCGCCGATGCCGTGCCGATGCTGAGCGGGTTCGTCTCCGCCGCCGAGCCCGTGCATCAGGGCGGCCCGGTGCAGCCCGAGGCCGTGATGGCGCTCGGCGACTTCGTCGATGGCAACCGCTCGCCGTCGATCGCCTTCGGCTCGGTCGGCTTCCTGCCCGCCGACGCGGACGAGACCCTCGACCCGGCCACGGTGATCCGCGCTCGCGTCTTCGCCGGGTACGCCGGCTGGGGCGCCGGCCAGCTGGAGAGCGAGCTGGACGAGGAGGCGTGGGTCGTGATCCCCGCGCATATCGACGATTGCTTCACCGAGCACCCGGAGGAGCTGTGGAAGCGGGCCCTGCGCCGCCACGGCGGCCACCTCGCGATGTTCTCGCTGCAGCCGGATGACCCGTCGCTGAATTGAGCATCGAGACGGGCACCAAGCCGCACGTCCCGCGGCGCATCTCGCACTGGACGCTGCGCCTGGCGTGCGGCCAGGCCGCGACGAGCGCCGCGATCCCGCTCAACGCGAGCGTCGGCGCGGTTGCCACTGCCGACCTCTCGCACCACGCCAGCATGGCCGGCACGAGCGTCGGCGTCGCGATGCTCTCGAGCGTGTCGGCGCTGTTCGTGGCCGGGCGCATCAGCGACCGCCACGGCCGCATTCCGGTGCTCACGGGCGGGCTCGCGCTGCTCACGCTCGGCGCCGTGCTCTGCTCGATCGCGATCCTCACGTCGTCGTATCCGCTGCTCGTGCTCGGCACGATCGTGTTCGGCTGCGGCCAGGGCCCGTCGATGATGCACCGCGCCGCGGCGGCCGACCTCTACCCCGTCGCGCAGCGCGCGCACGGCGTCGGCCTGGTCGCGTCGGCCGGCGCGATCGGCAGCATCATCGGGCCGCTGCTCGGCTCGGGTCTCGTGCTGATCGCCGGCGCGCTCAGCGTCAAGGAGGCCGCGGCGCCCTGGTTCCTCGTGCCGCTCACCGCGATCGTCGCGATCGTGCTCGTACGGGGCATCGCCGTCGATCCGCGCGACGTGGCGCGCAATCTCGACGAGTACTTCCCGGGTGCGCCGCCGGAGCCGGAGCACGGCGAGCCGCGCTCGCGCCGCGAGCTCCTGGCGCTGAAGCCGGCGCGCGCCGCCATCACCTCGGCTGCGCTGATCCAGGCCGCGATGGTCGGCGTGATGGGCGTCACCGCCGTCGTCCTCCACCGCCACGGGATGAGCACCGCCATCGTCGGACTCTTCATCTCGGCGCACTTCCTCGGCATGTTCGGACTGGCCGCACCGCTCGGCCGGCTGACGGATCGCACGGGCCGTCGCCGCATGATCCTCGCCGGCATCGTCGTCACCGGCATCGGCGCGACCGGCACATCGCTGCTCGGCAGCTCGGTCTTCATCCTCCCGTTCTTCTTCCTGCTCGGCCTCGGCTGGTGCGCCTCGTGGGTGGCGGGCACCACGATCCTCGCGGACATCACGACCCCGCAGGAGCGCGGCCGCCTGACCGCCTCGAACGACCAGATCGTCGCGCTGTGCGGCGCCACCGCGGTGATCAGCGCCGGCTTCGTCCTCGACCGCTTCGGCTTCCCCGCCGTCGGCCTCACACTCACCGCGCTGCTCGTGATCGGCCTGATCCCGATGCTGCGCCTGAAGGAGCCGTCGATCGGGGTCTACGAGGATTGACCGCGACCGCCGCAGCGGCGAAACTGCCGGGATCGTGAGCATCCAACCCGCAGTCAGCCTCGAGGGCGTGACCAAGCGCTTCGGCGCTGTCACGGCCGTCGACGACGTCAGCCTCGAGATCGCCGCCGGCGAGTTCTTCACGCTGCTCGGGCCCTCCGGGTCGGGCAAGACGACGACGCTGCGGATGATCGCCGGCTTCGACCAGCCGACCGCGGGTCGCGTCCTGCTGCACGGCGAGGACGTGACCGAGCTGCCGCCGTTCGACCGCGACGCCAACACCGTCTTCCAGGACTACGCCCTGTTCCCGCACATGACGGTGCGCGACAACGTCGCGTACGGGCTGAAGGTCCGCGGCACCGGCAAGGGCGAGCGCCGCGACGCGGCGGAGCAGGCGCTCGAGCAGGTTCGCCTCGGCGGATACGGCGACCGCAAGCCGTCGCAGCTGTCGGGCGGCCAGCGCCAGCGCGTCGCCCTCGCCCGCGCGCTCGTGCTGCGGCCGAGCGTGCTGCTCCTCGACGAGCCGCTCGGCGCGCTCGACCAGCAGCTGCGCGAGGAGATGCAGCTCGAGCTGAAGTCGCTGCAGCGCGACGTCGGCATCACGTTCATCCTCGTCACGCACGACCAGGGCGAGGCGCTCGCGATGAGCGACCGGATCGCGATCTTCGACCAGGGTCACATCGTGCAGGTGGGAACGCCGCGCGCGATCTACGACGAGCCGTTGACGCGCTTCGTCGCGGACTTCGTCGGCACGGCCAACATCGTGTCGGGCGCGCTCGCCGAGCAGCTGCTCGGGCACGCCGGCACCTGCACGATCCGCGCGGAGCACATCGCGCTCGGCGCCGGTGGTACCGGCACCGAGGTTGCGGGAACCGTGCGCGAGGTCGCCTTCATGGGCGCGTCGACGCGCATCCTCGTCGATCTCGCCGACGGCACGACGCTGATGGTCGATCGTCCCAGCACCGAGGCGGCTGAGCCGATCCGCCTCGGCGACCGCACCACGCTCGTCATCGATCGTTCGCGCATCCGCGAACTGGAAACCGCACACGCACCAC
>CAWUMZ010000077.1:0-7457 GCA_963923625.1 uncultured bacterium | reverse complement strand
TCCGGGTTCTTCATGTCGTCCACGGCCTCGAGGCTGAAGTACGGATCCTCGCCCTTGCTCTCGCGCTTGAACATCTCGGAGAGGTCGTCGAGGCCGACGGCCTTCGCGAGCGCGATCGGATCGGGCTCCTTGCCGGCCTTCGCGAGCTCGCCGTCGATCTTGGCGAGGACGCCCTCGATGTGGCGCTCCTTCTCTGCCGACAGCTCGGCCGCGAACGAGCGGCTGATCGGGGTGCCGGCGGGCAGCGTGTCGCCGCCGCCGATCACGACGTCCTCGGCCAGGACGCGACCGGCGAGCTGATCGCTCGGACGGGCGTCGAAGGCCGCGGAGCGACGCGCGATCGCGCCGTTGCGGACCTCGTAGGTGGGACGGCGATCCATGAACGCCGGCACCATCACGAAGCGCTCCGTGCCGCAGTCCTCCTCGCGGACGATGACGTCCTGCGACACGTCGACCAGGCGGCGGGTCAGGTAGCCCGAGTCCGCCGTGCGGAGCGCCGTGTCGGCGAGGCCCTTGCGGGCGCCGTGCGTCGAGATGAAGTACTCGAGGACGTCGAGGCCCTCCATGAAGTTGGCCTTGATCGGCCGCTCGATGATCTCGCCCTTCGGATTCGCCATCAGGCCGCGCATGCCGGCCAGCTGGCGGATCTGCTTGAACGAGCCGCGGGCGCCGGAGTTGGCCATCATGAAGACCGGGTTGGTCTCGCCGAAGTTGTCCTTCACCTTCTCGCCGACCTCGTCGGTGGCCTCGTTCCAGAGCTGGACGACCTTGCGGTGGCGCTCCTGCTCGGTGATGAGGCCGTCCATGTACTGCTCGTGGGCGACGTGGACCTTGCCCTCGTACTCCGCGAGGATCGCGGGCTTCTCGGGCGGCGTGACGATGTCGTTCTTCGAGATCGAGACACCCGACTGCGTGGCGTACTTGAAGCCGAGGTCCTTGATCGTATCGAGCACCATCGCGACCTCGGACGGGCCGTGGCGGTCGACGAGCGTGGTGACGAAGTCGGTGATCTCCTTCTTCGTCATCGCGGCGTGCACGTTCTGCACGTCGTCCTCGTCGAGCTCGCGACCCAGCTGGGTCTCGAGGGCGAGGCGCAGCTCGTGGTTGAGGATGGCGCGGCCCGGCGTGGTGACCGTGCGGACGCCGTCCTCGGCGCGCAGGATAATCGCGCCCTGGAGCGGGATCCGCTTGTGGTCGAGGGCGATCTGCACCTCCTCGGCCGTCGCGAACGTGCCGTGCGAGCCGATGTCCTTGCTGGACGCGCCGCCGTCGAGCTTGGCCTGCAGGTCCGCGGCGTCGATCGCCGAGTACGTCAGGTAGTACAGGCCGATGACCATGTCCTGCGACGGCGTGGCGAGCGGGCGCCCGTTGGCCGGCGACAGGATGTTGTGCGCCGACAGCATCAGGAGACGGGCCTCAGCCTGGGCCTCGACGCTGAGCGGCACGTGCACGGCCATCTGGTCGCCGTCGAAGTCCGCGTTGAACGCGTGGCAGACGAGCGGATGGACCTGGATCGCCTTGCCGTCGACGAGGACGGGCTCGAACGCCTGGATGCCGAGGCGGTGCAGGGTGGGAGCGCGGTTGAGGAGCACCGGATGCTCGGTGATGACCTCCTCGAGGACGTCCCAGACGTCCCCCTCCATCGTCTCCACCATGCGCTTGGCGGCCTTGATGTTCGGGACGGCCTTGCGCTCGACGAGCCGGCTCATGATGAACGGCTTGAAGAGCTCGAGGGCCATCAGCTTCGGCAGGCCGCACTGGTGCAGCTTCAGCATCGGGCCGGCCACGATGACCGAGCGGCCCGAGTAGTCGACGCGCTTGCCGAGCAGGTTCTGGCGGAAGCGACCCTGCTTGCCCTTGAGCATGTCGGACAGCGACTTGAGCGGGCGGTTGCCCGGACCCGTCACCGCGCGACCGCGGCGGCCGTTGTCGAACAGGGCGTCGACGGCCTCCTGGAGCATGCGCTTCTCGTTGTTGACGATGATCTCCGGCGCGCCGAGATCGAGCAGCCGCTTGAGGCGGTTGTTGCGGTTGATCACGCGGCGGTAGAGGTCGTTCAGGTCGCTCGTGGCGAAGCGGCCGCCGTCGAGCTGCACCATCGGGCGCAGCTCCGGCGGGATCACCGGGACGACCTCGAGGATCATCCAGTCGGGTCGCTGCTCGCTCTTGTGGAACGCGGAGACGACCTTCAGGCGCTTGATCGCGCGCTGCTGCTTCTGGCCCTTGCCGGTCGCGATCTGCTCCTTGAGCTCCTCGACGAGCTGCGGGATGTCCTCGCGGGCGAGAAGATCGCGCACGGCCTCGGCGCCCATGCCGAGCCCGATGTACTCGCCGAAGCCCCACGAGGAGGCGAAGCGGTCCTTGAGCTCACGGGCGACCTTCTCGTCGCCGATGACCTCCTTGGGCTTGATCGTCTGGAAGACCTGCCACGCGTCGTCGAGCATCTGCAGGCGCTCGTCGAACAGCTCGTGGCCGTCCTTCTTGCGCGTCTCGGCGTCCTTCAGCATCTCGGTGACCTTGGTGGTCCACTCCTCGATGCGGCGATGATCCTCGCGGGTCATCTTGCCGGAGGCCTTCAGGCAGAGGTCGTTGGCGAGCTCCTTGACGTCGAGCTCCTTCGCCGGTACGTCGGGCGCGAAGCGCACGATGTCGGCGAGCAGGCCGTTGCCCATCGCGCGGTACTTGTCGAGCTCCTTCTGCGTGCGGCCGGCGGCCACGAGCTTGGCGGCGAGCTCCTCGGCGTCCTTCGCCGAGTCGTCGCCCCCGAGGTACGCGCAGGAGTGCTCGAGCGCGCGGCGACCGGCGCTCTTCTGCGCGCCCTTGCCGTCGCGGACGCGGGAGATCTCCTCCTTGAGGATGTCGATCGCGTCGGCGGCGACGCCGGCGATGTTCTCGACCTCCTTGGCGGTGAGGTTGCGGTCCTCGCGGACGGCGAGGCGATGAATCGTGTCGCCCACGACCTTCTTGGTCGTGTCGGTCAGCTGCATGGCGATCTCGCCCAGCAGGCCGCCGGCGGCGTTGCGATCCTCGGCGAGGCTGAAGCCCTGTTCCTCGGCCCACGCGTTGAGCATGCGGGCCCAGTACTCGTCGTCATCGTCGAAGCCGTCCTCCGACCCCGTCGCGATGTACTTGCGGCGGCGGTTGAGGCGCTCGGCGACGCGGCCGACCTCCTCCTCGCGCTCCGCCTCGAGCTCCTCGCGCTCGGCGACGATCTTGCGCTCCAGCTCCGACAGGTCGGCCGCGCGGGCCTCCTCGTCGACGTGGGTGCAGATGTGCGCGGCGAAGTACAGGACCTTCTCCAGGTCCTTCGGCGCGATGTCGAGCAGGTAGCCGATGCGGCTCGGGACGCCCTTGAAGAACCAGATGTGCGAGACGGGCGCGGCCAGGTCGATGTGGCCCATGCGCTCGCGGCGCACCTTCTGGCGGGTGACCTCGACGCCGCAGCGCTCGCAGATGATGCCCTTGTAGCGGACGCGCTTGTACTTGCCGCAGTAGCACTCCCAATCCCGGGTGGGACCGAAGATGCGCTCGCAGAAGAGGCCGTCCTTCTCCGGCTTGAGCGTGCGGTAGTTGATCGTCTCGGGCTTGGTCACCTCACCGCTCGACCAGGACTGGATGTCCTTGGTCGACGCGAGGCCGATCTTGATGTAGTCGAATTCGCTGACGTCGATCATCTCAATGTCTCCTTATCGGGTGGGATGCTGCGGGTCGCGCGGGCGGCCTACAGGTCCCCCTCCTCGTCAGCGGGCTCACCGGCGCCGAGCGCCAATGCGTCCTCGTCGTCTGCATCGCCGGCCTCGGCCTCGAGGTCGACCTCGGAGTCGAGCGTCGCGTCGGCCGCAGCCTCGTCGACGTCGTCCTCCATCACGTCCGCCTCGTCGACGTCGGAGTCGCCCTCGCCGCGGACGCGGTCCGCGGACAGGTCGACGCCGAGCTCCTCGGCGGCGCGGATCAGCTCGTCATCCTCCTCGGAGACGGCCACGTCGCGGCCGTCCTCGCGCATCGGACGGACGTCCAGCGCGAGGGACTGCATCTCCTTGAGGAGCACCTTGAAGCTCTCCGGCACGCTCGGCTCGGGGATGTTCTCGCCCTTGACGATGGCCTCGTACGCCTTGACGCGGCCGACCGTGTCGTCGGACTTGATCGTGAGCATCTCCTGGAGGGTGTGCGCGGCGCCGTACGCCTCGAGCGCCCACACCTCCATCTCGCCGAAGCGCTGGCCGCCGAACTGCGCCTTGCCGCCCAGCGGCTGCTGGGTGACGAGCGAGTACGGGCCCGTGCTGCGCGCGTGGATCTTGTCGTCCACGAGGTGCAGCAGCTTCAGGATGTACATGTAGCCGACGGTGATCTTCTGGTCGTACGGCTCGCCGGTCTTGCCGTCGAACAGCTGGACCTTGCCCGACACGCGACGGCCCTTCTCGTCGCTGTGGCCGAGCTTCACCGGCGAGTCCTTGTGCTTCTCGATCCAGTTGTAGAGCTCGTCGTCGACCTCCTCGACGGTCGCGCCGTCGAAGACGGGGGTGGCGACCCACTCGGAGGGGCTGACGTCGTCATCGGTGCGGTACTTGGCCGCGAAGCCGAGGTGCGTCTCGAGGATCTGCCCGATGTTCATGCGGCTCGGCACGCCCAGCGGGTTGAGGATCATGTCGATCGGCGTGCCGTCCTCGAGGAACGGCATGTCCTCGTCCGGCACGATCTTCGAGATGACGCCCTTGTTGCCGTGGCGGCCGGCGAGCTTGTCGCCCTCGGAGATCTTGCGCTTCTTGGCGACGTAGACGCGAACCAGCTGGTTGACGCCGGCGTTGAGCTCGTCGCCGTTCTCGCGGTCGAACATCTTCACGTCGATGACCTTGCCGCCATCGCCGTGCGGGACCTTGAGCGAGGTGTCGCGGACCTCGCGCGCCTTCTCCTTGAAGATCGCGCGGATCAGCTTCTCCTCGGCGGTCAGCTCGGTCTCGCCCTTCGGCGTCACCTTGCCGACGAGCAGGTCGCCGGAGCGGACCTCGGCGCCGATGCGGATCACGCCCAGCTCGTCGAGGTCGCGGAGCGACTCCTCGGAGCGGTTCGGGATGTCGCGGGTGATCTCCTCGTCGCCGAGCTTCGTCGAGCGGGCGTCGACCTCGTACTCGTCGATGTGCACCGACGAGAGGATGTCGTCCTTGACGACGCGCTCCGAGAGGATGATCGAGTCCTCGAAGTTGTAGCCCTCCCACGTCATGAACGCGACGAGCATGTTCTTGCCGAGCGCGAGCTCGCCCATGTCGGACGCGGAGCCGTCGGCGAGCACCTCGCCCGCGGCGACCTTCTGGCCCTCGAGGACGATCGGCTTCTGATGGATCAGCGTGCCCTGGTTCGAGCGCATGAACTTGACGAGCTCGTACGTGTCCTCGCCGCCGTCGTTCGCCTTGACGGTGATCGAGTTGGCGTCGACGTTCGCGATCACGCCGGCGCGCGCGTTGACGACGACGTCGCCGGTGTCGACCGCGGCGCGGGCCTCGAGGCCGGTGCCCACGACGGGCGCCTCGGAGACGAGCAGCGGCACGGCCTGGCGCATCATGTTCGAGCCCATCAGGGCGCGGTTGGCGTCATCGTGCTCGAGGAACGGGATCAGGGCCGTGGCGACGGAGACGAGCTGCTCCGGCGCGACGTCCATCAGCGTCACCTCGCTCGGCTCGACCTGCGCGAGCTCGCCGCCGTGCTGGCGGACGACGACGAGGCCGCCCTCGCCGAGCAGGTTGCCCTTGGCGTCGAGCGGCGTCTCGGCCTGCGCGATCAGGTGGTGCTCCTCCTGGGAGGCATCGATGTACACGACCTCCTTGGTGATCGCGCCGTTCTTGACCACGCGGTACGGCGACTGCACGAAGCCGAACTCGGAGACCGTCGCGTACGACGACAGCGAGCCGATCAGGCCGATGTTCGGACCCTCCGGCGTCTCGATCGGGCACATGCGGCCGTAGTGGGTCGGGTGCACGTCGCGCACCTCGATCGGCGCGCGCTCGCGCGTCAGGCCGCCGGCGCCGAGCGCCGACAGGCGGCGGCGGTGCGTGAGGCCGGACAGCGAGTTCGTCTGGTCCATGAACTGCGACAGCTGCGAGGAGCCGAAGAACTCCTTCAGCGCGGCCACGACCGGACGGATGTTGATGATCGTCTGCGGCGTGATCGTGTCGACGTCCTCGGTCGTCATGCGCTCCTTGACGACGCGCTCCATGCGATACAGGCCGACGCGGAACGCCTCCTGGACCAGCTCGCCGACGGTGCGCAGGCGGCGGTTGCCGAAGTGCTCGTACTCGTCGAGCTCGCGGGCGACCTCATCGGTGCGCTGGATCTCGCGGCACGTGTCGGCGTAGTCGCGGATCTCGGGGTCGTCGATGCCGAGCATGATCGGCAGGCGCACGATGCGGCGCACGAGCTCGATCAGGTCCTGGTGCGTGAGCACGCGGACGTCGGGGTCGATGTTCAGGCCGAGGCGCGAGTTGAGCTTGTAGCGGCCGACGCGCGTGAGGTCGTAGCGCTTGGGATCGAAGAACAGGGTGTCGAACAGCTTGCGCGAGTTGTCGATCGTCGGCGGCTCGCCCGGGCGCTGCTTCTTGAAGACCTCGATCAGGGCCTGGTCGTGCGTCTTGGCCGGATCCTTCTCGAGCGTGAAGTCGATGAAGAGGTTCGGCTCGCCCGTCTCCGGGTCGCGGAACAGGTTGCGGATGCCCTCGTCCGTGTGGGTGTCGATCATCTCGCCGGTGATCGCGTCGACCTCCGGGAGCGCGCGCAGCAGCGTCGTCACCGGCAGCTTGCGCTTGCGGTCGATGCGCGCGAAGACCTGGCCCTTCTTGTCGATCTCGAGCTCGAGCCACGAGCCGCGCTGCGGCATCAGGTTCGCGGTGAAGACCTGCTTCGCCGGGTCCTTCGGCTCCATGATGTATGCGCCCGGGGAGCGGACCAGCTGCGTGACGACCACGCGCTCGGTGCCGTTGATGATGAACGTGCCCGCGTCCGTCATCTGGGGGAAGTTGCCCATGAAGACCCGCTGCTCGCGGATCTCGCCCGTCTCCTTGTTCACGAACGCCACGGTCATGAACAGGCCGGACTCATAGCTCTTGTCGGTCTCGCGGCACTCGCGCTCCGACATCGCCGGCGGCTCGAAGACGTGATCGCCGAACTCGACGGCGAGGGTGCCGGTGTAGTCCTCGATCGGCGAGATGTCGCCGATCACCTCGCGGATGCCGGTCTCCATGAACTGCTTGAACGACGCCCGCTGGATGTCGATCAGGTTCGGGACATCGAGGATGCGCGCGGCGGGCGTCTGCTCGAGGTGGGAGAAGTTCCGGCGCTGGCGCTTCGGGCGGGGCTTGGCAGAGGCCACTGGCGCTCCTATGGAAGAGAGGTGGGCGTGGGCGCACGACGACACGGGCATGTCCGTCGGCGCGAAGGCGCAGGGTACCACAGATCCGCGGAGCCGTGCG
>CAWUMZ010000076.1:0-7682 GCA_963923625.1 uncultured bacterium | reverse complement strand
GCTGTGGGACGCACGACCTACGAGAAGATCTGGGACTCCCATGTCATCGACGATGACCTGCTGTTCATCGACCTCCACCTGATCCACGAGGTCACGACCCCGCAGGCGTTCGAGAGCATGCGCCTCGCCGGCCGCGGCGTCCGTCGCCCCGACCGCACGCTCGCCACGGCCGACCACAACACGCCGACCAGCGCGCTCGCCGACGGCATCAAGGATCCGATCTCGAAGCAGCAGCTCGACACGCTGACGCAGAACGTCGATGAGCACGGCCTCGTCTTCTACCCCTGGGGCCACAAGCGCCAGGGCATCGTCCACGTGATCGGCCCCGAGCTCGGCGTCACGCAGCCGGGCATGACGATCGTCTGCGGCGACTCGCACACCGCGACGCACGGCGCATTCGGCGCGCTGGCGTTCGGCATCGGCACCAGCGAGGTCGAGCACGTCCTGTGCACGCAGACGCTGCCGCAGAAGAAGGCCAAGAAGATGCTGGTCCGCTTCGAGGGCGAGGCCGGCCGCGGCGTCGTCGCCAAGGACTACATCCTCGGCCTGATCGGCCAGATCACCGCCGCCGGCGGCCAGGGCTACGTCCTCGAGTACGCCGGTCCCGCGATCGACGCGCTCTCGATGGAGGGCCGCATGACGATCTGCAACATGTCGATCGAGGCGGGTGCGCGCGCCGGCTACTGCGCGCCCGACGACACCACGTTCGCGTACCTCGAGGGCAAGGTCGGCGTGCCGAAGGACTTCGACGCCGCTGTCGCCGAGTGGAGCCAGCTGCGCTCCGACGCCGACGCCGAGTACGACCGCGTCGAGATCGTCGACGTCGCCGCGCTCGCGCCGCAGGTCTCGTGGGGCACGAACCCCGGCCAGGTCGCGCCGATCACGGGCGCCGTCCCGACGCCGACCAACGCCGACGAGGAGCGCGCCCTGCAGTACATGGGCCTGCAGGCCGGTCAGGCGCTGCAGGACGTGCAGATCGACCGCGTCTTCCTCGGCTCGTGCACCAACAGCCGCATCGAGGACATGCGCGCCGCCGCGCGCATCGTCGAGGGCCGCAAGGTCGCGCCGAACGTGAGCGCGATGGTCGTACCCGGCTCGATGATGGTGAAGCTGCAGGCCGAGCAGGAGGGTCTCGACAGGATCTTCATCGACGCCGGCTTCGACTGGCGGCCCAACGCGGGCTGCTCGATGTGCCTCGGCATGAACCCGGACATCCTCAAGCCGGGCGAGCGCTGCGCCTCGACCTCGAACCGCAACTTCGAAGGCCGCCAGGGCACCGGCGGCCGCACGCACCTGATGAGCCCCGAGATGGCCGCCGCCGCCGCGGTGACCGGCCACCTCACCGACGTCCGCGAGTGGGAGTAGTCACATGGAGCCGTTCACCACCGTCACCGGCGCGACCGCGCCGCTCGACCGGGCCAACGTCGACACCGACCAGATCATGCCGAAGGAGTTCCTCAAGCGGATCGAGCGCACGGGCTTCGGCGAGTTCGTCTTCCACAACTGGCGCCAGGAGGAGGATGACTTCGTCCTCGAGCGCGCCGAGTTCCGCGACGCGCCGATCCTCGTCGCCGGCCCGAACTTCGGCTCCGGCTCGTCGCGCGAGCACGCGCCGTGGGGCCTGCAGGACTGGGGCTACAAGGTCATCATCGCCCCGAGCTTCGCCGACATCTTCCGCTCGAACTGCGGCAAGATCGGCCTGCTCACCGTCCAGCTCGACGAGGCCGACGTCCGTGAGCTGCTCGACAGCGCGCCCGCCGAGATCACCGTCAGCCTCGAGGACCGCACGGTCACGATGCCCGACGGCCGCGTCGTCGCGTTCGAGATCGACGAGAAGGTCCGCGAGAACCTGATCAACGGCTGGGACGACATCGCCCTCACGCTGCTGCGCGAGGAGAAGATCGCCGAGTACGAGCGCACGCGCGAGCGCCAGGGCCCGAGCACGCTCTCGCTGGGCTAGCGCCTAGGAGCCGTACTCGAAGTAGTGCCGCTGGTTCGCGATGTGGTCGGCGACGAAGCCTGCGTCGTGCCACACGCCCCAGATGAAGCTCGAACCACGGTGCGATAGCCACGGCAGACCGAGGAAGTACAGGCCCGGCTCGGCGCCGACGCCGCGCTGATGCCGAGGCCGGCCCCTGTCGTCGAAGACGTCGACATCGAGCCAGTCGTAGTCGGTCCTGAACCCCGTCGCCCAGATGATCGACGTGATCCCGGTGGCGGCCAGATCGAGCGCGAGGATCGGATTGGTCACACTCGCGGGCAGCGGCCCGAGCTCGCGCGCGGACGGCTCCTCCGGCAGGCCCAGCCCATTTCGCTCCTCATACGCGTCCGCCAGATCCAGCATCTCGAGGTAGAAGCGATCACCCTCGGCGACGTTCGCGGCGAGGTCGTCGGCGAAGCGCATGACGCCGTCGTCGTACGAGACGGCGCGGCCATGCAGCGTGATGCCCTCTGCGGCGAGCGTACGGAAGTCGATCGTCCGGCCGCCATAGGCGCCGCTGAAGGCGATCGTGACGTGCTCTGCGCCGGCCGGTGGTGTCTGCGCGTCCCACATGCCGAGCGCCCCGAGCCACCAGACCATGTCGCGGTCGCGATACCGCCGCGGCGGTCGCGTATGCGGACCGGTCGCGATGTGCACCGTACGGCCCGCGCGATTCAGCTCATCGGCGATCTGCACGCCCGACGCACCGCAGCCCACGACGAGCACGCCGCCGGCGGGCAGCTGATCCGGATGTGTGTAGTCATTCGAGTGCAACTGCAGCACCGGCGCATCAGCCGGGACGATCGGCGGGATCACCGGCACCTGGAACGGACCGGTCGCCACCACGACGTAGGACGCGTCGATCGGACCAGCCGTCGTCTCGAGATGGAAGCCGCGCTCCCCCACACGGCGGCGGGCCGACGTCACCTCCACCCCTTCATGGACCGGCGCCTCGATCTGCTTCGCGTAATCGATGAAGTACTGCGCGACGCGGTCCTTGGTCGGGAACGAATCGGGGTCGACGTCATCGAAGGCGCTGCCCGGAAAGCAGTCGTGCCAAGCGGGGCCGTTGGCGACGAGCGAGTCCCAGCGGCCGGTACGCCACCGCTCGACGATGCGCTCGCGCTCCAGCACGATGTGCGGGACGCCGCGCTTGGAGAGGTGCTCGCTGGCGGCGATGCCGGCCTGTCCGCCGCCGACCACGACGACCTCGATCTGCTCGGGCACCGTGTTCGCCATGGCTCAGGCCAGCTTCGCCGTGTCGAAGTACTCGGTGAAGCGCGTGATCAGCCCGTCCTGCAGCACGAGCACCATCACGAGGTCGAAGTCCGTGCGATTGCCCTCGAGGTCGGTGCAGCGGAACGAGCCCTCCGCCAGGCAGACGTCGCCGGACATGGCGACATTGCGCAGCGGCACCTCGACGTCGGTGATCTCCGCAAAGGCCTCCGCGCACGCCGCGCGGACGGCCTCCGGCCCGACGGGGAAGCTCGGGAAGAGCGGCCCCTCGTAGACGCCGTCCGGTGCGTAGCGATCGGCGATGGAGTCGGGATCGCCGCTCTCCCAGGCCGCTGCCAGTGCGCGCATCGTCTCTTCGGCGTTCATCCCGTGCTCCTCATGGACCAGCGATCGTCGGTGCCGGAGAGCGTAGCGCCTAGACGTTGAAGCGCACGTTGAGCACATCGCCGTCCTGGACGATGTAGTCCTTGCCCTCGACGCGGAGCTGGCCGAGCTTCGTCGCCTCCGCGCGCGAGCCCGCGTCGACGAGATCCTTCCAGTTGATCACCTCGGCGCGGATGAAGCCGCGCGCGATGTCGGTGTGGATCTTGCCGCCCGCCTCGACCGCGTTCGAGCCCTTGCGGATCGTCCACGCCCAGACGTCCTTCGGGCCGGCCGTGAAGAACGTGATCAGGTCGAGCATGCGGAAGGCCGCGGCCGCAACGCGCGGGGCGCTCGGCTCGTCCTGCCCGATCTCGGCGAGGAACATCGCACGCTCCTCGGGATCCTCGATCTCGGCGAGTTCGGCCTCGAAGCGCCCGGCGACGGCCACGACCTCGGCATCCCCGGCGTACGCCTTCAGCGCCGCAACGCCTTCGGGATCGCCCGACTCGGACGTGTTGGCGACGTACATCATCGGCTTGAGCGTGAGCAGCTCGAGCTGGACCTCGGCGGGCAGCTCGCCCTTCTTGGCGAACGTGCGCGCAGTCTGTCCGGCGTCGAGGTGCGCGGCGAGTTCGGCGAGCAGGTCGGCCTCGGCCTTCGCCTCCTTCTGCCCCACCTGCACGGCCCGCTGCAGGCGCTCCATGCGCTTCGAGACCAGCATGCCGTCGGCGAAGAGCAGCTCGAGATCGACACCCTCGGCGTCCTCGGCCGGATCGATGCGGCCGTCGACGTGGAAGACCGCGTCGTCCTGGAACGTGCGCACGACGTGGATCAGCGCGTCCGCGGCGCGCAGCGCCTGCAGGAACTCGCCCGACAGGCCGCCGTCGCGTCCGCCGCCGCGCTGCAGACCGGCGACGTCGACGAGCTGGACGGTCGGCGGCACGAGGCGCTGTGAGTCCTCGACGGTGGCCAGCGGCGCCATGCGGTCATCCGGCACCTGCGCCACGCCCGTGTTGACCGACACCTCGGTCGCCGCGTAGGGCTGCACCACCACGCCCGCGCCGGTCAGCGCGTTGAAGATGGTGGTCTTGCCGCAGTTCGGCAGACCGATGATCCCGATCTCGAGGCTCGCCATGGCTCGGACGATATCCGGGGGCGGGTGCTACCTGCGCCGACGCGCCGGCAGGAGCGCGCGGCTGACGCGTCCGGTGACCGCGCCGAGCGCGTACCCGGCGACGACGTCGCTCGGGTGGTGCACGCCGAGGTAGACGCGGCTCGCCGCCATCGCGAGCGCGGCGGCCTTCAGAGGCAGCCGCGCGGCGGGCACCGCCTGACCGAGCGCGAGCGAGCCGGCGGCGGCCATCGCGGCGTGCGACGAGGGAAACGATGACGACGTCGGGGCGTCGATCAGCCGCGTCGCATCGTCGTGCTGCGGACGCTCCCGATCGGCCAGCTGCTTGACGCCGTAGTTGATCGCGAGCGTCCCCCACACCGCGACCGCGACCGCGACGGCAGGTCGCGGATCGCGCCGCGCGAGGGCGACGACACCGCCAAGCGCGACCCAGCCGACACCGGAGTTGCCGAGCTTCGAGAACCCCGCGACGAGATCGTCGCGATCGGGATGGCGCAGCTTCGCAGCCGCCGATAGCAGCAGATCATCGGCGGCATGCACCGCCCCGACGAGCGGGCTAGAAGCCGACGCGCGAGTCCTTCGAGTGGACGCGCACCCACGCGACCTGGGCGGCGCGAACGTGCAGCGTGCCGCTGTCGCCGGGCAGCTCGACGAGATCCTCGTCGCCCTTCTCGACCGCCTTCAGCAGCTTCTTCGTCGCCGCATCGTCCAGCGATGCGCTCGCCGCGCCACCGCCGACGAAGCCGATCTCGACACGCGTGTTCTCCGCCATCAGTGCGAACCTCCGGGTTGGACGAGCTCGAGCAGGACACCCTGCACGGCCTCGGGATGAATGAATGCGACCTGCAGGCCGAACAGCCCGGCGCGCGGCTTCTCGTCGATCATCTCCACGCCCTCGGCGACGAGGCGAGCGACCTCAGCCTCGATGTCCCCGACCTCGTACGCCACGTGGTGCATGCCCTCGCCGCGCTTCGCGATGAAGCGGCCGACGGGCGTGTCCTCGGCGTACGGCGCGACAAGCTCGATCATCGGACCCTGCGGCGTGCGGATCGCGAGCGCGCGCGTGCCGAGCTCCTCCGAGTCCTGACCGTGGTCGACGACAGCGCCGATCAGCAGCGCCCAGCGCTCGGCCGCGGACTCGAGATCCGCGACGGCGATGCCGATGTGGTGAATGCCGATGGCGCCCTGCACGAGGCGGAAGCGTATCGGAGCCTGCGCCTAGACCACGCGCTCGAGCCGCGGGTTCGGCAGCGGCTCGCGGCCGACCTTGCCGCCCGGCTGCCCGTCGACCATCACCACGTCGGCGGTGAAGTCGCACGAGCCGCGGATCAGCGCCGACCCGACGCCGTACGAATCGACGGGCACGCCGGCCGACTCGAACTCGCGGATCTTCGACGCCGTGAAGCCGCCGGAGACGACGATGCGCACGTGCTGGAAGCCCGCCGCATCGAGCGCGTTCCGCACGTTCCAGACGAGCTGCGGGTTGACGCCGCGCGGATCGAAGCGGCCCATCATGTCCCACAGCGAGCTGTCGACCATCGTCCCCGAGGTGTCGAGGCGCACACCCCAGAGGCGGTCGCCGAGCGACTCGGCGACGCGCACCGCGGTGGCGGGGCAGTCGTTATCGAAGTCCACGAGGACGACGAGGTTCTG
Source organism: uncultured bacterium (assembly GCA_963923625.1). Classification (GTDB taxonomy): domain Bacteria; phylum Actinomycetota; class Thermoleophilia; order Gaiellales; family F1-60-MAGs149; genus F1-60-MAGs149. The sequence goes on along the minus strand of CAWUMZ010000076.1, from coordinate 1,317 downwards.
GCCCGGGTCGGAGCAGCGCGCGAAGGCCTCGGCCGCGGCGACGGTGTCGCCGTTGTAGGCCGCGATCAGCCCGTGCGGAACCGTGCCGAGCCCGCGCTCGCCCCACCAGTCGGCCTGGGCGTCGGTCGAGACGCCGATCGCACCGGCGATGTGGGCCGCGTAGCCATCGCCCGTCTGCACGCGGTAGTGGTCGTGCCGCGCCGGGAAGTACATGATCGGCTTCGGCGCGGCGGCCTGCACGACCTCGCGCACGTTCGTCGCGACGAGGCTGCGGCGCGCGAGGCTGCCGAGGTAGACGGTCTCGAGGTGGCAGAAGTGCGCGTAGTCGCCCTCAATCGTGAGCACGCTCTCCCACGGCGCGATCTCATCGCCGTCGTAGAGCGCGTGCACGACGAGGTCGTCCCACCCGGCCTCCCACGTCCCGTCCTCGCGCACCAGACCGGCGCACTCGCGCAGCGTGGCGATCGCCTCGTCGACGCCGCCGAGCACCGACGAGCCGCGCTGGAAGACCTGCACCAGCACGCGCGGGCGATGCCCGTCGCGCACCAGCACCTTCTGCGTGTGGTTGAAGTACGCGTCGGAGTAGTACCCGGAGCGGATCTTGTCGACCGGCAGCTCGAACACCTCCGACGGGAGGCGGGTCTTGGTGGTGCGGGGCAGGGCGCTCATCGTTATCGACGGTTCCGTGGGCGGGATCGTACAGGCGCCGCGGATCCGGAGGCGTCCGCATACTCCCCGCATGGCCCTGATCACCCACCTGCCCGCCTCTGGCTACACCGCGATGCCCTGGCGCAACGGCGCCGGCACGACGCACGAGATCGCGATCGACGACGACGCCGGGGATTCGGCGGCGCCCTTCCGCTGGCGCCTGTCGATGGCCGATCTGGCTGGTGACGGCCCGTTCTCGGAGATCGCGGACGTGGACCGCATCCTCGTGCTGCTCGCCGGCGACGCGGTGCAGCTGACGATCGACGGTGCGCCGCCCGCGCCGCTCGGCCGCCACGAGGCGATCGCGTTCCCAGGCGACGTGCCCACGAGCCTGACGATGGCGCCCGGCAGCGGCCGCGACCTCAACCTGATGTGGGATCGCACGCGCGCCGCGGGCGACGTCGAGGTGCTGCAGATCGGCGACGAGCGCTCGATCGGCGCGCCGATCGCATTCGCGATCGCCCTCGGCGGCCCCGCGATGGTCGCGGTCGACGGCGAGGAGCACGCGCTCGGCGAGCAGGACGCGCTGCGCCTCGACGGGGGCGGCGTGCTCACGGTGGTCGACGGCGAGGTCTACGTCGCCACGATCGCGTAGGTGACGCAAAGGGG
>CAWUMZ010000075.1:0-7777 GCA_963923625.1 uncultured bacterium | reverse complement strand
GATCAGCCGCTGATGCGCTCGATGCGGGCGCCGAGGCCGCGCAGGCGCTCGTCGATGCGCTCGTAGCCGCGATCGATCTGGCCGACGTTGCCGATCGTCGTCGTCCCCTTCGCCGCCAGCGCGGCGATCAGCATCGCCATGCCCGCGCGGATGTCGGGGCTCTCGACACGCTCGCCGACGAGCTGCGCCGGGCCGGTGACGATCGCGCGGTGCGGATCGCACAGGACGATGCGTGCGCCCATGGAGACCAGCTTGTCGGTGAAGACCAGGCGATTCTCGAACATCTTCTCGTAGATCAGGATCGTGCCCTTCGCCTGCGTGGCGACGGCGACGGCGATCGACGTGAGGTCGGCGGGGAACTGCGGCCACGGGCCGTCTTCGAGCTTCGGCACCTGGCCGCCGAAGTCATCGCGGATCGTCAGGTCCTGATCATCCGGCACCGTCAGCGTGCGGCCGTCGAGCTCGATGCGCACGCCAAGACGCTCGAAGCCGTGGACAACCGGATGGAGATCCTCGGGCTCGACATCCTCGATCACGAGCTCGCCGCGCGTGACGGCGGCGAGGCCGATGAACGACGCGACCTCGATGTGGTCCGGGCCGATGCGGTGCCGAGCGCCGCCGAGGCTGGCGCGCCCGTGGATGCAGAGGACGTTGGAGCCGATGCCGTCGATCTCCGCGCCCATCGCGACGAGGAAGCGGCAGAGGTCCTGCACGTGCGGCTCGCATGCCGCGTTGATCAGCGTCGTGTCGCCCTTGGCGAGCACGGCGGCCATCACGGCGTTCTCCGTGGCGGTCACGGACGGCTCGTCCATGAAGAAGCGGGTGCCGGTGAGCCCGTCGGGAGCGCGCAGCGTGAAGTCGCGCTCGACCTCGACGTCGGCGCCGAGCGCGGCGAAGGCGTGCAGGTGGGTGTCAATGCGGCGGCGGCCGATGACGTCGCCGCCGGGCGGCGGCACGAGCACCTCGCCGCAACGGGCGAGCAGTGGACCGGCGAGCAGGATCGACGCGCGGATGCGCACGCTCAGCTCGCGATCGATCGCCGGGGTGATCGCACCGGCGGCCTTGATGCGCAGCGTGTTGCGGTCGAGCCACTCGACCTCGGCGCCGGTGGAGCCGACGAGCTCGGCCATCACCTCGACATCGCGGATGCGCGGCACGTTCTCGATCACGCACTCGTGCTCGGTCAGCAGGCACGCCGCGATGATCGGCAGCGCGCCGTTCTTGTTGCCGCCGACCTGCACGCGTCCGGAGAGCGGCGTGCCGCCCTCGATCACGAGGAGATCGCCGAGCGTGCTGCGGGGAGCCGTGGCCGTCACGCAGCGCATGGTACCCGCCAGCCCTCTGGCCGAGCGGAACTGGATACGCTTGCGCCCATGAGCACCGACCTCGTCCACGATCGCGACGCCGCCTGGGGCATCGTCTGCGAGTTCATCCAGTCCGAGGCGCTGCGGCGCCATGCGCTCGCCGTCGAGGCGTCCGTCCGCAGCTACGCGCGCGCCGCCGGCGAGGACGAGGAGGCGTGGGGCAACGTCGCGCTGCTGCACGACTTCGACTGGGAGATCCACCCCACCCTCGAGCAGCACCCGCAGGCCGGAGAGGCGATCCTCGCCGAGCGCGGCTACCCCGACTGGTTCCGCCGTGCGATCCTCGCGCACGCGCAGCACACCGGCGTCGTGCCCGAGACGCAGCTCGAGAAGACGTTGTTCGCCTGCGACGAGCTGAGCGGCTTCGTCCACGCCTGCGGCCTCGTCCGCCCCACCGGTCTCGAGGGCCTCGAGCCGAAGAGCGTGAAGAAGAAGCTGAAGACGCCGGCCTTCGCCGCCGGCGTGAGCCGCGAGGACGTCTACGAGGGCGCCGAACTGCTCGGCATCGAACTCGACGACCACATCCGCAACGTCGTCGCCGCGCTCCAGCCGATCAGCGCCGAGCTCGGGCTGCCGGCGTGACGGCCTGACGGCCTGAACACCTCGAGGTGTTCAGGTCGTCTACAGCGCGCCGAGCGCGGCGATCAGACGATCGATGTCGGACTGGTCGTTCCAGCAGCCGACCGAGATGCGCGTCAGCGGCGTGCCGGGGAGATAGCGGGCGATGATGCCGACGTCCTCGAGCTTGCGCACGACGACCGGCGCCGGCATCCCCTCCATCTCGAAGGCGACGAACGGCGATGGCGCGTCGACGTGCGAGACCATCGCCTTCGGCACCTCGGTGAGTCGATCGCGCAGATAGGCCGACTGCCGCATCGCGGCGGCGTGCGTCTCGGTGTAGCCGCCGACCGACTCGCGCCACTCGATCGCGGCCGTCAGGCCGACGAGCGCCGTGTGCGTGACCGTGCCGGGCTCGAAGCGCCGCGCGTTCTGCCACATCCGCGGGCCGTCGGGCGTCTTCTCCATCGTCGGGTACCCGGGGAACGCCGGCGCGATGCGGTCGAGCGACGCGGGATTGACCCAGAGGCCACCCGTGCCGGACGGGCCGCACAGCCACTTCTGGCCGCTGATCGTGTAGAAGTCGCAGCCCAGCGTCTGGACGTCGACGGGAATGCACCCGGGACCCTGCGCCGCGTCCACGAGGAAGACGGCGCCATGCGCGCCGACGATCTCCGCCATGCGCGGAATCGGCATGATGCGCCCCGTCGTCCAGACGACGTGCGACAGCGCGACCAGCTTGGTCTTCGGGGTCAGCGCGTCCGCGATCACCTGCGCGGGATCGTCGGCCTCGGTGATCGGCGCGATGATCACCTCGATGCCGCGCCGCTCGCCCATCACCTGCAGCGGCACCGTCAGACCGGGATGCTCGAAGTCGCCGATCACGACCTGGTCGCCCGGCTGCCAGTCGATGCCGCCGACGACGAGGTTGAGGCCGTCGCTCGTGCAGTGCCCGAGCGCGATCTCCGTGGCCGGCGCGTTGACGACGCGGCCGATCGCGGCGCGCGCCGCCTCCTCGATGGCGGACTGCTCGGCGTAGCGGTCATCGCCGATGCGGCCCTGCGTCCAGACGCCCTCGACGTGGGCGTACATCGCGTCGCGCACCGCGAGCGGGAACGGTCCGAACGTGCCCGTGTTGAAGTACACGGCGTTCGTGACGGACGGCATCTGCGTGCGAATCGCTGCGGTATCGACCATGCCCGGCAGCATATGGCCTCGGCGCCGGTAGCATCCGGGACATGTTCCGCCGCAAGCGCTTCGGAGAGCTCATCAAGATGCAGCTCGACGTGTTCGCGATCGACCACGCGGACCGCCTGATGTCGCTGCACACGGCGCTCGAGGAGTACCGCGCCTCGGATCGCGAGGAGGCGGAGGAACGGTACGGCGATTACGCCGACGAGATCGACTGGGCCGCCGAGGAGCTCGCCGAGATGCGCGACGCGTACGCCGCCACGCTCGACCCCGAGCTCGTCGAGCAGTACGAACGCGAATTCTCCAAGATGGTGCACAAGGTGTACCCGCCGATCGCGGTGATCCTGGACACGCTCTAGTGATCGACCACTCCACGATCGAGGAGTGGATCCGCCAGTGGGGCTACCTCGCGGTGTTCATCCCGCTCCTGCTCGAGACGGCGGGCGTGCCCTTCCCCGGCGAGACGATCCTGCTGCTGGCCGCGGCGGCGTCCTCGCACGGCGTTCTGAATCCATGGATGGTCGCGCTCGTCGCGTCGATCGCCGCGATCATCGGCGACAACATCGGATACTGCATCGGCCGCTACGGCGGCCGCCGCCTGGTCAATCGGCTGAGCCGCTTCGAGCACGTGCAGACCGGCGTCGCATGGGGCGAGCGCTTCTTCGAGCAGCACGGCGGCAAGGCGGTCTTCCTCGCGCGCTGGACCGCGGGCCTGCGCGTCTTCGGCTCGTGGATCGCCGGCATGAGCCACATGCCGTGGCGGCGGTTCCTCGTCTGGAACGCGCTCGGCGGCATTACGTGGGCCTGCACCATCACGTTCCTGGGCTTCGCCTTCGGCCGCTCCGTGCAGCGCATCGAACAGGTGCTCGGTACCGCCGGCGCGATCGGCTTCGCCCTCGTCGTGATCGTCGCCGCGGTCCTCGGGGTCCGCTGGCTGCACCGGCGTCAGCGCGCGAAGGCCGATCGGATGCTGGAGCGCAAGTTCCCGAGCAGCCGGGAGGACTGATGATCGATGACCGCCCGCACCTCGAGGTCGCGACACGCGCCGAGCTGCGCTCATGGCTCGACACCAATCACGCAGCATCGAATGGCGTCTGGCTGATCACGTGGAAGCGCAGTTCCGAACGCCCGGGCCCCACCTACGACGAGATCGTCGAGGAGTGCCTGTGCTTCGGCTGGATCGATTCCCGCCCCGGCACGCTCGACGCGACGCGTTCGAAGCGCCTGATCACCCCGCGCCGGCGCGGCAGCGGCTGGTCCGCCGTGAACAAGCGACGCGTCGCGGAGCTCGAGGCGCGCGGCGCGCTCCATGCGGCGGGGATCTCCGTGATCGAGGCGGCGCGTGCCGATGGCTCGTGGTCGTCGCTCGACGAGAGCGAGGCGCGCGTCGTGCCGGCCGACCTCGCTGCCGCGTTCTCCCGCCACCCGGGCAGCGCAGATCACTTCGCCGCCTTCCCCCCGGGCGAGCAGCGCCGCATCCTGCAGTGGATCGGCAGCGCGAAGACTCCGCCGACGCGCGAGAGGCGCATCGAGGAGACCGCCCGCCTCGCCGCAGCGGGCGAACGCGCCAACGTGTGGCGCCCGCGAACCGCTTAGCCGAGCGTCACGACGACGCGGCCCGGCGACGAGGCCGTGACACGCGGCGCCGTCGAGAGCGTGTCGACCTGGGCGCAGCGCATGACGTCGGGCTCAAGGCCCGTGCCGTCGAGATCGCGGGCGCTCTGGCTGTCCTCGAGCGCGGCGAGCGCGAGCGGGTAGGCGTTGGCGATCGCGATCGCGGTGCGCGCGCCGTCGGTCGGGAAGGCGTCGGGCAGCGCGTGCAGGATGCGCTGCATCAGCACGCCGGCGACGTAGGCGTCATCGAGCGCGACCTCGCCGCGCACGCCGGCGCAGCGCACGGCGATCGTGCCATCGGCGGGCACCGCCGCCAGTGCGGCATCGACGAGCGCCTGCGCGTTGACGAGTGCGCCGACGAGCACCGTCGTCGATTCGGCGACGGACTGCAGGATCGCGCGCGTGCCGTTCGTCGTGGTGAGCACGAGGCGGTCGCCCTTGCGTTCGGCGTACTCGGCCGGCGAGTTGCCGAGATCGAAGCCCTCGATCAGCACGCCGTGGCGCTCGCCGCCGAGCAGCACGCCCTCGGCGCGCTCGGCGTGGGCGTCGTCGATCTCCCCCACGCACGTGACCGACGCGTAGCCGGTGTCGAGCGCGTGCGAGATCGTCGTGGTCGCGCGGATGCAGTCGACGACGATCGCCACGTCGGCGGGAGCGGGATCGCGCGGATCGAGTGCGACGTGCAGCGCGTGGGCCATGCTCAGCGGTCCTTGAAGCTCGAGTCGAGCGCCGCCTGCGCCGCCGCGAGGCGGGCGATCGGCACGCGGAAGGGCGAGCACGACACGTAGTCGACGCCGACCTCGTGGAAGAAGACGACGGAGGCGGGGTCGCCGCCGTGCTCGCCGCAGACGCCGAGCTTGATGCCGGGCTTGGCGGCGCGCCCCTTCTCCGACGCGAGGCGGACGACCGCGCCGACGCCGTCGACATCGATCGTCTGGAACGGGTTGGCGGGGATCACGCCGTCGTCGACGTACTGGTTGAGGAACTTGCCCTCGGCGTCGTCGCGCGAGAGTCCGAGCACCGTCTGCGTGAGGTCGTTCGTGCCGAACGAGAAGAAGTCGCCGTGCTCGGCGACCTGATCGGCCACGACCGCCGCGCGCGGCAGCTCGATCATGGTGCCGATCTGCACCTCGAAGTCGACGCCGTGCGCCGCGTTCTCCTCGGCGACGACCTCCTCGACGAGCGCGCGCATGCGGCGCAGCTCCTCAGCGAAGCCGACCAGCGGGATCATGATCTCGGGCCGTGGATCGAGCCCCTCGGCCTTGAGGATGTGCGCGGCGCGCATGATCGCGCGCGCCTGCATCGAGTAGATCTCGGGGAACAGGATGCCGAGGCGGCAGCCGCGGGTGCCGAGCATCGGGTTGGCCTCGGTCAGCTCCTTGACGCGCGTGAGCAGCGCCTCGGCCGCTTCCAGGTCCCCATCAGCGCCGTGCTCGCGGATGCGCTCGACCGCGAGCGTGGCGTCGAGCAGCGACGGCAGGAACTCGTGCAGCGGCGGATCGAGCAGCCGGATGGTCACCGGCAGGCCGTCCATCGCGCGCAGGATGCCGACGAAGTCGCCCTCCTGCATCGGGCCGATCACGTCGAGTGCCACCTCGCGCTCGGCGTAGTCGGTCGCGAGGATCATCTGCCGCACGTGCGGGAGGCGATCCTCGCTCATGAACATGTGCTCGGTGCGGCAGAGGCCGATGCCCTCGGCGCCGAACCCGCGGGCGCGCGCCGCGTCCTCGGGCGTGTCGGCGTTGGCGCGCACGCGCAGGCGGCGAAGCTCGTCGGCCCAGGCGGTGATGCGCTGGAAGTGCTCGTCGAAGCGCGGCGGCACGAGCGGCAGCCCGCCGGCGAACACCTCGCCCGTCGAGCCGTCCATCGTGATGACGTCGCCCTCGGCGAGGTCGCGCCCGCCGATCGTGACGCGGCGGTTCTGCATGTCGATGTGGAGCCCCTCGATGCCGGCAACGCACGGCTTGCCCATGCCGCGCGCGACGACCGCGGCGTGCGAGGTCATGCCGCCGTGGGCGGTGATGACGCCCTGGGCGACGATCACGCCGTGGATGTCGTCGGGCGTGGTCTCCCAGCGCACGAGGATGACCGGATGGCCCGCCTTGCCGCGCTGCTCCGCGAGGTCGGCGTCGAGGACGATCTCGCCGACGCCGGCTCCGGGCGACGCGTTGAGTCCCGTGGCGAGCAGGTCGCGCTCGGCGTCGGGGTCGATCGTCGGGTGCAGCAGCTGATCGAGCTGCTTCGGGTCGATGCGCTGGACCGCCTGCTCCTTGGTGATGACGCCCTCGTCGACCATGTCGCATGCCACGCGCACGGCGGCCTGCGCGGTGCGCTTGCCGTTGCGCGTCTGCAGGAGGTACAGCTTGCCCTGCTCGATCGTGAACTCGATGTCCTGCATGTCGCCGTAGTGCGCCTCGAGGCGCGCCATCGTCGCGAGCAGCTCGGCGTACGCGTCGGGCAGCTCGCCCTCGAGCTCGGCGAGCGGGCGCGGCGTGCGGATGCCGGCGACGACGTCCTCGCCCTGCGCGTTGATGAGGAACTCGCCGTACAGCTCCTTCTCGCCGGTGGCGGGGTTGCGGGTGAAGCACACGCCGGTGGCGGAGGTCTCGCCGAGGTTGCCGAAGACCATCTGCATGATGTTGACGGCCGTGCCGAGGTCATCGGGGATGTCGTTGGCGCGGCGGTAGACGGCGGCGCGCGGGTTCTGCCACGAGGCGAACACCGCGTTGATGGCGAGGCGCAGCTGCTCGCGCGGGTCGTCGCCGAAGGCGTCGGGACCGGCGGTGTCGGCGACGATCTCCTTGAACGTCGCGACGAGCTCCTGCAGATCCTCGGCGGTGAGGTCGGTGTCGTTGGCCACGCCGCGCGCCTTCTTCAGCTGCGACAGCGCGTGCTCGAAGTCGTCGGACGGGACGCCGAGCACGACCTCGCCGAACATCTGGACGAAGCGGCGGTACGAGTCCCAGGCGAAGCGCGGATTGCCGCTCTCGGCGGCCAGGCCCTGCACCGCGGCGTCGTTGATGCCGAGGTTGAGGATCGTGTCCATCATG
>CAWUMZ010000074.1:0-7794 GCA_963923625.1 uncultured bacterium | reverse complement strand
GCCGCGGGCGCCACGCCGCTCGACTTCGCCTACGCGGTGCACACCGATGTCGGCCATCGCTGCGTCGGCGCCAAGGTCAATGGGCGCATCGTCCCGCTATCCGCGACGCTGCGATCGGGCGACATCGTCGAGGTGCTCACCTCGAAGGGCGACCGCGGACCGTCGCGCGACTGGATGGGCATCGTCACGACGAACCGCGCGCGCAACAAGATCCGCGCCTGGTACGCGCGCGAGCAGCGTGAGGACACCGAGCAGAAGGGTCGCGATCTGCTGCAGGCGGCGCTGCGGCAGAACAAGCTGCCGACGCAGCGCATCGCGTCATCGCCCGTGCTCGCGGGTGTGATGCGCGAGATGGGCTACCGCAAGGCGGAGGAGTTCTACGTCGCGCTCGGCTCCGGCAACATCACCGTGCCGCAGGTCATCTCCAAGCTGCTGGCGCACCTCAAGACCGAGGAGGTCGACACCGCCACGACGCCGACGCGTCGCACCGGCGGACGCACGCGTGCGCTGGCCTCCGGGTCGTACGGCATCGTGGTGGACGGCGTCGCCGACGCCGGGGTGATGGTGCGCATGGCGAAGTGCTGCACGCCCGTCCCGGGCGACGAGATCGTCGGCTACATCTCCGTCGGGCGCGGGATCACGATCCACCGCGACGACTGCCCGAACTCGCGCCAACTGGCCCGCACGCCCGAGCGCATGACGCAGGTGGCCTGGAGCGGCGAGGATCCGGAGGCGTCGTTTCGCGTCGGCATCGCCGTCGAGGCCTGGGACCGTCCGCGCCTGCTCGAGGATGTCGGGCGCACCGTCGCCGAGCACGGCTGCAACGTGGTCGAGTACGGCGGGCACGTCAGCGAGGGCATGTCGCGCAACTGGTACGTGCTCGAGATCGGCGACCTCAAGGGCCTCAAGGCCGTGCTGACGGCGCTGCGGCAGATCGACTCGGTCGTCGACGCCTTCCGCGTCACGCCCGGCGAACGCGACTGATCATCGCGGTTACGCCCGCGCGCCTGGACCGTACGCGCACGGGTTCTCGAAGCCGCGTGCGAAGCGACCCGGATCAAGGTCGGTGACGTCGATGAAGGGCGCCTGCCCCGTCACGAGGTCGGCCATCACGCGCCCCGCGGCGGGAGTCGACTTGAGGCCGTGGCCTGACCAGCCGGCGCAGAGCCAGAGCCCCTCGGCTCCCGGTACGGCGCCGACGAGGGGGTGCCAATCCGGCGTCGCGTCGTAGGCGCCGCCCCAGCCGCCGACGAGCGGCGCGTCGGCCAGCGACGGAAAGCGCTCCGCCAGCGGCCCGCGGATCGCGTCCTCGTATCCCTCGAGCAGCGGCAGCTGGCAGTCGTCGCGCGTCTCGATCACCGGCGTATCCGGCTGGTACGCCACGACCCAGATATCGCGTCCTGCCGCGGCGCGCACGACGACGTTTGAGACAGCGTCGCTCGTAACCGCCGCGGGCGGCACCTGTCCGGGCGCGAGGCGCAGCACGGCGACCTGGATGCGGACGAGATCGAAGGGAACCTCCCAGATGCCCGTGAGGACCCCGGGTGACCAACCGCCGGTGGCGACGACGACCTGCCCGGCCTCGATGCGCTCGCCGTTCGTCAGGACGACGCCCGTCGCGCGATCGCCGTCCATCGAGATCTCGGCCACTTCGGCGTGCTGGCGCAGATCGAGGCCGCGACCGAGCGCGTCGAGGAGCCATGAGTCGACCATCAGCCGGCTGTCGCACACGCCGCCCGCGGGCTCGTAGGCGGCTGCGGCGACGCCGTCGAGCGAGAGCAGCGGCTCGACGTCGCGGATCTCGTCGGGCGCGAGCAGCATGGTGTCCAGACCCAGTCCCTGCTGGCGCTCCACGTTCGCGCGGCAGGCCTCGAGCAGCCGCTCGGGAACGGGGAGGAGGTAGCCCGTCGGAACGTACGCGCCGGTTCCGACGCCGACCTCCTCGTCCCAGTTGCGGAGGATCTCAGTGCCGGCCATCGCCATGCGGATCAGCACGGGATTGGTGTAGTGGCGGCGCACCATCCCGAAGGTCAGCGCGGAGTCGCCGCTGCCCGCGGTGCCTCGGTCGAGCAGGAGCACGCGGCCCGCATCGCGGCGCATCAGTGCGTTGGCGGTCGAGGCTCCGACCAGGCCGGAGCCGATGACGACGACGTCGTAGGCGCTCATGGCGTGACGGTAGCACCGCTGGGCGCGCAGTTCCCGTCGCGTCTCCGATGCGGTACCGTCAGAGCGTCACACGGCGCGGGAGGCGACCATGGCGGAGATCCTCGAGGGCGAGAAGCTGATCTGGCGGGGACGCCCGACATGGAAGTGGTCCGTGTCGTGGATGCTCAAGTGGGGTCTGATCGGGCTCCTGCCGCTGATCATCGGCATCCTCATCGACCGGCTCGTCAGCGTCCCGGTGTCGTGGTTCTTCGCCGTCACGGTCATCTGGATCGCTGTCGTCGTCGTCCTCGCCTGGCTCAAGCGCCTGGACAGCGAGTACACCGTCACGGATCGACGCGTGATCGTGCGCCGCGGCATCGCCAATCGCAACGAGCGGAGCGCCAGCATCGACCGCATCCAGAACGTCAACACGAAGCAGGGCTTCTACGGCCGCATCCTCAACTTCGGCGACATCGAGTTCGATACGGCCGGCTCCGACATCGGCGATTCGGACCTCGCGCTGCGCGGCATCAACGACCCGCACGACATGCGCGACACATTCGATCGCGAGCTCCTGCAGCGCGACGCCAAGCGCACCGGCGGCGTCTAGGGCCTACGGCTCCCAGTCCTCGCCGCCGATGTCCCAGCCGACGAGGCAGTAATCACCCACGAGCGCGGCGACGGCCTCGAACGTGGCGCGACCATCGGCGTCCAGTTCCGCACCCACGACGAATTCGCCGACGAGCTCGCCGTCGTAGTGAATCGGCACCTCGGCGCGCGTCTGGCCGCGCTCGCCGGACCACGGACCCTCGATGAACGCGCCCTCCTCGACGAAGCGCAGTCCGACGCCGGTTCCGTAGCGCTCGGCGAGATGCGCGATCGTGCCGAGCAGGATCTGATCTGCCTCCTCGGCGCCGTCGACGATCGCCTGAACCGCGGCGACGACTGCGGCGTCGGCGCTCACGATCGGATGACTCCGAGCACCTCGTCGCGTCGCTCGACCATCTCGGCTTCGCTCTCCGCCTCGAGGTTGAGGCGGAGCAGCGGCTCGGTGTTGGACGGGCGCACGTTGAAGCGCCAGGTGTCGAGCTCGATGGTGATGCCATCGAGGTGCGAGATGCGCGCGCCCGGGCCGTAGCGATCCTTCAGCTCCTGCAGCTTGACGGCGACGTCGGAGACCGTCGAGTTGATTTCGCCGGTGATGAAGTAGCGCTCGCGGAGCGGTCGGAGCAGCTCATGCAGCGTCGTCCCGCTGGTGGAGACGAGCTGCAGCACGAACAGCGCCGGCAGGATGCCGGTATCGACCCCGTAGTACTCGCGGAAGTAGTAGTGACCGGACACCTCGCCGGCGAACGCGGCGCCCGTTTCCTTCATCGCGACCTTGATGAACGCGTGTCCGACACGCGATACCTCGGCGGTGCCGCCGCAGCGCTCGACGGTATGCGGCACGGCGAGCGACGCGCGGATGTCGTAGAGGATGGTCGAGCCGGGATGGTGCTTGAGGACCTCCTCGGCGATCAGGGCGGTCATGAAATCGCCGTCGACGAACTCGCCCTCCTCGTCGATGAAGAAGCAGCGATCCGCGTCGCCGTCCCACGCGATGCCGATCGAGCCGGGATGCTCGCGAACCTTGCCGATGATGAACTGGCGGTTCTCCTCGAGCAGCGGATTGGGCTGGTGGTCGGGAAACGCACCATCGGGCTCGAGGAAGTACGGGTACGTCTCGACCGGGAGCGCCTCGAGGATCGGGCCGAGCATGCGGCCGGCCATGCCGCTACCGCCGTCGAGGACGACCTTGAGCGGCTTGATCGCATCGACGTCGATCAGCGAGAGCATCTTGGCGGCGTAGGCCGGCAGGACGTCCAGCGGTGTGGCGGTGCCCGGCGTGGTGACGGGAGGCAGGGGGTCGGCGCCGAGCGCCATCTGCTTCACCTCATTGAGGCCCGAGGCGCTGCCGACGGGCTGCGCACCGGCACGCACGATCTTCATGCCGTTGTACTCGGCGGGGTTATGCGACGCGGTGACGATCAGACCGCCGTCGAGACCGCCGTCGGCGACCGCGAAGTACAGCATCTCGGTGCCGATCTCCCCGAGCACGGCGACGTCGGCGCCGCCGTCGGTGGCGCCGCGGATCGCCGCCTCGGCGAGCGCGGGCGAGGAGAGCCGCATGTCGTGGCCGATGGCGATGCGCTTGGCTCGGAACACCTCCACGTACGCGCGCGCGATGCGGTACGCGCCGTCGGGATCGAGCTGGTCCGGGACGATGCCGCGGACGTCGTAGGCCTTGAAGATGGATGCGTCGAGCGTCATGGCGTAGAGGGTACCCATGCATCCCGCAGGAGACGCCATGTGTCGTCCAGGTGCTGCGCCATCACGCGCGTATCGGCAAGCACCGGCATGAAGTTGTTGTCGCCGCTCCACCGCGGCACCACGTGCAGGTGGAGGTGGCCCTCGATGCCGGCGCCGGCGGCGCGGCCGAGATTCATGCCGGCATTCGCGCCGTGCGGTGCGAGGGTGCGGTCGAGGACATCGAGCGAGCGGTCGAGCAGTTCCCACGTCTCGGTGCGCTCCTCGGACGTCAGCTCACCGGGTGTCGCCACGTGGCGGTACGGCGCGATCATCAGATGCCCATTCGTGTACGGGTAGAGATTGAGCAGCACGAAGCACGTGGCGCCGCGGTGGAGCACCAGCGCCTGCTGATCATCGACCGCGGCGGTGACAGCGCAGAAGACGCACGCGAGGGGATCGTGGCCGGCGGCGCTCTTGACGAACTCGAGTCGCCAGGGTGCCCAGAGCCGTTCCACGGAATGCAGCGTACCCGGGGCGTGCCGCGCCCGGTAGGCTCGGGGTGTGGCTCCCGTCCCCGACATCGCCGCGTTGGCGGAGGCGCTCGCGCCGACGCTCGGCACGCACGTCGCCGAGGCGACGGCGAGCGTGATGATCTGCCTGCGCGAGGGCGAGCGCGGGACGGAGATCCTGCTCTGCCGCCGCGCCACGAGGGAGGGCGATCCGTGGTCCGGTCATGTCGGGCTCCCGGGCGGCGGCGTGGACGCGGCCGACGCGGACTCGCTCGCCACCGCGGCACGCGAGACGCTCGAGGAGGTCGGCTTCGATCCGCGCCAGCGTGGGCGCATCCTGGGGATGCTCGAGCCGCTCGTTCCCCGCTCCTTCCCGATCGTGATCGCCGCGTACGTCGCGCACATCACCGCGGAGGTGGAGCTGGACCTGTCGGAGGAGATCGCCGTCGCGTGGTGGACGCCGTTCGAGGATCTGGCGTGGGTATCGGCCGAGGTTCCGGAGGCGCCGACGCGGGTCTCCGCGTATCGCCTTCCGCACCCCGAGGCCCAGGACGTCGTGTTGTGGGGCATCACCTACCGCCTGCTCGATCGGCTGTTCCGGGTCACCGAAACGACATCGCCTGCGGAGTAGACTCGGGCCATGGAGCTCTACGAGCTGTTCTCCGAGGGGCGCCGGCACCTGGCAGCCGGTGAGACCCGCGCGGCGATCAGGCCGCTCGAGCTGGCGCGCAACATCTCGCCGGCGACGGGATCGATCCGTGAGGCGCTCGCGGTCGCCTATCTGCGGACGCAGCGGTACCGCGACGCGCTGCCGGAGGCCGAAGCCGCCGTCGAGTGCGCGCCGAATGACCACTATGCGTACTACCTGCTCGGACGCGCGCATCAGGGACTGGGGGATCTCACCGCTGCTCGCGCGCAGTACAAGCTCGCGAACTGGCTGCGGCCCGGGGATGCCGCGTATCAGGCCGCTCTCGCAGCGGTCGGCGACGCCGCGTGACCGGAATCGATCCCGCGCCGACGCGCACCGCTTCGGGGATGCGCATGTCCTACGCTGTGCCGATGGCGAAGATCTCGATTGAGCCCTCGGGCAAGGCGGGTGAGGACACCTACGCCCGGATCCTCGAAACCACGGCATGGCAGATCGCGCGCGACGGCATCAAGGGCATGCGCATGTCGCATGTCGCGAAGGAAGCCGGCGTCTCGAACGCGCTGCTGCACTACTACTTCGCCTCGCGTGACGATCTGATCAGCCGCACGTTCGACCATTTCTACGCCGTCGAGAGTCAGCGGTACGACGAGCGGCTGGCCGCGGTCTCGCACCCGGTCACGCGACTCCGCGCCGAGCTCCTGATGGGGCTGGAGGACGATCCGCGCAACCGTCTCGACTACATGCTGTGGGGGGAGATCGCCCGGCTGGCGCTCGTCGACGAGGAGACGAGGTCCTTCTACCTCGAGAAGATGCAGGTCTGGCTCGACGATCTCGCGACTGCCGTGCAGGCCGCGAAGGACGCCAAGGTCGTTCCGGCGACGGTCGACCCCGCCGCGACGGCACTGCGCCTGGTGACCGCCCTCGATAGCGTCGGGTGGTTCGTGCTTGTCGGACTCGTCACGTGGGAGGCCGCGGTCGCGCAGATCGACCAGGTGCTCATGGCCGATCTCGGGACGTTGGGGCCGCCTCCGCCGAAGGGCATCATCCGACCCTGACGGCGCTTCCGTCATGCGGTACGCTGTGCGCATGATTGACCAGTCAGTCAGGCCCGTAACCGAACTCGATCGCCGGAGCCAGATCCTCGAGTGCACGTGCAGCGTGATCGCACGCGACGGTGCCGAGGGGCTGCGCATGGCCGCCGTTGCCCGCGAGGCGGGCGTGTCGAGCGCTCTGCTGCACTACTACTTCGCGACGCGCGAGGATCTCATCCGCCTCGCCTTCGAGTACCACGAGACGCGCGAGAGCGCACGCGGCGAGGAGCGCATCGCGGCGATCGATGATCCTCTCGAGCGCGTGCGCGACGTGCTGTTTCGCGAGCTGTCCGACGACGAGGTCGTACGCGAGGGCTGGGTGCTCTGGAGCGAGATGGGGCGCACGGCGATCTTCCGAGACGATTTCCGCGCATCCGTCGCCGACCGCTCCGCTCGCTGGTTCGGGCTCGTCGCCGAGCTCATCGCGGCGGCGCAGGATGCCGGACGCATCCCGAGCGCCGTCGACGCCAACTCCGCGGCACTGCGCCTGACCGCGATGGTCGACGGCATCGGCGCGCATGTGATCGTCGGCTCGGTCTCCCGCGCCGAGGCTCGGCGCACGCTCGCCGTGGCGATGGCCGAGATGCTCCATCTGGACGCGGAGGTCGCGTCGTGAGCGCGACCGGCCGCCGCAGCAAGGCCACGCGCGCGGGCGGAGCGAAGCTGACGCTCAACGCCAAGGCGTACGCCGATCCCGAGATCTTCGAGCGCGAGCGCCGCGAGGTGTTCGCGAAGGCGTGGATGATCATCGGCCACGTCGCCGAGGTGCGCGAGCCGGGCGACTTCACGACCGGCGAGATCGGCGGCGAGCCGATCGTCGTGGTTCGCGATCAGGACGGCACGCTGCGCGCGTTCTCCAACATCTGCCGGCACCGCGCCGCTCGCCTTGCCGAGGGGCGGGGCTCCTGCGGCAAGGTGCTCCGCTGCCCGTATCACGGCTGGACCTATCGGCTGGACGGCAGCCTCGCTGCGATGCCCGAGGGTCGCGGCTTCGGCGAGGACTTCGATCGCGATGCCGTGCGACTGCCGTCGTTCCAGGTCGTCGAGTTCGGCGGTCTCGTGTGGGTCAACATGGATCCCGCCGCAAAGCCGATCCGCGAGTGGTTCGGCG
>CAWUMZ010000073.1:0-7796 GCA_963923625.1 uncultured bacterium | reverse complement strand
ACGACATCGTCGGCCGCGAGCGGCACCGTGGCCTGCGACCTGCCGGCGACCGACCCCGTTGACGGCTCCCGCTCGACCGATGGCACGTACTACGTGTGGACGATCGCGACGGACTCGGCAGGCAACGTCGAGGCCGCCCCGCTCACGTACGACGCGCAGATCGTGCTCGACCGCGTGGCGCCGCTCCTCAGCTCGTTCACGACGACCTCGCCGGCCGTCTCCGGCGCGACGACCTTCACCTACACCCTGACGTTCTCCGAGGCGGTCACCGGCATCGGCTCCGGCGACTTCCGCAATCGCGGCACGGCCACCGGCTGCACCTTCAACCCCGGCACCGACAACGGCACGACCCGGACGCTGACGGTGACGGGGTGCTCGACGGGCACGCTCACGCCGGCCTTCGCCGCGACCGGTGCACAGGATCTCGCCGGCAATCTCGGCCCGGCGACCGAGCAGAACGCCACGCCGACGGTGACGATAGATCGCGCCGCGCCGACGCTCTCGGCCTTCGCGCTGGCCGGCACCGAGGGCGCCACGATGTTCTTCAGCCCGTCGAGCTTCGCCGCGCCGTTCAGCGACGATCGCGCGCTCGAGCCGGACAGCATCACGATCAAGTCGCTGCCGTCGTCGGGCGTCCTGTGGTTCGGCGCGTCGCTCGTGACGGTCAACCAGGTGATTCCGTACAACGATCTCGGGCAGCTGTCGTACGTGCCGGTCGACTACGCCAACGGCACGTTCACGTTCACCGTCACCGCCTCCGACGGCGTCAACAGCTCGACGCCGGCGACCACCGTCTCGATCGTGCTGGCTCCGGTCACGAACCAGCCGACCGTCACGCACATCGATCCGTTGACCGGCGCCAATGAGGATCAGACCTTCACGATCACGTACGCCGCCCTCGTCGCGTCGTCCGACGCCGTGGCCCACGACGCGACGCTGCAGTTCCGCATCGAGTCGGTCGTGACAGGCAGCGTCACGAAGGGCGGCGTGGCCGTCACGCCGGGCGTCACCGCGATCGGGCCGGGGGAGTCGTTCGTCTGGACGCCGCCGGCCAACGCCTACGGCCTGCTCAACGCCTTCACCGTGCGCGCGTACGACGGCACGAACGCGTCGTCCTCGGCGATCCTCGTGCAGGCGCAGGTCGCGGCACAGGCATGCCCGACGACCGACACCGTGGCGAGCGGCTGGAACATCCGTCAGATCACGGCCACGGGCGAGTGCTCGTGGGTCGCGCCGGCGGGCGTGACCAGCATCCAGACGCTCGTCGTCGCCGGCGGTGGCGGCGGCGGCGCGGGTACGCACACCTTCGCCGGAACGTATTACACGGGCGGCGGCGGCGGTGCCGGCGGCGTCGTCAACACGACCAACACCGCGGTCTCGCCCGGATCGTCGTACCGCATCACGGTCGGCTCTGGCGGCACGGTCGGCAACAGCGGCGGCGGCTCGGCCTTCAGCACCACGACGGCGACCGGCGGCGGCTATGGCGGTGATGGCGTTACGGGTTCATCGACCCAGACACAAGACGGGCTTGCCGGTGGCTCAGGTGGCTCCGGCGGTGGTGGCGGCGCCCCGTACGGTGGCACGCCGGGCACCGGCGGCACGGGCACGACGGGTCAGGGCAGCGCCGGAGCCACCGCCGCGGCAGGTGGCTTGCGCGTCGGTGGCGCGGGTGGCGGCGCCGGCGGTACGCCGACAGGTCTCGCCAACTCCTTCACCGGCACGAGCGTCACGTACGGCCGCGGCGGCTCCGGCCGCGGCACGGCAGCCGCGCAGGCCGCCGTCGCGAACTCAGGCAACGGCGGCGACGCCAACACCGCCGGCTCGTCGGGCGTCGTGATGATCCGCTGGGCGACCGCCGCGCCGACGGTTGCCGCGATCGCGGACCAGGGCACGAACAGCAACACCCCGATCAGCGGCATCGCCGTCACCGTCGGCGACGCCGATACCGCCGTCGGGTCGCTCACCGTCACCGCGACCTCCGGCAACACCACGATCGTGCCGAACGCGAACATCACGGTCGGTGGCTCCGGAGCGAACCGCACGCTGGCGATCACGCCGGCCTCGGGGCAGTCCGGCGTCGTGACGATCACGGTCAACGTCACCGACGGCGCGACGACCACGAGCACGAGCTTCCTGCTCACCGTCGGCGACCTCGTCAAGCCGGTCTCGAGCGGCAGCATCACCGCCACGCAGACCAACGCGACCACGGTCTCCGTCGCCTTCACGGCATCCGACGTCGGCGGCCTCGCCAGCATCCGCGCCTACTACTCGACCAGCGCGTCGCTCACCTCGCCGACGCTCTGCGCGACGCTCGTGTCGGCGGCGACGAGCGGCACGCTCAGCTGCGTCATCCCGTCGACGCCCGCCACGTACTACGTCTACACCCGCAGCACCGATGCGGCGGGCAACGTCGAGGACATCCCCGGCTCGGCAGACGATTCGATCGTCTTCATGCCCGCGGCGACGAGCGGCACGATCACGCCGACGTACGTCAACAGCCGCGCAGTCAGCGTCGCGTACACGGCGTCCATCATCGACAACCTCCAGTCCGTCTCGGCGTACTACTCGACGTCCGGTGCGCTGACATCGCCGACGCTCTGCGGCACCGTCACCTCCTCGGCCGCCAGCGGCACGATCACCTGCACGATCGGCGCGACCGAGGGCACGTACTACGTCTGGACCGTGTCGACGGACTCGTTCGGCAACGTCGAGGCCGCACCGGGCTCGGCCGACGACACCGTCGGCTACGACATCACCGCACCGACGGCCGTCGCGACGACCGTCACGTCGCAGATCGGCACGACGGCGATCACGAACGTCGCCGTCTCGATCACGGAGGCCGGCGTCGCCAACGGGGGCACGCTCTACTACTCGACCTCGGCGACCATGAGCAGCCCCGTCTCCTGCGGCTCGTGGTCGGGTGCGGGTACATCGCAGACCAACCTCACGTGCACGCTGCCCGCGGTGGACGGCACCTACTACCTGGCCGCACGCGCCACGGACCTCGCGGGCAACACGCAGGCCGTGCGCAGCTCCTCGGACGACTCGATCATCCTCGACCGCGTCGCGCCGGTATCGAGCGGAGCGATCACGGCGACGCTGACGAACAACACCGCCGTGCCTGTCGCCTACACGGCGTCCGACGCCAACACGATCACGACGGTCACGGCGTACTACTCGACCGCCTCGGGTCTGACGTCGCCGACGCAGTGCGGCACGGTCAGCTCGGCCGCGACGTCGGGCACGATCACCTGCACCCTGCCCAGCGCGACCGCGACGTACTACGTCTACACGCGCGCGGTCGACTTGGCGGGCAACACCGAGGTGGCGCCGGGTACCGCCGACGACTCCATCCAGCTGGATGTCACCGCGCCTGCCGCGCTCACCTCCGACCTCAACGCGTCGTCCGACTCGGGCTCGAGCAGCACCGACGACGTCACCGCCACGCGCACGCCACGCATCGACGTGACGACCTACGAGACGGGCGCCACCATCACGGTCAGCGCCGCCGCGTCCGGGCAGACGACGCAGACGTGCACGGCCGTCGCCGCCAACTGCACGCTGCCGTCGCTCGTCGACGGCACGTGGACGATCACCGCCACGCAGACCGATCCCGCCGGCAACGTCTCGGCGGCGGGCTCGGCGCTGTCCATCCGCGTGGACAACACCGCTCCGACGGTGACCGCGTTCGCCTACTCGGCGAACAGCGCGGGCGGCACGACCTACACGATCTCGTTCGACGAGATCGTCACGGGCCTCGCCGCCGGCGACTTCACGATCGGCGGCACCGCAACGGGCTGGTCGGTCACCGCCGTGTCGGGCTCCGGCGCGGGCCCGTACACGTTGACGCTCACCGGCAGCGCGCGGGGCACGATCATCCCGCAGCTCGCCGCGGGCGGCGTGACGAACCAGGTGAGCCTGACGGGCCCGACGACCGCGACCGATGGCGGCACGAGCACGGCGCAGGAGCCGTGGCTGACCGCGCAGCCGTCGATCTCGACCACGATCTCAGGGTCGTCGCAGACGTTCTCGCTGGTCGCCGACGACGGTACCTGGGTCTCGATCCCCGGCGGCAGCGCGACCCGCAAGTGGCAGTACTCGGCGAACGGCGGCACCACGTGGGTCGACTACGCCGGAGCGACGGCGACGACGCTGAGCCCGACGGCGGGCTACAGCGGCTACTTGTTCCGCCTCGTCGTCACGTACGTCAACACCCACGGCACCGCGAAGGTGGCGTCGCCGGCGCAGCTCTTCAAGTGGTTCACCGCGACGAACGCCGAGCAGACGTGGGCCGTGCCTGCCACGGCGACGAGCATCACCTTCGACCTCGCCGGCGGCAAGGGCGGCGAGATGCCGTCGTCGGACTACGCCGACAACGACATGGCAGGTCTCGGCGGGCGCGTCCAGGGCACGCTGACCGGCGTCGCGGGTACGACGGTGCGCGTCAACGTCGGTGGCGCCGGCAACCCCGGGCAGGCGTGGGCCTACGGCGTCAATTCCGCGGTGTCGAGCGGCGGCTACAACGGCGGCGGCACCGCGACCATGAACGGCTGCTCGGGCGGCAGTTGGTCGCGCGTGGGCGGCGGTGGCGGCGGCGCCACCGACGTGCGCACCGGTGCCGCGCTGTCGACTCGACTGATCGTCGCAGGCGGCGGCGGTGGCGATGGCACCAGCCTCTCGTCGTACACGGGCCGATCGGGCAACGGCGGCGGGCTGATCGGCCAGTCCGGCGTCGACGGCGCGACCGGCGGCACGCAGTCGGCGGGCGGCTCGCCGGCCGACGGCGGCAGCTACGGGCAGTCCGGCTCGCTCGGCCTGGGCGGCAACACCACCAACTGCTTCGGCGGCGGTGGTGGCGGCGGCTACTACGGCGGCGGTGCCGGTGGTGTTTGGTACAACGGCGCCGGCGGTTCGTCGTACGCGAATCCGGCGAACGTCGCCGACGCGGTGCACACGCAGGGCTACAGCGGCGCCGACGGCGCTGGCTTCGCGGTCTTCTCCTACGCGCTCGCACCGACGGCGAAGGTCGTCACGGTCGACCCGTACTCCGGTCCGATCTCCGGACGCTTCCCACTGACGTTCTCGGTCTCCTTCACGGGTGTGCCGACGGGTCTGACGCTGAGCGATCTCGTCACGACGGGCACGGCCACCGGCTGGGACATCACCGGGATGGTCGGCTACGGCATGGGGCCGTACATGATCACCGTCGCGCCGAACGGCAGCGAGACCGAGGGGACGGTCGGGGTCGCGCTCGCCGCCGGCGCCGTCACGGTCGGTGGCGTGTCCGCGCCGTCGGCGCTGCAGGATTCGACGTCGAAGGTGACGATCGATCTCACCGGCCCGACCGTCAGCTCGTTCACCACGACGTCGCCGAGCCCGACGAATGCCGCGTCGCTCACGTACACGCTCACGCTCGACTCGGCGACCAGCGGCATCGCCAACAGCGACTTCTCCAATGCCGGCACCGCGACGGGTTGCGCCTTCACGGCCACGGGCTCGGGCACGACGCGCACGGTGACGGTCGCGAGCTGCGGCGAGGGCACGGTCGTGCCGCGCTTCACGCCGAGTACCGCGGTGACGGATGCGTACTCCAACCAAACAACGTTCGGCTCGTTCGACGGCACGAGCACGATCATCGACCGGACCCCGCCCGCGGCGCCGACGGCGCCCGACCTCGCGGCTGCGTCTGATTCGGGCGAGTCGTCGAGCGACAACCTGACGAACCTGACGACGCAGACGTTCTCCATCGGCAACCTCGAGTCCGATGCCTCGGCGGTCATCACCGCGACCCAGGGCGCGACGACGCGCACGTGCTCGATCACGAGCGCGGGCATCACGTCCGGCTCGGCCTCGTGTGCCATCACGAGCATGACGGCCGGCGTCTGGTCGGTCACGGCGAAGCAGACCGACTTCGCGCTGACGGCCGGCGCGACCTCGTCGGCGCTGTCGGTGACGGTCGACACCACTGCGCCTACGGCGTCGTGGTCGACGCTGCCCGCGAACCCGGTGACGGGCACGAGCGCGACGTTCGGCATCACGTTCAGCGAGGCCGTCTACTCGGTGACCGGCGCCGACTTCTCGAACGCGAGCACGTCGACGAGCTGCGTCTACGACCCGGGCACCGATAGCGGCACGACGCGCTCGGTGGTGGTCACGAGCTGCACCGACGGCGGTCTCGCCCTGGTGTTCGCGGCGTCGGGCGCCAAGGACACCGCCGGCAACGCGGGTCCCGCGTCGGCGATCACGACCAGCACGATCGCGATGCGCAAGCTCTACGACTTCACCTCGCACACGTTCACGCCGTGTGGCGCCTCGAGCGTGAGCGGTCCGGCGCAGAGCTCGTGCGCCACGGCGTACGGGACGGCCTGGTCGCCGAACGCCACGCTCTACACCGTCTCCGGCGGCACCCAGTACTGGCAGGTGCCGGTCACCGGCACGTATGAGATCGCCGCGGCGGGCGGTGGCGGCGGTGGCGCCTATCCCGGCGGCGGCATCGTGGTGCAGGGACGCGTCAGCCTCGTCGCGGGACAGATCCTCAAGATCCTGGTCGGCCAGCAGGGCAGCTCCTGGTCCAGCGCCGGTGGCGGTGGTGGTGGCTCCTTCGTGACGACGTCGACCAACACCCCGATCGTCGTCGCCGGTGGCGGTGGCGGTGGCGGCCAGTCGGGGGCGCTCGCACCCGGCGTGGATGGTGCGCGCACGACGAGCGGCACATACGGAGGTGAGGCCGGCGCGGGCGCCGGTGGAAGCGGGGGGCTGGGCGGTGCCACCGGAAATGTCAGCTACGGCTTCGGAGGCGCCGGGCTCACCGGCAACGCCGCGGGCGGGTACTACTCGGTGGCGCAGTCCTTCGTCAACGGCGGTACCGGTGGTTTGGGCTACGGGTCGGCCAACGGCGGCTTCGGCGGCGGCGGCAGTTCGTTCTATTCAGGCGGCGGCGGTGGCGGGTACTCCGGCGGCGGTGGCGGCGGCGTCAACAACTACTACGGCGGTGGTGGTGGCGGCGGCTCGTTCACGGCCGCCGACGTCGCGCACGTCGAGTACCTGTCCACGACCGACTTCGGCGCGACGTCCAACAAGGCGCAGGGCTACGTCACCATCCGCATGGCGCGCTCCGTGCAGACGATCACGTTCCCGGCGCTGTCCGACATGACGTACGGCGATTCCCCGCAGTCGCTCGCGGCGACGACCAACAGCGGTCTGACGATCACGTACCTCTCGCAGACCCCGACGGTCTGCTCGATCGTCGGCAGCACGATCCAGCCGCTCAAGGCCGGCACCTGCACGGTCCAGGCGTACAACGTGGGGGACACGACCTGGGATGCCGACACCCAGCAGCGCTCGCTGACGATCTCGAAGGCGGCGCTGACGATCACGGCGTCGAGCCCGACCGTCAACTACGGCGACGCGGTGCCGACGATCACGCCGAGCTACACCGGTCTCCAGTACAGCGAGTCCGCGAGCGCCGGGCTGACGGCGCTCCCATCGTGCTCGACGGTCTACGTGGTCACGTCGAACGCGGGCACCACGCCGGGCACCTCCTGCGCCAGCGCGACGTCCGACAAGTACACGATCTCCTACACCGCCGGCACGGTCACGATCAACCAGCGCCCCGTCGTCATCACCGCCGCATCTCCATCTCTCGCCTTCGGCGCAGCGGTCCCGACGATCACCTTCTCGCTCACCAACATGGCGAACAGCCAGACTTCGACGGTCTTCTCGACCCAGCCGACCTGTACCACGACCTACCAGGACGGCGACGTGCCGGGCACGCCCAACACGACGGAATGCCATGG
>CAWUMZ010000072.1:0-7893 GCA_963923625.1 uncultured bacterium | reverse complement strand
GACCCCCGTGCGCTTGCCGCGGCGCTCGGCTCCAACGTGCCGCTCCCGCGCGGCGTCAAGCGCCCGACGCGCTCGCGCGTCTCCGCCGCCGCGCTGTCCGGCTCGGCGCTGCCGTCGTCGATCGGCGCGCTGCCCAACGAGGCCGCGCACGAGGAGCCCAAGAAGCGCCGTCGCCGCCGCCGTCGCAAGAAGGGCAACGGCGAGGCGCAGGTCGACGAGAGCGGCGACGCGATCGTCGTCGACGACGCGTCGGCGGAAGCATCGGCCGACGAGGCGCCTGCGTTTGAGGATCAGCCCGCGCCCGCGGACGACGCGCCTGATGAGCAGACCGCGACGAAGCCGAAGCGCCGATCGCGCCGCGCGCCCGCTGCGGTCGAGACAGTCGCCGACGAGACGGTGGACGACGTGCCGGTCGCCGGCGACGAGTTGGGCGACGAGGTTCCGAAGCCCAAGCGCCGCCGCAAGGCGAAGGCGAAGGCCGATGCGGCGGGTGATGCCGAGGCCGCCGTCGAGGCGCCGCCCGCCGAGCCGGCCGTGGAGTTCACGCCCTCCGGCATGCGCCGTGTCGTCATCGACGACGCCGACGATGCCACCTTCTCGACCGACGGCCTCACGCCGAAGCGCGGCCGAGGCAAGGCGAAGGCGCGCCCGCGGGCGAAGGCGAAGCCCGCGCCCGCGTCGAGCGACGACGAGGGAACGGCAACGCCGGAGCCGGCCGAGATCCCCGAGTGGTAGCCCCGCTCGCGCGGTGCTGAGCGCCTACTTGTAGCGGTAGGTGATGCGCCCGCGGGTGAGGTCGTACGGGCTGAGCTCGACCTTCACGCGGTCGCCGGGCAGGATGCGGATGTAGTGGCGCCGCATGCGGCCGGAGATGTGGCCGAGCACCTCATGCCCGTTATCGAGCATGACGCGGAACATGGTGTTCGGAAGCGACTCCGTCACCTCGCCCTCGACTTCGATCTTCTCTTCCTTCGTCACCTGGTCTCCGTGGTCGACTGCGTGGAATGGTACTGGAGTCGTCAGAGATGCGACCCCGGCAGCCTGTAACGTCCTCCGTATGACCGTCATGACTCCCGACGAGCTGGGCCGCTACGCGGACGCCGTCATCGACACCTGCCTGCACATCAAGAAGGGCGACACCGTCGCCATCCACGGCGAGCCCGGCGCGCGGCCGTACGTCCATGCGCTCGTCGACTCCGCCTACGCCTCGGGCGCGCGCTTCGTCGACGTGCTCTACGTCGACCCGGTCATCCGCCGCGCGCGCATCACCGGCGCGAAGGACGTGACGACGCTCAAGTGGTCGCCGCGCTGGCACCTCACGCGCATGAAGGACCTGATCGCCGCCGATGCCTCGCTCATCTCGATCGCGGGCGAGGAGAACCCGGCGCTGATGAAGGGCGTCGACCCCAAGCGCGCGATGCTGGAGATGACCGCGCGCATGCCGGGCCGCGAGGCGTATCTGAAGGCCGTCGCCGCCGGCACCGCGCGCTTCTGCGTGGTCGCGTACCCCGCGCCCGGCTGGGCCCGGCAGGTCTACCCGAAGCTGTCCGTCGAGCGCGCGCAGCGGGCGCTCGCGAAGGATCTGCTGTCGTTCTGCCGCATCGGCGCGAACGATCCCGCGGGTGCGTGGGGCAAGCACGTCGAGAACCTCGTCAAGCGGGCCGCCCTCGTCAACAAGCGCAACTTCGTCGCGATGGAGTTCGTCGCACCGGGCACCGACCTGCGCGTCGGCCTCGCGCCGAAGACGCGTTGGTGCGCCGCCGAGATGAAGACGCCGAATGGCCGCCGCTGGTGCGCGAACCTCCCGACGGAGGAGGTCTTCGCGAGTCCCGACTACCGCTACACCGAGGGCCACTTCACCTGCACGCGGCCGCTCTCGCTCGACGGCCAGATGTTCGACGGCATCAAGGCGGAGTTCGCCGGCGGCCAGCTGCAGCGCATCCAGGCCAAGACGGCGAAGCAGCGCGATTACCTCGCGGCCTACTTCGCGCGTGACAAGGGCGCGGGCCGCCTCGGCGAGGTCGCCCTCGTCGACAAGGCCTCGCGCATCGGCCAGGCGAACCGGGTCTACCACACCACGCTGCTCGACGAGAACGCGGTGGCGCACGTCGCCTTCGGCTCGGCGTACGGCGCGACCCGATTCCCCGATGCCCGCATCAAGGGCGATCGCGGCCTCAACGTCTCGAAGATCCACGTCGACGTGATGATCGGCTGCGACGATCTCTCGGTGACCGGCGTCACCGCCAAGGGCGAGCGCGTCCCGGTCATCAAGACGGGCGCCTGGGTCCTGAAGTAGCGGGCGGCTACGCCGGGTCGTCGATCAGCACGACCCGGATGCCCCAGGCTGCGCCCGACTCGAACAGCGCGTCGGCGTCGATCTCGTCCTCCCACCCGAGCACGTGCGGCTCGGGCTGCTCGGCGGTCGAGCCGAGGACGGCGCGGCGCTTCGGGATCTCCGCGGGCGGCGGACCCTGGAGCATGCGCTCGCGCGCCTCCTCCGCCGCCTCGACGGCCGGCCCCTCCGCGTAGCCCTTGCCCATGCGCCGATCCTACTTGGCGGCGGCGCGCTTCGCGGCCTTGGCCGCGCGCTTGCCGGCCTGGTAGGCGGCGAGCTCGTCGGCGGTGCGCACCTCGCCGAGGGTGGGGTGCGAGGGCAGCAGCGCTGCGAGGCCGGGCAGGTCCACGCCGTACTGCTTCGCGAGCAGGACGAGCAGCGACGTCACCTTGAGCGGGCCGATGCCCGGCAGGGCGCCGAGCCGGTCGGCGAGCTCGGTGCCCGTCGTGGCCTGGGTCCAGATGCGGGAGCCGTCGCCGCCGTACTGATCGACCAGCACCTGGCAGAGATCCTGGATGCGCGACGCCATCGTGCCGGGGAAGCGATGCACCGCCGGCTTCTCGCGGCACACCGCGAGGAAGGCGTCGGCATCCATCGCGGCGATGCGCGCGGGATCGAGATGCCCGAGCCGCTCGCGCAGCACGGCCGGGCCGGCGAAGGCCTTCTGCACCGTCACCTGCTGGTCGAGCGCAAAGCCGATCAGCAGCGCGTTCGGATCGGACGCGAGCAGGCGGTCCGCCGCCTCGTCACCGGTCCAGGGGAGCAGCGCGGGAGCGGCCACGGCGGCTACTTGCCGGAGATGCGCTTCTCGATCGCGGCGTCGATGCGGGCCTCCGTGGCCTCGTCATCGAGCTTCAGCGCGGCACCGAGCTCGCGGGCGTAGGCCTTGCGGACCTTCTCCATCAGCGTGCGCTGGCCGTCGTTGAGCTTGCGCGTCTCGGCGGTGTCGACGAGCGCGGCGAGGACCTCGACCATGGCGTCGAGCTCACCCTCGGCGAAGCGGTCCTTGAGCAGGCGGCCGTCGCGGTTCCACGGGATCGGCTCGTCGTAGCCGTTGACGAGCGCGTCGAGCGAACGCTCGGCGGCGGCCTTCGTCGTGACGTGGCGCAGTCCGCGCTCCACGGCGCGGTCGAGCGGGACGGTGACGTTCATCTTCGAATCGAGGACGAACAGATCGACCACGGTGACCTTGTTGCCGAGCACGACCTTCTCGCCGATGCCCTCGACGCGTGCGAAGCCCTCCGGCCCGAACACCACGGTCTTGCCCTTCTCGAACTGTGCCACCTTCGCCATATCGGCTCCTGAATCGACGTTCTGGATCCAAAGGATACGCGAGGACGCGATTTCGCCCGCCGGGTGCGGAGTGGGGTACGCTTCTGGGGTCGCAGCCGCGACGCCTACCGACTCCACGAGGTTGATGATGCTCCGCCGCCTGCTTCCCGTCGCTCTTCTGGCTCTGCTGCTGATCCCGTCGGCCGCGTTCGCGGGCGAGAACGGCGCGCCCAAGGAGTACGTCACCGAGTGGTTCCTCGGGCTGATCATCGGCATCATCGCGCTGTTCGCGATCATCGCCGGCTTCGAGGCGCGCCGCTCGCGCCGCAAGACCTCGCACTGACGATCAGGTCGCGGCGCCGCGCCGCAGGATCCGCACGTCGCCCGTCCGCCGGGTGATGCCGTCCGCGTCCATGCGCTCGAGCAGCGCCTGAACGACCTTGCGCGATGACCCCGTCGCGTCGCGCACCTGCGCGAGCGCGACGTCTCCGTGCTCGGCGCACAGCGCGCGGACGATCCGCACCGCCTCGGCGTAGGCCTCGCCGCTGACGGCGATGCCGTCGGGCAGCCGCGCGATGCGGCCGCTGCGGTCGAGCTGCGCGAGCACCGCCCACGCGTCGTCGGCCGGCAGGGGCAGCTCCTCGACGAGGTCGCTCTGGCGATGGGTGGCGAAGGGCTCGGCGCGCAGGCGGGCCAGCAGCGGCTCGGCGACCGCGAGGTCATCGGCCGCCGCGCCCGTGCCCGCGAGGCGCACGCCGGCGCCGTCGCGCTCCAGCACGCCATCGGCGACGAGGCGCTCGAGCAGCGCATCGCGCCACGGCGTCTCCTTCAGCAGCGCGGTCGCCGGCACGGTCGGGTCGAGCGGGTGCTCGATCGCGCGCGTCGAGAGGCGCGACTCGATCGCGCGGCGGATCGCGTCGTACCGCGTCTGGGCCAGGTGCCACTCGCCGAACACGAGCGTGTCGGGGGCGTTCTCGAGCGCCGCCGCCGCGGCCTCCGGGTCGAGCAGGCCGCGCGCCGCGACGTCGGCGGCGCGCACCGCGCCCTCCCGCAGCATCGCGGCGACGATCGCCGCCTCGTCGCCGGCCTCGAATACGCGCAGGCGCGCGATATCCGCTTCGCCGCCGGCGTGCCGACGCGGATGCGGGTCGAGCACCGTGGCGCCGGCGATCGTCCCGGGCGGCGCGATGCGCCGCAGCACGACGCGGTCACCGCGCAGCGCGGCGAGCGGCTCGGTCAGGCGCAGCTGCGCGAGGTTCGAGTCGCCGAGCACGACGGCCTTCGCGTGGGCGACCGTCGTGCCGTGCAGCACCTCGATCACCTCGCTGCGGCGCAGGGCATCGGCGCCGGGCAGCATCGCGAGCGCGACGTCGAGGCGGTAGGAGGGTGTGGCCGGCAGCCCCGTCCAGAGCACGCAGCCGGGCGGCACCTCGTCGCGCTCGACGCCGACGAGGCTCGCCGCGACGCGGCTGCCCGCGGCGGCGCGCTCGGCGTCGGCACCGTGGATCTGCAGCGAGCGCACGCGCGCTTGGCGTCCCGATGGCTCGATCGTCACCGCGTCGCCGGCGGCGAGCGTGCCCGACCACAGCGTGCCGGTCACGACCGTGCCGATCCCGTGCAGCGCGAACGCGCGATCGACCGGCAGCCGCACGCGTCCGCCGTCGGCGCGCGACGGCGTCTGCGCGGCCGCGGCGCGGAGCGCATCGCGCAGCTCGTCGAGTCCCACGCCGCCGGGCGCGGCGACCGGGATGATCGGCGCATCGGGGAACGGCGTCGCGCCGAGCGCCGTGCGCACATCGGCGATGGCCGCGAGACGGCGCTCGTCATCGACGAGGTCGGCCTTCGTCAGCGCCACGACGCCGTGGCGTACGCCGAGCAGCGCGAGGATCGCGAGGTGCTCCACGGTCTGCGGCATCACGCCGTCGTCGGCCGCGACGCACACCAGCGCGAGATCGATGCCCGTGGCACCGCCGACCATCGTGCGCACGAAGCGCTCGTGTCCGGGGACGTCGACGATGCTGAGGCGCAGGTCGTCGTCAAGCGGCAGCTCGGCGTAGCCGAGCACGATCGAGATCCCGCGGCGGCGCTCCTCCTCGAGGCGGTCCGTGTCGACGCCCGTCAGCGTCCGTACCAGCGTCGTCTTGCCGTGATCGACGTGGCCGGCCGTCCCGAGCGTGAGGTGGCGCGTCATCGGCAGGCGTCGACGCGCTCGGCGATGACGCCGACGTCGTCGTCGGCGAGCAGCGTGCGGCAGTCGAGCAGCAGCAGCCCGTCCTCGAGTCGGCCGAGGATCGCGGGTGCGCCGGTGCGCAGGGCCTCGTGCAGCGCACCGTCCCGATCGGGCAGCGCGCAGGCGGCGCTCGGCAGGTCGATCGTCGGCAGCGCGCCGCCGCCGATGCGGGCGGCGGTCTCGACGACCTCGCCGCCGGTGGCTTCCGCGAGCTGTTCCGCGCGCCGCCGGACATCGGCGATCGGCATGGAGATCAGGCGGCGCACCGGTACGGCGGCACGCGCGCGCTCGGGATCGCCGTGCAGGCGAAGCGTGGCCTGCAGGGCGGCGAGGCTGAGGCGGTCGATGCGCAGCGCGCGGGCCAGCGGGTGGCGGCCGATCGCGTGGACGAGGTCGGCGCGGCCGGCGATGACGCCCGCCTGCGGGCCGCCGAGCAGCTTGTCGCCGGAGAACAGGACGACGTCCGCGCCGGCGGCGATGGCGCCGCGGGCGTCGGGCTCGCCCGGCAGATCCGGATCGGGGGCGAGCAGGCCCGAGCCGATGTCGTCGACGACGGGGATGCCGTGCTCGCGGCCCAGCCGCGCGAGGTCGGCCGTCCCGACCTCCTCGGTGAAGCCCACGACGCGGAAGTTCGACGGGTGCGCGCGCAGGATCAGCGCGGTATCGGGCGTGATCGCGTCGCGGTAGTCGGCGAGGCGCGTGCGGTTGGTCGCGCCGACCTCCACGAGGCGCGCGCCGGCCTGCTCCATGATCGTCGGCAGGCGGAAGCCGTCGCCGATCTCGATCATCTGCCCGCGCGAGACGATCACCTCGCGGCCGCGTGCCAGCGCCGCTAGTGTGAGCACCAGCGCACCCGCCGCGTTGTTGACGGCGATGCCCGCCTCGGCGCCCGTCAGGCGCGCGATCAGCGGTCCGATGTGGGTCTGCCGCGAGCCGCGCTGTCCGGTCGCCAGGTCGAGCTCGAGGTCCGCATAGCCGCCCGCGCTGTCGGCGACGGCCGCGACGGCCGCCGGCGGAAGCGGCGAGCGGCCGAGGTTCGTGTGGACGATCACGCCGGTCGCGTTGATGACGGTGCGCAGCGGCTGTGCGTCGAGGGTGCGCGCGGTGGCCACGACGATCGCGGTCTCGGCCGTGCGGTCTGCGGCGGGTTCCGCGCCGTCGCGCAGCGCCGCGCGACGTGCGTCGAGCGCCCGCCGCACGAGTTCGGCGGCGCCGGCCTGTCCGAGCTCGGCCACGAGCGATGCCGCGGCGGGATCGCTCAGCACGTGCTCGACCGACGGCAGTTGGCGCAGCGCCTCCATGACCGGAATGGTACGGGGAATCGCGCCCACGCCGGGCGGCGGCGTCCGGTGTCGTGCGGAGGCGCTCTGATACCTTCCCCGGCGGAATGATTCAGCTGTATCAGATCACCGGGTCCTCGTCCTTCGCGGCGCGCGCCGCCCTCGAGGAGGCCGGCGCCGAGTACGAGGCGATCAACGTGCATCCGCGCAACCGGGACGTGCTCCCGGACTTCGCGGCGACCAACCCTCTCAAGCGCGTGCCGGCGCTGCACGACGGCGACGTCCGCGTCTACGAGACGGGCGCCGTGCTCCTCCACATCGCCGATCGCTTTCCCGAGGCGGGGCTGATCCCGCCGATCGGCGATCCGCGCCGACCCGACGTGTACCGCTGGATCACGTGGACCGCGAACACGCTCCACGGCGCCTGGTGGCCGCTGATGATGCCGTCGTTCCTGACGAGCGATGAGGCGGGCGCAGACGGCATCCGCGCGAAGGGGCTCAGCGCGATGGCGCAGCACGGCGCGTACCTCGACGCCCAGCTCGAGGGACGCGAGTGGTGCATCGGCGATCGGTTCACCGTCGCCGACATCTACCTCTACATGCTGGTCGGCTGGCAGTCGTTCGTCGATGACGTGCAGGTCGGCGGTGCGCCGGTCCAGGAGCACTTCGCCCGCGTCGGAGCGCGCCCCGCGATCGCCCGCACGCGCGAGCTCGACGATCTGCGGCCGGACTTCTCGCGCAACCACCCCGACATGCGGGGCGGCGAGAAGATCTAG
>CAWUMZ010000071.1:0-7973 GCA_963923625.1 uncultured bacterium | reverse complement strand
TACAGTCCGCCCGTGCTCACCCTGACCGGCTACGACCTCTCGCTGCCCAACCTCGTCGAGGCGGCGCGCGCGCCCGGGCCTGTCGGCCTGCACGTCGACGCCCTCGAGCGCATGCTCGTCAACCGCGCGTTCGCCGAGCGCATCGCGGCGCGCGGCGATGACGTGTACGGCCTCACGACCGGCGTCGGCGTGCGCAAGGAGCGCTCCATCTCGCCGGCCGACATACAGCGCTTCAACGCGCGGCTGCTGCGCGAGCACGCCACCGGCCAGGGGCCCGCGCTGCCGGCGGACGTCGTGCGCGGCACCGCGATCCTCCTGCTCAACCAGCTCGCCGCCGGTCGCAGCAACGTGCGGCCGCAGATCGCCGAGCTGATCGCTCAGCGCCTCACGGACGGCATCGACGACATCGTGGTGCCGGTCTTCGGATCGACGGGCATGGGCGACGTGATGCCGCTGGCGCACCTCGTCATCGGCCTGCTCGGCGACACCGCGCTCGAGGCGGGTGAGGCGCTGCCGCTGATCGGCCAGAGCTCGTACGTCACCGCGCATGCGGCGCTCGCGCTATACGACGCGGAGATCCTGCTCGAGACGCTCGTGACGCTCGCCGCGCTCGACCTCGAGGCCTTCGGCGCCAATCCATCGCCCTTCCATCCGGCCGCCGGCGAGGTGCGCCCGTACCCGGGCTACCGCCGCGCCCTCGCGTCGATCGGGCACCTGCTCGTCGGCACGCAGCTCGCGAACGACCCGCGCCACCTTCACGCGCCGCTCGCGTTCCGCGACGCCGCATCGGTGCTCGGCGCCGCCTACGACGCGTTCGCGTTCTGCATCCGCCAGATCTCGATCGAGCTGAACGCGCACCAGCAGAACCCGCTCGCGTTGATGGAGGAGGATCGGATGCTTCCGGTCGCCAACTTCGACGTGCAGGCGCTCGCGTCGGTGCTCGACTTCTCCCGAATCGCACTCGCGCCGTGTCTCACGGCGCAGAACGAGCGCACGATCAAGCTGCTGCAGGCGAGCCAGACGGGGCTGACGCCCGGGCTCGAACCGGCCGGCGACGAAGGCGGGCACGGCCTGTCCGAGATCGCGTGGCCGTTGCAGGCGCTGACGGTCGAAGCGCGCCTCCTGGTGCAGCCCGTTTCGACGGAGATCGGCTCGTCGGCGCAGGCCGAGATGATCGAGGACCGCCTGACGATGGCCGGCCTCGGCGCCCGCCGCCTCGCCGAGATGACCGGCCTCGGCTTTCGCGCCGCCGCGATCGCGTGCGTGATCGCGTGCCAGGCGATCGACCTGCGCGGCGTCGACCGTCTCGGCCCGAATCTCGCGCCCGTGCACGCCGCGATCCGCGAGCACGTCGCGCCGCTCGGGCCGGGCGATCCGCCGCCGGCCGATCTCGAACCGCTCGTCACCGCCCTGCGCGGCGGCCTGCTCGCCTAACCGGTGCGTCCGCGCCACGCGCGGTAGCGCGCGCCGTGGCCGACCGTGGCGACCGTGCGGGCGAGCGAGTCGCGGTACTCGGCCAGCGAGCGGTCGACGCCGACGGGGATGACGGCGAAGTCGGCGTGGTCGACGTAGACCGGAACGTAGTCGATGCGCTTCAGGCTCGGCTGCCCATGCGCGGGCACGCGGATGCGCAGGAGGCCGATGAGTCCGTCCTGCGTCTCGGCGGGCAGCTTCGGCTTCTCATTCCTGGCCTGAGCCGAGATGAGGTTGCCCTCGCCGAACAGCACCGGCATTCCGGCGATCATCCGAATCGGCTGGACGAGGTGCGCGTGCTGGCCGACGACGGCGGTGATCAGCGGCGACGCGGCGAGCTGCCGGGCGAGCACGAGCTGCGCTGCGGTCGGCTCGGCAACGAGCTCCTCGCCCCAGTGCACGTTGACGACGACGATCTGCGCTCCGAGCTCCCGGGCGCGACGCGCCTCCGCGAGGATCGGCCGTGCATCGGTGTCGACCGCGTGCACGAGCCACGGACGAGCCGCATCGTCCTGATAGTGCACCTGCGTCCAGGCGAGCAGCGCGACCTTCACGCCGTCGCGCGTCTCGACGATCAGCGGTCTCCGCTCCGCGGCGGCGGAGCGCGCCGACCCGGTGTGTGCGATGCCATTCGCGTCGAGCGCCGCGAGCGTCTGCGCGACACCGTCGGCGCCCTGATCCAGCGTGTGGTTCGACGCGGTCGAGCATGCATCCCAGCCAGCGCGTCTGATCGCGACGGCGAGTGCTCGCGGCGTGCTGAAGGTGGGGAACGACGACGGCGCCTTGGCGGTCAGCGGCGTCTCGACGTGGCAGAACGCGAGGTCGGCGCTGCTGATCAGCGGCCGGATGCGGCGGAACATCGGACGGAAGTCGTAGCCCGCGCCGTGCGCGTACGACGCGGCCTGCCGCCAGAGCGGCTCGTGGATCAGCAGGTCGCCCGAGACCGCGATCGTGATCGTGCGAGCGCCCGCCGACGGCGCGACGAGCAGGAGGAGGGCGACCGCGAGGGGAAGCACTCGGCGCATGCGCCGAGGATAGCCCGCGGGCGGGCGTCAGTCGGTGCCGACGCCGGGCGTCACGGGCGGGTCACGTGCGCAGCCGCAGGATCTCGGCCACGCCGTGCGACGCCGTCCGCACCGCGGCGCGCGGCGCCTCGCCCTGATCGAGCGCGGCGGCGAACAGCGCCGTGAACATGTCGCCGGCACCGACCGTGTCGGCGAGGCGCGGGATGCGGTCGGCGGGAACGCGCAGGACCTCGGGCTCGTCGCGCGTCCAGATGTCGGCACCGCCCTCACCGTGCGTGATCAGCACGATCGGCACGCCGGCGCGCTCCATCGCCGCGGCATCGGTGCCGCCGAGCAGCGCGCGAGCCTCCTCGTCCGAGAACTTGACGACGTCGACGCCCGTCAGCCACGCCGCCTCGAGCGGCCCGGCCGGCACCACCTCGCCGAGACCGGGTCGGGCGAGCCCCTGCGCGTCGAAGACGATGCGTCGCCCGAGGGCGTGCAGCGCGGCGAGCGTCTCGGGCGGAACGTCGCCACGCCACTGCGTGCCGACGACGATCGTCGCGGCGTTCTCCAGCGACGACCGTGCCCAGCCGTTGACGTCGGCGGGCGTGAACGGCTCGCCGAGCGCGGCCAGCTCGTGGTCGCGCTCGCCGTGCTCCTTGAGGGTCAGGCGGCTCACGAACGTGTCGTCGGCAGGGCCGATCAGCACGGGCAGACCGCGGCGGCTGAGATCGCGGTGCAGGTCGTCATCGCCCCCCTTGGTGATCACCATCCCGCGGATGCCGGCGCTGGCGAGCGCGTGCGCGGCGAAGACCGGGGCGCCGCCGCAGCGAACCTCCTCGCTGCCGTCGGCGTGGATGATCTCGTCGCGAACCGTCTGGCCGAGGAGGGCGATCATCGGCGCAGGGCTCCAGTTGCGAGGTACGCGTACGCCGCGAAGGCAACGAGCCACCCGGCCGCGGCGAGGAGATCGGGCCCTGTGCCGCCGCAGTTGTAGGCGGTGCCGGCATCGCAGAGCCCCTGTGCGAGCAGGCCGAACCCACCGGCGATGCCCGCAGCGGCGAAGACGCCGAGCGCGATCCACGTGAGGCCGTGCTCACGCCCGCGTCCGCGCACGGCGAGCGCGCCGGCCGACACGATGATCGTCGCGAGCAGCGCGAAGGCCGCGAGCGACCAATGGTGCAGCACCATCTGGGCGAGCAGGACGATCACGCCGAGCGGCAGCACGATGCGCGCGGCATGCACCGCGCCGCGGTCGCGACGCGCCAGAAGCACGACCACGGCCGCGACGAGCACGGCCAGCACGGCCGAGGCGATGACGAAGAACAGGCTCACGCAGGCGGTACGGTAGCCGCCCGGAGTGGGCGTGGACGCCCGGTCGGTGGTAGCGTGCACGGCAGGAGGTGGAGATATGGGCGAGCTCTCGCCGTGGCACATCGCAATCGTCGTCGTGATCGGACTGCTGGTCTTCGGACCGAAGAAGCTGCCGGAACTCGGTCGCGGCATCGGCTCCGGCCTGCGCGACTTCCGCAAGGGCCTGTCGGGCGAGGTGGATCCGCCGGCGCCCGTCGTCGAGGCGGCCTCCACGCCGGTCGTCGCCACCACGACGTCCGCACCCGCTGAGCCCGTCGTCGCCGAGGCCGCGGCCGCACCGGTTGCCGAGCCCGCCGCCGCGCCCGTCGCCGAGCAGGCGCCGCCCGCCGCGGACACGCCGCCGCAGGCCTAGTCGCCGACGCCGGGGCGAGCGCGACGTGCGCTCCTTCCCGGATCGCGTTCGGTGATAGCCTTCGGCCTGCAAGAAGGAGCCCCGTATGCCTTTCGACTTCGGAATCGGTGAGATCGCGATCGTCCTCGTGATCGGCCTGCTCGTGTTCGGCCCCAAGAAGCTTCCCGAGCTCGGCCGTGGTCTGGGTTCCGGCATGCGCGACTTCCGCCGCGGACTCGCCGGCGAGGCCGATGAGACGCCGGCGCAGGCACCGGTCGTCCAGGCCGCCACGCCGGTCGTCGAAACGGCCGCGCCGGTCGCCGCCGAGGCCGCGGTCGCCGCGGAGCCCGTCGTCGCCGCGCAGCCCGTCGCGTCGGAGGCTCCCGCCGCCGACGCCACGCTGGCCGAGTAGCCCCCGGCCGAAGGTCACCTGAGCATGCTTTCCGGCCTTCGCAGTACGCGACGCATCGAGCACACCGAGCAGGTCCACATCACGGACCACCTCGAGGAGCTCCGCAATCGCATCATCATCAGCCTGCTCGCGCTCGGCGTGGGCTTCGCGCTCTGCTTCTGGCAGCACGAGCGGATCATCGAGTTCCTCAATCGCCCGCTGCCGGCCGACATCCCGGACCCGATGGTGCTGGGCGTCGCGGAGCCGTTCATGATCTCGCTGAAGGTCGCCGCCGCGGGCGCCGTGATCCTCGCGATCCCGGTGCTGATCTACCAGATCTACGCATTCGTGATGCCCGCGTTCGATCCGGATCACGATCGCCGCACGTGGCCGTACCTGACGGCGGCATCACTGCTCTTCTTCGTCGGCCTCGCGTTCGGCTACTTCCTCGTGCTGCCGTCCGCGCTGGGCTTCCTCGTCGGGTACGACTCGAATCTGTACAACCGGCAGGTGCAGGCGGGTGACTACTACGGCTTCGTGGTGACGATGCTGATCGCCTGCGGACTGATCTTCCAGTTGCCGACCGGCGCCTTCGTCCTCACGACCGTCGGGCTGATGCGGTCCTCCTGGATGCGCAAGAACCGTCGCTACGCGATCTTCATCCTCGCCGTCGTCGCGGCGGCCCTGCCGGGCGGCGACGTCATCTCGATGATGATCATCTTCGGCGCGCTGCTCGCGCTGTATGAGATCTCGATCTACGTCGCACTGTTCGTCGAACGCCGCAAGGGCGAGAACCTCGAGCTGGCGGAGGACGTCACGACCGAGATCGACGCCGCCGGCGGCGACGCGTGACGGAGGTCTACGCCGCCGACCACGTGATCCCGGTCGGCGCGCCACCGCTGCGCGGGGGTGCCGTCGCGGTGCGTGACGGGGCGATCGTCGCGGTCGGCACGCGCGCCGAGGTGCTGAACGCGCATCCCGATGCTCGCGTCGAGGAGCTCGGTGCCGCGGTCCTGCTGCCGGCGCTCGTCAACGTCCATACGCACCTCGAGTACGCGTCGTACGGCGGCTTCGGCGACGGCATGACGTTCGGCCCGTGGATCGCGGACCACGTCGCGCGTCGACCGCGGCTCGAGCCCGGCGACGTCGAGGCGATCGCCGCGCTCGGCGCGCTGCAGAACCTGCGCTCCGGCGTGGGCACGATCGCCGACGCATCGTTCGCGGGTGCGTCCGTCCGTGCGGCGAGCGAGGCCGGCCTGCGCGGCACGGTCGGCATCGAGGCGTTCGGCGGCAAGGGCGCCGATCCGGCGCCGACGGTCGAGCGCACGTGGGAGCGCATCCAGGCGCACCGCAGCGAGGCCTCGCCGTTGATCCGCGTCGGCATCTCCCCGCACGCGCCGTACACCGTCACGCCCGCGCTCTACCGCGCCCTCGACGAGCTCGCGCGCGCCGAGGGGCTCTCGATCATCACGCACGTCGCCGAGTCGAAGGGCGAGCTCGAGGCGATCGCCTCCGGCACCGGCCCCGTCGCGACCGCGCTGCGCGAGCTCGCGGAGGTCGAGGCATCGGGGCTGCACCCGGTCGACCTGATGGCCGAACTCGGGCTGCTGCGACCCGACGTGCTGCTCGTGCACATGGTGCAGATCACGCCCGAGCACGCGCGCATGGTCGCGGCCGGCGGTGCGGGCATCGCGCACTGCCCGCGCTCGAACGCGCTCCTCGGCTGCGGCGCCGCGCCGCTCGCCGACATTCTCGCCGCCGGCGTCCACGTGGGGATCGGCACCGACTCGCCGGCGTCGGCCGTCGACTTCGACCTCTGGAACGAGCTTCGCACCGCCATCTACACCGCGCGCTCGCGCGAGGCGCTGCCCGATGCCCTCACCGTGCATCAGGCGCTCGAGCTCGCCACCATCGGCGGTGCCCGTGCGCTCGGTCTCGACGCGGCCATCGGCACGCTCGAAGTCGGCAAGCGCGCGGACCTGACGGCGATCGAGTTGAGCGGCACGCCGT
Organism: uncultured bacterium; assembly: GCA_963923625.1. Classification (GTDB taxonomy): domain Bacteria; phylum Actinomycetota; class Thermoleophilia; order Gaiellales; family F1-60-MAGs149; genus F1-60-MAGs149. The sequence continues at coordinate 1,387 of CAWUMZ010000071.1, read as the reverse complement.
TCGCGGAGGTCGAGGATCCGATCGCCAGCGCGGTGTTCGCCGGCTCACCGGACCGCACGCTGCTCACCGTCGTGGATGGCGTCGTGCGCTACCGTAGGAGCACCGACGAGGGCCGCCTCGCCACCGCGCTCGCCGCGGCGCGACCGGCTCGCACGCGGATGATCGGACCCCAGAGCTGATGTCGAAGAGCAAGAACACGAACCACTCGCGCGCCTCGAAGGAGGCGAGCCCCACGCGGCACGCGAAGAAGCGGCAGGAGGCGCCGTACTCGGCGACCCCGACGCTGAACGAGCGCATGCGCCGCAACGGCAAGTGGGTGTTCCTGGCCCTCGCCGTCGTCTTCGGCATCACGTTCGTGTTCGCCGGCGTGGGCACGAGCGGCCCGTCGCTGGTCGATCTGATCGGCCGCAACTCGAATTCCAACCCGACGACCACGACGGTCGACACGAGCGCCGTGCAGAAGGCAGAGGCTACGACGAAGTCGTCGCCGAAGGATCCGCAGGCCTGGCTCGCGCTGGCGCAGGCCGAGGTCGCCGCCGGGCAGCTCGACAAGGTGCCGGCCGCCGCGGCGAAGGCCGCCGAACTGGCGCCGAAGGACGCGACGGTGCAGGGCGCCGTTGCCGATGTCTACCTCGCACAGGCCGCGGCCGCGCTGCAGAAGGCGCAGGCGATGTACGCGGGCGCGCAGGGCGGCGGCACGATCGACGGCCGCACGGCGGTTCCGCAGCAGGTGATCCCCGGCCAGTCGAGCGGCGCCACGCAGTTCCAGACCGCGCAGGAGAGCATCGCGAGCGCCAAGATGAGCGACGTCTCGGCGAAGGTCTCGCCGCTCCAGACGCAGTCGACGGATGCCTACAAGGCCGCGCTCGCCGCGCAGACGATCGTCACGCAGGTCAAGGCCGACGACCCGGCGGGTTGGTTCCGTCTCGGCCAGATCGCGACCGCAGCCAGCGACACGACCGGCGCGATCGCCGCGTACCAGGAGTTCGTCAAGCTCGCGCCCGAGGATCCGCTCACGACCAAGGTCAAGGACGAGATCAAGCGGCTGCAGAAGACGCTCGCGCCCGCCGCGTCCACCACGGGCAACTAGCCGACGCGCCTGCGCGCGGATGTTGGCTAGGATTCCCGCCGCGGGCCGTTAGCTCAGCTGGCAGAGCAGGGGACTCTTAATCCCAAGGTCGTAGGTTCGATCCCTACACGGCCCATCCGCACCGCGCGGCGCGCCACTTCGGTCGGCGCCCTCCGCGCCGCGGCGGTGTCGAAGCACCCAGACGAGCGCTACCGCACGACGCGTCCGGCATCCACCTGTGCGGTGGACGCCGGACGCGCATCGCGCTACTGCGCGGCTTCCCAGGCCGCCTGGCTGGCCAGGTCGGCGAGGGGGTTG
>CAWUMZ010000070.1:0-8069 GCA_963923625.1 uncultured bacterium | reverse complement strand
GGCTCGGGCACCTCCAGCGTGTAGCGCCGCGCGATGACCCGGGTGCTCACGGCCGCAGCGTACCCGCGCTCGCGCCTCCCCGCACGTCCCCCGCGCCTGCAATGCTGCGCACCAATGGTTCTGTCCGACCGCGGCATCCGCAAGGCGATCGACGATGGTCGCATCCGCCTCGATCCGTTCGACGAGGGGCTCATCCAGCCGGCGTCGATCGACGTGCGCTGCGACCGGCGCTTCCGCGTCTTCCGGAACAGCCGCTACGGCCACATCGACGTCAAGCAGGAGCAGGCCGAGCTGACGGAGCTGATCGAGATCACCGACGGCGGCCCGTTCATCCTGCATCCGGGCGAGTTCGTGCTCGGCGCCACGCTCGAGCGCGTCACGCTCGGCGACGACATCGTCTCGCGCCTCGAGGGCAAGAGCTCGCTGGGCCGGCTCGGCCTGCAGGTGCACTCGACGGCGGGCTTCATCGACCCCGGCTTCGACGGGCACGTCACGCTCGAGCTGGCCAACGTCGCGAACCTGCCGATCACGCTCTACCCCGACATGAAGATCGGGCAGATGTCGTTCATGGACCTCGATCAGCCCGCCGAGAAGCCGTACGGCTCGGGTGCGCTCGGCTCGAAGTACCAGGGCCAGGTGGGCCCCACGCCGAGCGCGTACTGGAAGAACTTCCGGTAGCGGAAATCCGTGTGGCGGACGCCGCCACCGGGTGCTACCTTCGTGGCACCGCGGAGAGGAGGTGGTCCGTTCTGACTAGCGACTGCACGGCAAGTGGAGGTCGACGCACGTAAGGGCGCGTCCCCTGGACCGACAGGGAATCGCCTAGCCCGCGTTGGGGCAGCGGCTGAACGCCGCAGCGCGCTTGCGTAATACCAGCGTTCGACCCGGGGAGCCGGGCGGGAGACCGCCCGGCTCTCTGCTTTTTCCATACACTCCGCTGCATGCGACGCCTCGAGCCGCTCTGGGTGCTGCTCGGCTACGCCGCCGCATCCGTGGTGCTGATCGGGCGCTTCTGGCTGCGCGCCCCGCAGGACGCGGTCGTCGGCAGCTTCGGCGGCGACCAGGGCTTCTTCGCCTGGTCGCTCGTCCACTGGGTGGAGGTGCTGGCCGGCAACCAGGCGCCGTTCCTGACCGACCGCATCGATGCGCCGCAGGGCTTCAACCTGGCCTGGGCGACGACGATCCCGGGGCCGGCGATCCTCGTCGCGCCGCTGACCGCGCTGGCCGGCCCGCTCGCGTCGTACAACCTGCTCGCGATCGCCGCACCCGCCCTGGCCGCGTGGACCGCGTACCTGCTCTGCCGGCACATCACCCGAAGCACGCTGGCGGCGATCATCGGCGGCTGGGCGTTCGGCTTCTCGTCGTACATGCTCGGCGAGACGCTCAACCACGTGAACCTCGCGCTCGTCTGGGCGCTGCCGCTGATCGCGTTGGTCGCAGTGCGCCTGATCGAGCGGTCGGTGCGGCCCGTGCGGGGCATGCTCGCGCTCGCCGCGCTGATCGCCATGCAGTTCCTGACCTTCACCGAGATCGCGGCGACGGCGACGGTGATCGGCACGCTGACGCTGCTCGCGGCGTTGGCGCTCGGGCCGGCCGATCTGCGCGGGCGCATCGTGCGCGCCGCCCCGTGGCTCGTCGGCGCCTATGCGATCGCGGTGGCGATCGCCTCGCCGCTGCTGATCGCGGCGCTGCTGCACCCCAACCCGATCGACGAGCGGATCCGCCCGGACCTCTACCCGCTCGACCTCAAGAACCTGATCGTCCCGACGATCGTGACGTGGGTCGGCGGCCAGCGCTTCCAGGGCGACTCGCTGCAGTTCGTCGGCAACGTCACCGAGCAGCTCGGCTACCTCGGTCCGCTGCTGATCATCGCCGCGCTCGGCGGGCTGATCCGCTGGCGGCGCGAGCGCTGGGTCTGGGCGGTCGCCTTCGGCGTGATCGCGGCGATCGTGCTCGCGCTCGGTGCGCACCTCACGATCAGCGGCGATCCACGCTGGACGATGCCGTGGCAGCTCGCGACGCACCTGCCGCTGATCCGTCTGGCGCTGCCGACCCGCATCGTCGTCTTCGCGTGGCTGGGCATCGCGGTGCTGACGGCGCTGTTCGTCGCTCCGCGCGAGCGCGAGGAGCCCGCCGTAGCGGCACTGCGGCTCGTGCTCGCGAGCGCCGCGCTCCTGTGCCTGCTGCCGGTGCCCCGCGCGGATCTCTGGCGCACGCCGCTCGAGACGCCGCCGGGCATCGCCTCCGGCGAGGCGACGGCGGCGATCCCGGACAACGCGGTCGTGCTGATCCTGCCGTATTCGTTCCGCGGCAACGGCATGTACTGGCAGGCCCTCGCCAAGATGCGCTACCGCATGGCCGGCGGCTACAGCGCGGCGGCGATCCCCGCCGAATACATGCCATACCCCGTCGTCTACGGCTTCTACAACGACCAGCTCCCGTCGAATCCCAAGCAGGAGCTGCTGCGCTACCTGGCGTTCACCGGCACCTCGTGGGTGCTCGTCGACGCCCGCTACCCCGGTCCGTGGGCGCAGTTCCTGCGCGAGGCGGGCGGGGAGCGGTCCGAGGTCGGGGGCGTCGTTCGCTGGCGGTTCGACCCCGCGTTCGTGCGTCAGCAGGTACCCGGCGCCTGACGCTCTTTGCCGGAAACCGGTAACGTTCCGCCGTGGCCGAGAAGCCCCCCAGCAGCTCGCGCGCGGAGCTCCTCGCGCGCATCGACGACCCGCGCGCAGCGGGGCTCGACCTGGAGGGGTGGCAGAGCATCCTCACGCGCTCGGGCGAGCGCCTCGGCGGGGCGGCGCGCACGCGTCTCGCCACGAGCGCAGGCCGGGCACGCGTCGCCGGCGTGCCGCTGACGACGGTGATCGAGGCGTGGCTGGCCGTCGCCGCCACGACCGGCGGGGGACAGAGCGCCGAACGGCATCTGCGTCTCGTCGGCGACGGCACGCGCGCGCTGTGCGCCGGCTACGCCGACGGCCAGGAGGAGTCGATCCGCCGCGATGAGCGCCAGCGCGCGCTGCTGCTCGAGGCGCTGCTCTCGGACATGCCGCCCGAGCTGGTGCAGGAGCGCGCGAGCCAGCTGGGGGTCGAGCTGGCCGGCCGCCGCAGCGTCCTGCTCGTCGGCGAGGTGAGCGAGGCGGTGCTCGATCGGCTCAACGACGCGGGCGCGCTCGCCGCACCGCAGCGCGGGCGCATCGTCGCCGTCGTCGGCGGGCGCGTGCCGCGCGGCCCCGAGACCGCGGGACTCGGCCGCCCCGGACTCGGCATTCCGGGCATCCGGAGCTCGTACGCCGATGCCAAGCGGGCGCTCAGCATGGCGCGCCGCCTCGGCCTGCGCGGCATAGTGCCGTACGGCGACGTGCTGCCCGAGGCGCTGCTGTCGCAGGATCAGGTGACGCTGCGCGAGCTCGTCGACGCGACGCTCACCCCGCTGCGCTCGACGCGCAACGGCGGACCGCAGTACGTCGAGACGGCGACCGTCTGGCTGCAGGAGGGGCTCAGCGTGGCCGCGACGGCGCGGGTGCTCGAGGTCCACGAGCGCACGGTCCGCTACCGCCTGGCGCGCATCGCGAAGCTGACGTCGCTCGACCTGCAGCACGCGGACGACCGCTTCCGCCTTGAGCTCGCGCTGCGCGGGGCGCGCCTCCTCGGCGCCGACGAGGCCTAGCCCCAGACCATCTCGTCGTCGTCCGCGCCCCACTCCGCGGGGAGCGGCGTGCCGACGCCGCGATGCAGCGCCACCTTGAGCGTGCCGAGACCGAGCACCGCGCACTTGACGCGCATCGCCGACAGCGGGATGCCGAGCTCGTCGATGATCACCTGCGACGGCAGGGCCGCGGCCTCCTCGACCGGCATGCCGTCGACGAGGTCGGTCAGCATCGAGGTCGCGGCCTGCGAGACGGCGCAGCCGTTGCCCGTGAAGCGGATCGCGCTGATGCGCCCGTCGGCGACGGCCACGTCGATCTCGACCTCGTCGCCGCACAGCGGGTTCTTGCCCTCCGCCTCGCAGTCGGCGTGGTCGAGCGTGCCGTGGTTGTGCGGATGCCGGTAGTGATCGAGCAGGTTCTCGCGGTACAGCTCGTCGTCCATCTCAGACCCCCATCACCTTGCGGACAACGTGCAGTCCGTCGATCAACCGGTCGATCTCGTCCGTCGTCGTGTACAGGTAGAACGACGCCCGCACGGTCGCGGCGTGGCCGAGGCGCTGCATCAGCGGCTGCGTGCAGTGGTGCCCGGCGCGCACGCAGACCGCGTGGCGATCGAGGATCTCCGCGATGTCGTGCGGGTGGACATCCTCGAGCACGAACGACACCACGCCGCCGCGCGACGCGGCATCCGGCGGCCCGACGATGCGCATGCCCGGCACCTCGCCCAGGCGGCCGAGCGCGTACTCCGTGATCGCGTGCTCGTGCGCGTCGATCGCGGCGAGCCCCACGCCCTCCAGGTAGTCGATCGCTGCGTGCAGGCCCACGGCCTCGGCGAACGCCGGCGTGCCGGCCTCGAACTTCCAGGGCAGCGTATTCCACGAGGTTCGTTCCAGCGCGACGGAGCGGATCATCTCGCCGCCCGTCAGGAACGGCTGCGTCTCCGCGAGGATCGCCTCGCGACCCCAGAGGACGCCGATGCCCGTCGGGGCGAGGGTCTTGTGGCCGGAGAAGGCGAGGAAGTCGACGTCGAGCGCCTGCACGTCGACGGGGCGGTTCGGCACGGTCTGCGCGGCGTCGAGCACGACGAGCGCGCCCTGCTCGCGGGCCCAGCGCACCAGCGCCTCGACTGGAGGGCGCACGCCGAGCGTGTTCGACTGGTGCGTCACCGCGACGATGCGCACGTTGCCCGACGCGGCGATCTCCGGCAGCCCGTCGAGCTGCAGCTCGCCCTGGTCATCGACGTCGAGGAAGCGCAGCGTCGCGCCGGTCGCCTGCGCCAGCACCTGCCACGGCACGAGGTTGGCGTGGTGCTCGAGCACGGTGCACACGATCACGTCGCCCGGACCGCAGCGCTCCACGCCGACCGTCTTGGCGACGAGGTTGAGCGCCTCGGTCGTGTTGCGGGTGAAGATCACCTCGCGGCGGGACGGCGCGTTGATCAGGCGCGCAACGGCATCGCGCGCGGCCTCGAAGGCGTCGGTGCTCTCCACGCCCAGCGTGTAGACGCCGCGGTGCACGTTGGCGTTGCTCGTGGCGTAGAAGCCCGTCATCGCATCGAGCATCGCCTGCGGCTTCTGCGAGGTCGACGCGGAATCGAGGTACGCGAGCGGCCGTCCGTGCACCTCGCGCGCCAGAATCGGGAAGTCCGCGCGCACCCGCTCGACATCCAATGGCAGCGCGGTGTTCCCCGTCACGGTCATCGACGTAAGGGTACCCGAATACTCGTTTTCCCTGTCTGCAACGGCTATTCTGCGGGTGCTCGCAACGATCGCCACGGACATTCACACCTGTGCGTCAGATCCTCCCCCCTCGTGCGTCTTCATCGATGCACAACGTCGAATTCGCACGCAGTACGCGGATTTCGACCAGACTCCCCCGGGAGCACCAAATGCGTCGTCGCCTCATCGTCACCCACCGTCGTCTCCTCGTCGTCCTCGCGATCGTCGGCACCTGCCTGAGCGCGGCCGCCGGCGCGTCCGCCGCGGCCCCCTCCCACGACTACGTCGTGATCCTCCAGGACGGCACCAACGTCACGGCCAAGGTCGCCGCGGAGGAGCAGCGCTCGAACGACGTCAGCAAGGTCTTCCGCAGCGGCGTCGACGGCTTCGTCGCCGAACTCGACGCGGCCGACGTCGCGCGCCTGCGCCGCGATCCGCAGGTGGAGATCGTCGAGCGCGATCGCGTCGTGCAATCGCTGGACGCCACCTCGTCGTCCGTGCCCCCGGCCGGCGCCAAGGTCGGCGCCGCGCTCCCCGGTCGCTACCTCGTCACGCTGCGCGACGCCGCGCATCCCGCCGCGTTCGCAGCCGCCCAGGGCACGACGCCGTACGAGATCTACACGCACGCCATCAACGGCTATGCCGCCGACATGACCGCAATGCAGGCCGCCGAGCTCGCCAAGGATCCGTCCGTCCTGCGCGTCGAGCCCGACCGCGTCGTCGGCATCGACACGACGCAGTCCGGCGCGACCTGGGGCCTGGACCGCCTCGACCAGCGCGCCTTGCCGCTCGACGGGCTCTACACCTACACGCAGACCGGCGCCGGCGTGACCGCGTACATCATCGACACCGGCATCCTCGGCACCCACACGCAGTTCACCGGGCGCATGGGCCTCGGCTACGACGCGGTCGGCGACGGCAACGGCACGACCGACTGCAACGGCCACGGCACGCACGTCGCCGGCACCGTGGGCGGTTCGACGTACGGCGTCGCCAAGGGCGTCACGCTCATCCCGGTTCGCGTGCTGAGCTGCGCCGGCTCCGGCTCCACCGCCGGCGTGATCGCGGGCATCGACTGGGTCGTCGCCAACCACGCGGCCGGCGCGCCCGCCGTCGCCAACATGAGCCTCGGCGGCGGCATCTCCACGACGCTCGATGCCGCCGTGGCGCGCGGCGTCGCCGATGGCGTCACGTTCGCCGTCGCCGCCGGCAACAGCGCGACCGACGCGTGCACCGCATCGCCGGCGCGCACGCCGCAGGCCATCACCGTCGCGGCCACGGGCAGCAATGACGCACGCGCCTCGTTCTCGAACTTCGGCACCTGCGTCGACGTCTTCGCACCCGGCGTGAGCATCACGTCCGCGTGGGCCACCTCGCCGACGGCCACCAACACGATCTCCGGCACCTCGATGGCCACGCCGCACGTGGCCGGCGCCGCCGCCCTCCTGCTCGGCGCCGATCCGTCCGCCACGCCGGCCACCATCACCAGCCGCCTGCTGGCGAACGCGACGCCGTCGATCGTCACCGATCCCGGTGCCGGGACGCCGAACCTGCTGCTGTCCTCGGTCGCCACGGTGCCCGGGCCGGTCACCCTGCCGACGGCGCCGCGCAATCTCGTCGCGACCCCGTCCAACGCCCGCGTCTTACTCGCCTTCGACGTCCCGGCCGATGCCGGCGGCGCGGCCATCACCGATTACGTGATCCAGCAGTCCGCGGCCGGTGGCGCCTGGACCACGGTCGCCGACGGCGTCTCGAGCCTCGCCTCGGCGAGCATCACCGGCCTCGCCAACGGCACCGCGTACGCCTTCCGCGTCGCCGCCGTCAACAGCGCCGGTCAGGGGCCGTACAGCACCTCCGTCACCACGACCCCGGCAGCGGGACTCTCGAACGACGACTTCCAGGATGCCTTCGGGATCAGCGGCTACACGGCGACCATCACGGGCTCGACCGCGAACGCGACCCGCCAGCTCGGCGAGCCCGCGCATGGCGGGTCCGGCGGCGCGGCGTCGATCTGGTACCGCTGGACCGCTCCCGCCAACGGCACCCTCACGACCACGACGCAGGGCAGCGCCTTCGACACGCTGCTCGGCATCTACACCGGCACGAGCGTCGACGCGCTCACCACGCTCGACGCCAATGACGACGTCGCCAGCGGCACCGTCTGGAGCAAGGCCACCGCCACGGTCACCGCCGGTCGCACGTACGCCATCGCCATCGACGGCTGGAACGGCGCGCGCGGCGACACCGTCCTGAACCTCAGCTTCACCGCGGCTCCCGTGCTGGCCAACGACGCCTTCGCGGGCGCGCAGGTCATCAGCGGTCCGAGCGGCAGCGTCTCGGGCTCGACGGTGAGTGCCACGCGCGAGACCGGCGAGCCGAGTCACGGCGGCGCCGGCGGCGCGGCGTCGATCTGGTACCGCTGGACGGCTCCCGCCAACGGCACCTTCACCGTCACGACCGAGGGCAGCGCCTTCGACACGCTGCTCGGCGCCTACACCGGTGCGCGGGTCGATGGCCTCACGGTGCTCGCCCAGAACGACGACGTGCCTGGGGGTGTCGGCACGTGGAGCCGCATCGCGTTCCCCGTCACGAGCGGCACGTCCTACGCCATCGCCATCGACGGCTGGAACGGCGCGCGGGGCGCCACGGTCCTGAACTACGCCTTCGCCGAGGCTCTGCCGCCGTCCGCGCCGAGCGCGCCGCT
>CAWUMZ010000069.1:0-8075 GCA_963923625.1 uncultured bacterium | reverse complement strand
TTGCGCGCCCCGACGCGGGTCAGGCCGTCTTCCACCTGCACATCCACGTGATCCCGCGCGTCGCCGGCGATGACTTCAGCTTCCCCTGGCCGCACCGGGACGGCGATATCGCCGAGATCGAGGGCCACGCGGCCCGACTGCGCCGCGCGCTCTAGTTCGACGACTTGGCGTAGTCGCTGAGCTTGTAGTCGCCCGGTCGGGCGATCGACGGCGGGCCGAGGCGGAGCAGTTCGGGGACGGTCACGGAGACGAGGCCACGCGCCTTGAGTCCGTCGAGGATCATCGGCAGGGCATTGACCGTCATCTGCCGGTTCATCGAGCCGTCGTGCAGCAGGATGATCGCGCCGGGCTTGAGCGCCGCGGAGTTGAGGACGTTCGCCGCGATCGTCGCCGAGTCCTGGAGCGCCCAGTCGTTCGAGTCGATCGTCCACAGGACGGGGAGCATGCCCTGCGTGCGGACGAACTCGTTCGTCTTGCCCGTGAAGTCCCCGAAGGGCGGGCGCAGCAGGGTCGGGGGGCGCCCAGCGGCCTCCGTGATCAGCGCCTTGGTGTCCACGACTTCGGACTTGAGCCCCGCCGCGTCGAGGCTCGGCAGGCTCGCGTGCGTCATCGAATGATCGGCCACGACGTTGCCGGCGGCGACGGCGGCCTCGATCACGCCCGGGTTATTCGTGATGTTCTGTCCGATCACGAAGAACGTCGCGTGCATCTTGTAGCGCTTGAGCAGCGCCAGCACGTCCCAGGTGTCCTTCCCCGGACCGTCATCGAATGTGAGTGCAACGACGTTGCCGCCGTTCGACGTGCCGGCGTTGACCCCGTCGGTGGCAGGCACCGCGTTGGCGTACTGGCCGATCGCCCACGCCCGGTTCTCGATCGCGTTGGCCGCCTCCGCGCCGGCTGCGGCGCCCGCTGCGGCCTTCTTGGCGGCGATGTCGATCGCGCTCTCGGTCGAGACTGGTGTCGTCGCGGAGCCCGAGTCGCCGGGGCGCAGCACGTACGCGAAGACGCCGAAGGCGACGAGACCAAGGACGACGATGATCAGGCCGCGTCGGCGCCGCCGGATCGCGGCGTCGCGCGCAGCGGAGCGCGGCGGGGTCCTCTTCGCGGCCACGCGCTCAGAATACCGCCCCGAGCCGTCGTCAGATGGCGATCCGGATCGCTATTCCCACTCGATCGTGCCCGGTGGCTTCGACGAGATGTCGAGGGCGACGCGATTGACGCCCTGAACCTCGTTGATGATGCGCGTCGAGATGCGCTCGAGCAGGTCGTAGGGCAGTCGGGCCCAATCGGCGGTCATCGCGTCCTCGCTGGTGACCGCGCGGATGATGATCGGGTATTCGTAGGTGCGGGCATCGCCCATCACGCCGACGCTCTTGACGCACGGCAGCACCGCGAAGCTCTGCCAGACCTTGTTGTACCAGCCGGCGGCGCGGATCTCCTCCTGCAGCACGAAGTCGGCGCGGCGCAGGATATCGAGGCGCTCCTGCGTGATGTCGCCGATGATGCGGATCGCGAGGCCGGGCCCTGGGAACGGCTGGCGCCACACCATGCGATCCGGCATGCCGAGCTCGATGCCGACCTTGCGCACCTCGTCCTTGAACAGCAGGCGGAGCGGCTCGCATAGCTCGAGGTCCATGTCCTCGGGCAGGCCGCCGACGTTGTGGTGCGACTTGATCTTGGCCGCCGTCTTGGAGCCCGATTCGATCACGTCGGAGTAGAGCGTGCCCTGCACGAGGTACTTGATGCCCTCGAGCCGGCGCGACTCCTCCTCGAAGACGCGGATGAAGGTCTCGCCGATGATCTTGCGCTTCTGCTCGGGCTCGGTGACGCCGGCGAGCAGGTCGAGGAACCGCTGCTGCGCCTGCACGTGCACGAGGTCGACCTTGTAGTGGTTGCCGAAGGTCTCCACCACCTGCTCGGCCTCGCCCTCGCGGAGCATGCCGTGATCGACGAACACGCAGGTGAGCTGGTCGCCGACCGCCTTGTGGACCAGCAGCGCGGCGACGGCGGAGTCGACGCCGCCGGACAGCGCGCAGAGCACGCGCTGGTCGCCGACCTGGGCGCGGATGCGCGCGACCTGCTCGTCGATGACGTGCTGCGGCGTCCACGTGCCGTCCTGACCGCAGACCTCGTACGCGAAGCGCTCGAGCATCTCGGTGCCGAACGGCGTGTGCACGACCTCGGGGTGGAACTGCACGGCGTGCAGCCGCCGCTCGACGTGCTCCATCGCGGCGGTCGGGGCGCCGGGTGTGGTCGCCGTGGTGCGGAAGCCGTCGGGCAGGCGCGTGACGGAGTCGTTGTGGCTCATCCAGCAGGTGTGCGTCGACGGCACGCCATGGAACAGCACGGCGTCGCCCTGCAGCTCGATCTCGGTCTTGCCGAACTCGCCCGTGCCGGTGCCCGCGACCTCGCCGCCGAGCGCCTGCGCCATCGCCTGCATGCCGTAGCAGATGCCCAGCACCGGCAGCCCGAGGTCGAAGATGCCCGGGTCGAGGCTGGGAGCGCCGGGCTCATTGACCGATGCCGGTCCACCCGACAGCACGATGCCCGCCGGGTCGAGCGCACGGATCTCGTCGAGCGAGATGTCGTGCGGCACGAGCTCGGACAGCACTCGGCATTCGCGGATGCGGCGGGCGATCAGCTGCGCGTACTGGGCCCCGAAATCGAGGACGATGATCGGGCGATCGACGCTCACCGGGCTAGCGCGACATCCCGATGCCCTGCTCGCGCTGCAGCTTCTTGCCCTCGGTCTGCAGCGCCGGCGCGACCATGATCTCGGCCTTCTGGAACTCGTGGATCGTCTCGTAGCCGGTCGTCGCCATCGAGGTGCGGAGCGCGCCCATCAGGTTGAGCGTGCCGTCGTTCTCGTTGGCGGGGCCGAGCAGGATCTCCTTGAGCGTGGCGACCTGCGACGTCTTGACCCGTGCGCCGCGGGGCAGCGTCGGGTGGAACGTCGCCATGCCCCAGTGCGTGCCCTTGCCGGGCGCCTCGTGGGCGCGGGCCAGCGGCGAGCCGATCATCACGGAGTCGGCGCCGCACGCGATCGCCTTGGAGATGTCGCCGCCCGTGCGCATGCCGCCGTCGGCGATGACGTTGACGTACTGGCCCGTCTCGAGCAGGTGCTGGACGCGGGCCGCTGCCGCATCGGCGATGGCCGTGGCCTGCGGGACGCCGACGCCGAGGACGCCGCGCGTCGTGCACGCCGCGCCGGGCCCGACACCGACGAGGACGCCGGCCGCGCCGGTGCGCATCAGGTGCAGCGCGGTCTGGTAGCTGGCGCAGCCGCCGACGACGCACGGGATGCCGACGGAGGCGATGAACTCCTTGAGGTTGAGCGGCTCGACGCTGCGCGACACGTGCTCGGCCGAGACGACCGTGCCCTGGATCACGAGGACGTCGAGGCCGGCGGCGACGACGGCCTCCCAGTTGTCGCGCACGCGCTGCGGCGTGAGCGAGGCGGCGGTGATGACGCCGGCGGCCTTGATCTCCTTGACGCGCTGCGCCATCAGATCGGGATCGAGCGGCGCCTCGTAGATCTCCTGCATGCGCCGCGTGGCGAGCTCGGGCGGCAGCGAGGCGATCTCCTCGAGCACGGCGTCGGCGTCGGCGTAGCGGCCCCACAGGCCCTCGAGGTTGAGGACGCCGAGGCCACCCAGCTTGCCGAGTTCGATCGCGGTGGCGGGCGAGACGACGCCGTCCATCGCGGAGGCGAGCAGCGGGAGCTCGATCAGGTACGGGCCGAGCTTCCAGCCGATGTCCACGTCCTCGGCGTCGCGCGTGCGCCGCGAGGGCACGATCGCGATGTCGTCAAAGCCGTAGGCGCGTCGCGCCTTCTTGCCACGTCCGATTTCGATCTCCACCGGGGTATCCGCGTCCTTTCGGCGACCGGGATCCGGCACTCCGGAGCCCGCCTGCGCTATCTGTCGATGCCTGTCACGGACACTAGTCGCGCCTTCGGACGGAGGCCCGAATGCATCCGGGAGGATCAGCGCAGCGAGAGCTCGTGCACCTCGGTCAGCGCCACCTGGCGCTTGACCTCGCGCGGGTCGAACACGCCCGCGCCGGGCACGAGGGTGCTGGCGGTGCCACAGGCGACGCCGTGGCGCAGCGCGTCCTCCGGCGAGGCATCGCGGCGACGCGAGGCGAGGTAGCCGGCGAGCAGGGCGTCGCCGGCGCCCACGGTGCTGATCGCCTCGACGCGCGGGATGGTGACGCGCAGGCGGCGCTCCTGGCCGTTCTCGCGCAGCAGCAGCACGGCGCCGCCGGGGTGCGTGATCAGGACGCTGCGCGGTCCCATGTCGGCGATCTCCTCGAGCGCGTCGACGAGGTCGCCCTCGCCCGCGAACTCGTGCCCGACGAGCTCCTCGGCCTCGAGCTGGTTCGGGGCCACGAGATGCGGCTCGGCGGCGACGGCCTGACGCAGCGGCTCGCCCTCGGAGTCGAGCACGAGCTGCGCGCCGGTGCGCCGGAGGCGCTTGATCGCGTCGGCGTACCAGTCCTCCGGCACGTCGCGCGGGAGCGAGCCCGCGAGCACGATCACGGACGCGTCACGCGCGATGTACTCGAGGCGGTCGAGCAGCGCGTCGAGCTCGGCGGCCGTGACGCTGGGGCCGTTCTCGATGATCTCGGTCTGGCGGCCGTTGGTCGGATCGATCAGCACCGTGGAGCTGCGCGACTCGCCCTCGATGCGCACGAAGTCGTTGAGCAGGCCCTCGGCGTCGAGCTCGCGCTGGATGCGGGAGCCCGTCTCGCCCCCGGCGAGGCCCGTGGCGATCACGGGCTGCTGCTGGAGCAGCAGCGAGCGCGCCACGTTGATGCCCTTGCCGCCCGGGGCGACGAAGCCGTGTGCGCCGCGGTGGCGCATGCCGATCTGCATGCTCGGGACCTGGATGGTCTTGTCGAGCGCGGCGTTCGGGGTGACGGTGATGATCATGCGGTGGGGACTGTAGTCCGAGCGGGAGCGCGTGGGGAGGCGGGTTCACCGCAGGGGCTCCGGCCGGCGCTGCGACGCGAAGCGTAGCCGCTCCGTCGACTCAGGCCGTCAGTCGCGTGACGGCCGCGTGGTGCGCGCGGGCGGCCTCCGCGACGGCGGCCATCCAGTCGCCGTCCGTCCCGCGCCAGGCCTCGATCACGCTGCGCGCGGCGACCACGAGCCCACCGGCCGCGTGGTTCTCGAAGGCGGGCGCCAGATCCTCGACGCGGCCGCCCTGGGCGCCGACGCCGGGCAGCAGCAGTGGCGTCGACGGCATGCGATCGCGCGCGGTGCGGACGACGGCGGGCGCGGTCGCGCCGATCACGGCGCCGACGCTGGAGACACCGCTCTCCCCCGTGCGGCCCTCGCTCCAGCCGTCGATCCAGCCGGCCACGCGCTCCCAGACCTCGCCCCCGTCGGCGAGCGCCTGCTCCTCGAGATCCGCGGCGCCCGGGTTCGAGGTGCGCGCGAGGATGAACAGGCCGGCGCCATGGCGGTCGGCGACCTCGAGGAACGGCTCGACCGTGTCGGGTCCCATGTAGGCGTTGATGGTGACGGCGTCGGCGAGCGGTTCGCTCTCGCCCGGACGGATGCCGATCCAGGCTTCCGCGTACGCGGTCGCGGTGGAGGCGATGTCGCCGCGTTTGGCGTCGGCGATGATCAGCAGCCCGTGCTCGCGGGCCGTCGCGCAGACCGCGTCGAGCGCCGTCAGCCCGTAGCCGCCGTACAGCTCGAACAGGGCGACCTGGGGCTTGATCGCGCAGCAGTACGGCGCAGCGGCCTCGATCAGGCCCTGGCAGTAGCGCTCGACGGCGCGGGCATGGCCGGAGCGGCTCTCGGACAGGCCGCGCAGCACCGCGTCGGGGAACGGTCCGCGCGGATCGATGCCGACGCAGAGCGCGCTGCCGGTCTCGGCCACCTTGGCGGCCAGGCGGTCTCCGAATGGCGCGGTCATCGAGCGGTCACGCTACTACGCGCATCGGCGGTGCCCGGAACGCAGAGCGGCCGCCCCATCCCCGAGGGGACGGAGCGGCCGCGGTAGCGCAAGGCCACGGTTGCCCGTGGCGAGGCGACTCAGCCCTTGACGCTGGCCTTCAGCTGCGAGCCGGCCGAGAACTTCGGCACCTTCGTCGCGGCGATCTGCACCTTCTCGCCGGTGCGGGGGTTGACGCCGGTGCGGGCGGCGCGCGCCTGCACGGTGAACTTCCCGAAGCCGGTGAACGTCACGTCGCCGCCGCGCTTGAGCGTGTCGGTGATCGTGCTCAGCACCGCCTCGACCGCGTCGCCAGCGTCCTTCTTGCTCTGGCCGGTCTTGCGTGCCACCTCGTCGATGAACTCTGCCTTGGTCATATTTCCCTCCAGGCGGTTGTGAACGGCACGAAGGTACCACCCCCATCGGACGGACTTTCGCTCAACGATGCGGGTTTGCGCGAAACGACCCGCGTAGATAAGCCAAAACCGCTTGAGAATGGCTCAACAGAGCCAAATGACGGCGTGCGCTCTAGCGCCCGAGCCGAAGCGCATCGGCGTCGAGCAGGCGCTCGAGACGCACGCCGGCGTCGGCCATCGCCTCCGCCCCGCCCTCGCCGCGATCGACGACGCAGACGACCGTCTCGCAGATCAGGCCGACCTGGCGGAGGCTCCGCACGGCGTCCAGCGCGGCCCCGCCGCTCGTGACGACGTCCTCCACGACCACGACGCGCTCGCCCTCCTCGAAGATGCCCTCGAGGCGGTTGGACGTGCCGTAGTCCTTGGCGGCGCTGCGCACGATCAGGAACGGCCGCCCCGAGGCCATGCTGGCCGACGCGGCCAGGGCGACGGCGCCGAGCTCGGGGCCCGCGATGCGAACGGCGGCCGGCTCGACCTCGCTGATCCGCTGGGCGAGCAGCTCGCCGATCTCGCGGAGCAGGTCGGGCTGGGTCTCGAAGCGGTACTTGTCGAGGTAGAAGCTGCTGCGGCGGCCCGAGCGGAGGACGAAGTCGCCCTCGAGGTAGGCGACGGCGCGGATGCGGTCGGCGAGATCGGTCATCGGTGGTCTCCCAGGGCGGCGCGGGCTGCGCGCATCAGGCCGTCGATCTCGGGTGCCTCGTCATCGAGCGAGAGCATCGAGCCATCGGCGAAGTACAGGTCGGCTCGCGGCGCCGACACGGCGGCGCGGCGGCGCACCAGCACGATTGCACCGGCGGCGACGGTTGCCGCCGCGAGCAGGCCGAGCGCGCGGCGCATCAGGCGGCTCCGGCGAGGCCGCGCAGCGCCTCGCGCAGGTCGTAGAAGACGAGGCCGGCGGTGGCATCGGGATCGGCCACCGCGACGGCGGCCAATCCGTGCTCGCGCACGGCGAAGACGAGCGCCTCCGGCAGGCCGACCTCGCACTGGTGCACCGGCGGTCGGCCGAGCAGGCGCGCGGCATCGTCGGCGGCGCCGAGGATGCCGAGTGCGGCGGGTCCGAGTCCGCCGATCTCGGCCACCACCGCTCCGCTCTCGTCGAACAGGGCGATGCTGCGCAGGCGGTCGGAGACCTCGAGCAGGTCGGCCAGCGCCGCCTCCGGTGTCATCGCTCCTCCCATGGCGCGGACGGTAGCACGGGGTCGATCGCCGTCTCCGTGGGCTGATCCTCGATCAGCTCGGTGGGCTGCTCGTCCGCGAAGCGCGTCGCCTCCTCGTCGAAGACCAGCGTGCGCGAGTCGTCGAGATCGCGCGTCGGATCCTCCGGTCCGGGCGGCGGCAGCTCGCCCACGCGGATGCGCACGCTGACGACAAGGCTGGGCAGGGCGCCGCGGATCGACCGCTCGAGCGCCTCGCGGATCTCCTGCGCGCGCTCCGGCGTCGCCCGCTGGCGCACCAGGACCTCCAGCGACAGGTACTCGGCACCGCCGGTCGACCGCACCACGACGCGCCGGTGGCCGATCACCTCGGCCGGTCCGGTGGCGACCGCGGCATCGACGGCGTCGATCTCGTCCGCCGTCGGTAGGCGGCGCAGACCCGCGCCGCCCGGACGCGCCATGGCGACGCCCTCCAGCACGGCGATCAGCGCGAACAGCACGGCCGCGGCGGTCGCCGTCGCGGGCAGGACGTAGCCCGCGATCAGCATCGCGACGCCGAG
>CAWUMZ010000068.1:0-8135 GCA_963923625.1 uncultured bacterium | reverse complement strand
CGCACGACGCTCGGCTCGTACTCGCACGAGCATCACGTGCCCGACCACGACAGCGTCATCGTCGAGCGCCTGCGCGCCGCGGGTGCGATCGTCGTCGGCAAGACGACCACCCCCGAATTCGCGTACTCGAGCTTCACGCGCAGCCCGCTGTGGGGGCCGACGCGCAACCCGTGGAACCCCGAGCTCAATCCGGGCGGCTCGTCGGGCGGCTCGGCCGTCGCCGTCGCGACCGGCTGCGTGCCGCTCGCCGAGGGCACCGACATGGGCGGCTCGGTCCGCATCCCCGCGAGCTACTGCGGCCTCGTCGGGCTCAAGCCCGCGTTCGGCCGCATCCCGCTCGACGTCGTGCCGTCCAGCTGGGACACGATCCACCACTTCGGGCCGCTCGCGCGCACGATCGACGACGCGCGGCTGTTCATGCTCGCGGCAGCCGGCTACGACGACCGCGACGCGCTCTCGCAGACGACGATGCTCGACTGGACGTCGCCGCTGCCGCGTGACGTGCGCGGGCTCCGGCTCGCGCTCGACGTCGATCTCGGCGACTACATCGTCGACAGCCAGGTGGAGCGCGAGGTGCGCAGCGCCGCGGCGGCGCTCGCCGATGCGGGCGCGATCGTCGAGGAGGTCGAGCTCGGCTGGACCCGCGAGGTCGCCGACGCGTGGGGCGAGCACTGGAGCGTGTACCTCGCGGCGTGGTTCGGCGACACGCTGCCCGAGTTCGGCGACCGGATGGACCCGACGGTCCGCCGGCTGATCGAGCACGGGCTGAAGATGGACGCCGTCACGTTCAAGCGGCTCGAGCTCGTGCGCCAGCGCGCGTGGGAGCAGCTCGCGGCGGTGCACCGCGACTTCGACGCGCTGCTCTGCCCGACGATGGCGCAGCTGCCGCTGCCGATCGACACGGACGAGTACGCCCAGTACCGGACCGAGGAGGACGGCCGCTACTTCGCCCTCGACATGACGAGCCAGTTCAACTTCACGAGCCCCTGCCCGGCGCTGAGCGTGCCGGCGGGCTGGTCCGATGAGGGTCTGCCGGTCGGGCTGCAGATCATCACGCGCAAGGATCGCGACGACGTGGCGATGCGCATCGGCGCGGCCGTCGAGGCGATCCGTCCGTGGGCGGACCGCCGCCCGGCGATCTAGCGCCTACGCGCCGCCGAGGCCGGGGCCTGGCGACGGACCCCAGGGATCGCGACCGTCGGGCGGCAGCGGCACGTCGATCGAGGCGAGGTAGCCGGCGATCATCCGGTAGACGCCGGCGAGGACGCTCAGCTCGAGCAGTCCCTCAACGCCCCACGTCGCGATGACGCGCTCCTGCAGGTCCGCGGGAATCGAGCGCAGCGCCAGTGCCTCCAGCGCAGTGGCCACGGCGTCGCGCTCCTCGGCCGACAGCGCCGCGTCGTCGTAGCGTCCGGCCCGCAGCGCCTCGATCGCGTCCTGCGGCATGCCGCTCGTGCGGGCGGTCGGCTCGTGCTTCGACCAGACGTACGCGCACTTCGTCTCGTTGGCGACCGCCAGCGTGGCCGCCTCGCGATACCGGTCCGGCACGGTCGCCGCGGTGCGGTAGAAGCGCCCGATCTCGAGCATCATCCCGGCCAGCTCGCGATGCAGCGTGAGCGTGCCGTACAGCCCGTCGAGGCGCCCGCGCTGCTCCTTCAGCTGCGCGTAGTGCGCCTCCTGCTCCGCGTTCCGAATTCCGTGCTCCCCGAGGTCGGCCATGCGCGAAGCGTACCGGGAGGCGACTGCGCGCTGTCAGCCGCGCGGGAAGCGCATCAGGCCGGCCGAGGGCGTGATGACCGCGGCGACAGGGAGGTCGTGCGGCTCGGTCGGCACCGACTCGAGCAGCTCGTCATCGGCGACGATCGCGATCACCTCGCCGGTGGCGCGCGGCAGCGAGCGGTCGTAGCAGCCGCCGCCCTGTCCGAGGCGATTGCCGAGGCGGTCGATGGCGAGCGCCGGTGCGAGGATCGCGTCTGCCTCGGCGATCGCGTCGAGTCCGAGGCGCGGCGCGGTCGGCTCGAGCAGGCCCAGCGATGCGGGGACGAGATCGTCGGAGCCCGTGTACTCGGCCCAGTCGAGGTTCATGTCGTCGAGCGTGATCGGCAGCAGGATGCGGCGGCCATCGGCGACGAGCGCATCGAGCAGCGGCAGCGTGGGCACCTCGCCGCCCGCGCCGACGAACGCCGTCAGCGTCTGGCCGGGGATGCTGCCGACGTGCGCGGCGAGCAGCGTGCCCCACGCCTCGAGCTCCGCCTCCGAGCGCGCGCGACGCCGTGCGCGCAGCTCGCCGCGCAGCGCCTGCTTGTCCATCAGACGGCCGACTCGATCGGCGAGAGCGCGTCGAGCGGGTCATCGCCCTCGGCCGTTGGCACGGCCTCCGGGTCCTTCGCGCGCAGCGCGCGGACGCTCGGCGTGCCGAGCACCAACGCGGCGTTGGCGAGCACGGCGACGAAGGCGAGGACCTCCGCCCCCGTGTTCGAGAACGCGCCGGTGATCGGTCCGACGAGGATCATGCCGACCGGCAGCATGGCGACGCTGCCGAGCGTGCGGAAGGAGCCGACGCGCGACCGCAGCTCGGGCGGCACCTCGCGCGTGATCGTCGTCTCGAGCAGCGTGCCCGAGATGGAGATGACGGAGCCCGCGACGATCGCGGCGACCGCGAGCACGAGCACCGGCGGCGCGAGCGCCAGCGCGATGAAGAAGAACGCGAACGGAATGCAGAGGATGTACGACAGGACCAGCGGTCGCTGCGGACGCAGCTTCATCGCCGTGAGACCGCCGATCAGGAAGCCGATGCCGAAGCCCGACACGACGACCGCCCAGGCGCTCGACCCGCCGAGCTTCTGATCCGCGATCGCGGGACCGACGGCGTAGATCGACGGCATCACGAACAGCGCGTAGAGCACCTCGCCGACGACCACGACGACGAGCCAGTGCCGCGACGAGAACGCCGTCCACCCCTCGCGCAGGTCGTGGCGGAAGTCGCGGTTCTTCCACGGGCTCGGCGTGCCCTGCGTGTGCATGAGCGCGAGGCAGATCGCGCTGATGCCGAACGAGGCGGCGTCGAACGCGATCGCGCCGGCCGGGCTGATCAGCGCCACGAGCGCGCCGCCGATCGCGCCGCCGACGGCGATGCCGAGCGCGGGCGTCGTCGCGAGCAGGCCGTACGCCTCCTGCAGCCGCTCGGCCGACACGGTCTGCGGGATGATCCCCGACAGCGCGGGACGGAAGAACGCCTCGCCCATGCCGTACACGGCCATCAGCGCGACGAGCACCCAGATCGAGCCGCTCCCGGAGACGAGCGCGGCGAAGACGAGCAGCATCATCAGCCCGCGCACGAGGTCGCTCGTCAGCATCACGAGACGTCGCGGCAGGCGGTCGGCCCAGACGCCGCCGACCAGCAGGAAGATCGCGTTGGGGATGGCGCGCGCGGCGAGCACGAGGCCGACCTGGCCGACCGAGCCGCCCATCGCGAGGATCGCGAACGGCAGGGCGATCATCGAGATCGCGTCGCCGATGATCGAGATCGCCTGGCCGGTCAGCAGCAGGCGGAACGACCGCTCGTGCAGACAGGCCGGCACCCCGCGTCCGAGCCCCTGTGGTGCGCCGTGTGCCACAGCCGCACTATCGCATGGGCGCGGCCTTCAGCAGGACACCCGCGCGGTAGGCTGGCGCCATGCCCGACTTCGACCGCGCGCAGACGCTCGACTTCCTCCGCTCCTGGCCGGCGCAGATCGCGCATGTCGCCACTGCCCGCCCCGATGGCACGACGGTGACGGTGCCCGTCTGGTTCCGCATCGACGACTCGGACGACCTGCTGATCTGGTCGGGCCACCACCGCAAGTGGGTTCAGCGCGTGGCACGCGGCGGCCACCTGTCGTTCAGCGTCGCGGAGACCGCATTCCCCCTGCGCGGCGCGATGGGCAGCGGCCGCGCCGTGGTGCTGGGCGATGACGACGACATCGATGTCACGGCGGAGCGCGCCGCGATCATGCGCCGCTACGTGATGCCGTGGCTCGTGCCGGCGTACGAGGCGAGCCGCGCCGAGCACCGCGCGATCATCCGCGTCTCGCTCGACCAGCTGTCGGGCTGGACGTTCGACGAGTCCTAGCGCGCGACGGGCAGGCCGGCGCTCGACCACGCGCCCATGCCGCCCTTGACGTTGATCACGTCGAGGCCGGCCTTCGCCGCCGCGCCGCACGCGCTGCCGCTGCGCCCGCCCGACAGGCAGATGAACGCGATCGGCTTGCCGAGCTTCGCGAGCTCGGGCAGCTGGGAGGCGAGCTGGCCGGCGGGGATGTGCCGCGCCATCGGCGCATGGCCGCTCTTCCATTCGTTCGCCTCGCGGACGTCGACGAGCACGACCTCGCCGGCGAGGGCACGGCGGTTGGCCTCGTTGACGTCGATCGAGGGGTGCTTGCTGCCGAAGAGGCCCATGTCGTGCTCCCTGCTGCCCGGCGGGGGAGCGCCGGGCTGGTCGTGCGGGACGGCATCTGAGATGCTGTCCCAACGGTTTCGTAGGAACAACTCTACAACTGATTGGTGGTAAAGTCGACCCATGGCCGCAACCGCGAACGTCCCCCACCCGCTCCCGCCGCTCGTCGTCGACATCGTCGCGAACCGCTTCCGCGCGCTCGGCGAGCCGATGCGCATCCGCATGCTCGACCTGCTGCGCGACGGCGAGCTGACGGTCGGCGAGCTCGCCGAGCAGCTCGATACCACGCAGCAGAACATCTCGAAGCACATCGCGATCCTCCAGCGCGCGGGCATCGTCGGCCGCCGACGCGACGGCGTGCGCACGCCGTACGCGATCATCGACGCCACCGTGCTCGACCTCTGCGGCATCGTCTGCGGCGGCATCCGCCGCGAGGCCGAGGGAATCACGCAGGCGCTCGACACGTAGGACTAGGCTTCCACGCGTGAGCGATCACCTGTGGATCCCGGACGCGGCGTCGATCGACGCCGCGCAGTCGACCGCCCTCGCACGGCACCTCGGCCTCGCCTCGTACGAGGAACTGCTCGCGTACTCCGTCGCGGAGCCCGCGGCCTTCTGGGACGCGGCGGCGCGCTGGCTCGAGCTCGGCTGGGAGACGGAGTGGACGAGCGTCCTCGACGACTCGGCCGGCATCCCGTGGACGACGTGGTTCAACGGCGGGCGCCTCAACGTCGCCTGGTCGTGCGTCGGCCAGCACGTCGCGGGCCGCGGCGACCACACGGCGATCGTCGTCGAGCACGAGGACCAGTCCGAGAGCACGCGCACGTTCGCCGAGCTGTGGGACGAGATCGGCCGTCTCGGCCAGGCGCTGCTCGAACTCGGCGTCGGCGAGGGCGATCGCGTCGCGCTCGTGCTGCCGATGGGCGTCGAGGCGACCGCCTCGATGTACGCGATCGCGCGCATCGGCGCGATCGCCGTGCCGATCTTCTCCGGCTTCTCCGCCCCCGCGATCGCCGCGCGCTTCGAGGACTGCGACGTCAAGGCGGTGATCGCCGCCGATACGACGACGAGGCGCGGGAAGGCCGTGCCGGTCCGCGCCACCGTCGAGGACGCGCTCGCGATCGCGCCGGTCGAGCACGTCGTCATCGTCGGCGGTGAGGACCACGCGCACCGCGACTACGCCGAACTCGTCGACCGCGCCGATGGCGCCGACTGCCCGACCGTCTGGGTCGACAGCGAGTCGCCGATCTTCGTCTACTACACGTCGGGCACGACCGGCCGGCCGAAGGGCGCGGTCCACACGCACGGCGGCCTGCTGGTGAAGGTCGCGCTCGAGGCGCGGCTCGTCGCCGATCTGCGCCCCGACGATCGCGTGATGTGGTTCACCGACATGGGCTGGATCATGGGCCCGTGGATCACGATCGGCGCGCACGCCCGCGGCGCGACGATGGTGTGCCTCGACGGCGCACCCGACTTCCCCGATGCCGGCCGTCTCTGGCAGCTGGCCGAGCGCCAGCGCCTGACGTTCCTCGGCATCTCGCCGACGCTGATCCGCGTGCTTCAGGGCCACGGCGACGACTTCCACCGCGCCGCCGACCTCTCCGCGCTGCGGCTGTTCGGCTCGACGGGCGAGCCCTGGAATCCGGAGCCGTACGCGTGGCTGTTCAGCGTCGTCGGCGAGGGCCGCCGGCCGATCATGAACATCTCGGGCGGCACGGAGATCGGCGCGGTCATCATCGGCTGCGACATCACGCTGCCGCTCTCGTCCTGCTCGCTCGGCCGCCCGGTTCCCGGCATGGCCGTCGATGTCCTCGACGCCGAGGGCGGATCGCTGATCGACGAGGTCGGCGAGCTCGTCGTCAAGGCGCCGTTCCCGAGCATGACGCGCGGGCTGTGGAACGCGCCCGACCGCTACATCGAGACGTACTGGTCGCGCTATCCCGACATCTGGACGCACGGCGACTGGGCCACGCACACGTCGGAGGGCAGCTGGTTCCTGCACGGCCGCTCCGACGACACGATCAACGTCGCCGGCAAGCGCATCGGCCCCGCCGAGTACGAGTCGGCCCTCGTCGCCGACCCGGATGTGCGCGAGGCCTGCGCCGTCGGTCTGCCGCACCCGCTCAAGGGCGAGACGGTCCACTGCCTCGTCGTCCTCGGCGACGGCCTCGACCTCGACGACGACCTCCAGCTGCGGCTCCGCAAGGCCGTCGAGCGCGACCTCGGCCCCGCCTTCCGCCCCGAGCGCATCCTGCAGGTGACCGAGCTGCCGAAGACGCGCAGCCAGAAGGTCGTGCGCCGCGCCGTCCGCGCGGTGCTGCTCGGCGAGGACCCCGGCGACCTCTCGACGCTGGAGAACCCGAGCGCGCTCGACGCGCTGCGGAGTGTGGGCTGACTCACCTTCCCGGGTGACCGTTCGGTATCGCGCCCTTCCCAGATCGTGGAACGGGCACTACACTCGTTGCATCCCGAGTCTCCGAACTCGGAGGAGGAGTGATCAAATGCGTACCGCCCGCCGACTCGGTTTTCTTGTGACCGCCATCGCCTTGGGACTGCTCGCGTCGACCGGTAGTGCGCTGGCCGCGCTCACCGACGCTTCGGGCCAGAACGAGCAGGCAACGTCATCGCGAGGCCTTGACCACGCCACCTCGTCTCATTGGGGCTGGGATTACACGCCGTCGATCGGCAACGTGGCCGGTCGCCCGTACATCAAGAGCCTGCGCGTATCGAATGACGCGGGCAACACCTTCGTCGATCTCGTGGTGCCCGACTCGGCGGATGGCACGAACGGGTGGGCGCCACAAGCAGCCACGATCGGCGGCCACGTCAGCGACGTCTACGCCTTCATCTCGCCGACAAACGGGTGCAATACGTCCCAAACCCCCGAAACCGCCAATTGCTACGACCCCCCGAATCGCGTTTCGGTCTATCTCGCCCACTCTTCGGACGGCACCTCTTGGAGCGAGAATTTCACGTCGACTGCATCGCAGTACCCAGCCATCACGTCGTCGTCGATGATCGACATCACAATCGGGTTCAAGGCGGCCTACTCGTCGCTCCGCTGGACCTGGGTAAGCGGCGTCCCCGCATACTGGACTGACACCGTTTCCACGGGCGCCACTGGTGACGTCGAGTTGAAATTCACGCCGAAGACCGTCCCGGTGATGAACAGCGGCGGCTGCTCCCAGATCCCCGTATCGACATGCGATGTGCCGCAGGCCGATCACGAGTACCTCGAGCCCTCGCTGATCCTCAGCATGGACACCACCTTGAGCCCAAGCCTGGCGGGCGCCCTCTTCGGATCGGAGAGCGCGTTCATCGGTTCGCTCGACGGCGCACCTCCGAACCTCACGTACGGCATCGCGGCCCCTCATAAGAACGCCGACGGCACGGATCGTGCCGGTCGATTCTTCGCACTTCTGCCCGACAGCGTGCTGTCCCTCTTCAGCACGTCAGTCGCGTCGTTTGATCCGGCGATCCTGTCTGTGACGCGCTCCGGAGATGCCGGCACGTTCCTCCCCGGTTGGACGCCTTGGACGACGGGCGCCAACGGCACAAGCGGCGAGTTCCTGACGATCTCGGATATCTCCTTCTCCGCTCCCAAGTTCACGGTCGCACGTAGCGGTGGAAGCCAAAGCGGTGGTGGTGGCGGCAGCTCGTCCACTAGCGGGAGCGGGGGCAATGCCAACAAGGTCAAACT
>CAWUMZ010000067.1:0-8176 GCA_963923625.1 uncultured bacterium | reverse complement strand
GCCAAGGCCAGGCCCGGCCCGGCGTGCTACGGACATGGCGGCACCGAGCCCACGATCTCCGATGCGCACCTCCTGCTCGGACGACTGGACGCCGAGCGCTTCCTCGGCGGTCGCATGCGCCTGGATCTCGCAGCGGCACAGGCCGCGATCGCGCCGCTGGCGGCGGAGCTCGGCATGAACGAGGAGGCGGCCGCACAGGGCATCCTCACGATCGCGAACGCGAACATGGCGCGCGCGATCCGCTCGCGCACGATCGAGAAGGGCCACGACCCGCGCGACTTCGCGCTCGTCGCGTTCGGCGGCGCCGGCCCGCTGCACGCCGCCGAGGTCGCCGAGCTGCTCGATGTCCCGGAGGTGCTCGTCCCGCCGTATCCGGGCATCACCTCCGCCAACGGCCTGCTCACGAGCGATCTCAAGTACGACCAGATGCGCACCGTCTTCATGGTCGAGGGCGCGGTCGATACCACGCGCATCAACGCCGAGCTCGCGGACATCGAGCAGGTCCTCCGTGCCTGGCTGCACGAGGACGGCGTGGCCGACGGCGATATCGCGGTGACGCGCGCGCTCGACTGCCGCTACGTCGGACAGGGCTACGAGCTGCGCCTGCCGCTGGTCGACGGTCCGTTCGCCGAGGCGGCGCTCGCGGGCTTCCACGACCTGCACACCCGCGAGTACGGCAAGGCCCACGGCGACCCGATCGAGATCGTCAACGCGCGCGTCACCGCCATCGGCCGGCGCCCGACCATCGACGCGCTGCCGGTGACGAGCGGGACGCTCTCCGAGGCGACCGTGGCCGAGCAGCCGGTGCGCTTCCCCGGCGTCGACGGCGCGCTCGCGACGCACGCGACGCCGTTTCTGGAGCGCGCGAAGCTCCCCGTCGGCGAGCCGTTCCCCGGCCCCGCGATCGTCCTGCACGCCGACACGACCACCGTCGTCCCACCGGGCTGGAGCGGCTGCGCCGACGCCGCGGGCAACCTCGTGCTGACCCGGGAGGCCACCGCATGAGCCGCCTCGACCCCGTCACCACCGCCGTCATCGCCGGCGGCCTCGACTCGATCGCCGTCGAGATGGGCCACAAGCTCGCGCGCATGTCGTACTCGTCGATCATCCGCGAGTCGGAGGACTTCGGCTGCGCCCTGTGCGACGCCGACGCCAACCAGCTGTGCGAGTCGGTGCAGTCGACGCCCCTGCAGTCCGGCCCGATCCCCGGCTACGTGCGCGGCATCGAGCGCCGCTTCCGCGAGACGGGCCAGGAGTGGCGCCCCGGCGACGTCGTCATCCACAACCACCCCTACTACGGCGCCTCGCACCAGCCGGACGTCGGCTTCATCGTGCCCGTGTTCCACGCCGGCGAGCTCGTGGCGTTCTCCGGCACGACGGCGCACCACCTCGACCTCGGCGCGCTCTCGCCCGGCACCTGCGGCATCGTCGACGCCGGCGACGCCTACGCCGAGGGCCTCCACTTCAACGCGCTCAAGATCGAGGACGAGGGACGCGTCAACGCCGTGCTGTGGCAGCTGATCGAGGACAACGTGCGCGCCCCGCACCTCGTGGTCGGCGACATGGAGGCGCAGGTGACGGCGGCGAAGATCGGCGCCGAGCGTCTCGCGGAGCTGATCGACCGGTACGGTCTCGAGACGTTCCGGCTGGCCTGCGCCGACGTGATGGACTACTCCGAGCGGATGATGCGCCGCGAGATCGAGCGCCTGCCGGACGGGACGTACACGGCGGAAGGTCGCCTCGACGGCTACCCCGACCATCCCGATCCCGCCTATCGCGACCTCGTCGTCCGCGTCGCCGTCACGATCGCGGGGTCCGAGCTGACCGTCGACCTCGCCGGCACGTCGCCGCAGATCGACCTGCCGATCAACATGCCGTTCGTCGGCACGGTCGACCTCGCCGTCTGGGTCGCGCTCCGCTCGATCCTCCTCGACACGGACACCCACGATGCGGTGCCGACGAACTCGGGGCTGTTCCGCGCGATCACGATCGCCGCGCCGGAGGGCTGCCTCGCCAACCCGACGTTCCCGGCGCCGACGATCGCGCGCTTCTGCGGCGGCAATCTCGTCGCCGACACGCTCATGCGCGCGCTCGCGCCGATCCTGCCCGAGGCGGTCAGCGCCGGCACCGGCACGCTCAAGATCGTCTCGTACTCGGGGCTCCAGGAGGGTGGCCACTGGGTCTACATGGACATCCACGAGGGCAGCTACGGCGCGCGCCACGGCAAGGACGGGATGGACGCCGTCGACACGCTGTACGCGAACACGCGCAACAACCCCGTTGAGGACATCGAGTCGCACTACCCCCTGCGCGTCACGCAGTACGAGTTGCGCGAGGGCACCGGCGGCGCGGGCACGTGGCGCGGCGGGCTCGGCTCGATCCGCGAGATCGAGTTCCTCGAGGACACGGGCTTCTCGCTCGAGGGCGAGGGATCGATCTGGGCGCCGCCGGGCCTGTTCGGCGGCGAGGACGGCACGCCGGGCCGCGTGATCCTCAACCGCGGCCGCGAGGACGAGCAGGAGCTGCACTCCAAGTTCCCGTATCGCAAGGCGAAGGCCGGCGATCGGATCTGCCTGATGGGCCCGAGCGGCGGCGGTTACGGGCCGGTTGCCGATCGCGATCCCGCCGCGATCGAGCGCGACCGGGCCGACGGCGTCGCCTGACGGCGCCTCAGTACGGGCGCGTCGAAGGCGGGCGCTCCATCTCGAACACCTCGCCCGGATGGCTGTACGCGTTGCCACCGAGGCGGCCGAGCGGGTGCAGCAGGCGGGGGTCGATGCGGCCGTCGTCGTAGAGGTCGTCGCGCACCTGGAAGGCGACGACCTCGAGGATCATCACGAGGTAGCGGTTCTCGCCGTCGGCGCCGATCGGCACCTCCTGCGCGAGCCGGCACTCGAGCGCCACGGGCGACTCGGCCACGCGCGGTGCGGCGACGTGGCGGCACGGCGCGATCGACAGCCCCGCGAGCTTCAGCTCGTCGACGCCGAACGGGTGCTCGCCGGCCGTGACGTTCATCGCCTCGGCCAGCTCGTCGGTGACGACGTTGATCACGCACTCGCCGGTGGCGCGCAGGTTGACGCCGGTGTCCTTGTACGCACCGTCGCGGTGCCGCCCGATCGCGAGCATGACGCTCGGCGGCTCGGCGCCGACGGCCTGGAAGAACGAGAACGGCGCGAGGTTGACGCGCCCGTCGGCATCCATTGTCGAGACCCAGGCGATGGGGCGCGGCACGACGCAGTCGACGAGCAGGCGATAGGCCTTGCGACCGGGCAGCTCGGTGGCGTCGATGGTCGTCATCGGAAGATCCCGATCAGGATGCCACCCGACACCACGAGCACCATCGCCGCCACGACACGGAAGCCGATGCCGTCGGAGCGCCCGAGGATCAGCCACGCCAGCAGCACGGTCCACATCGACTGCATCGCGTTGAGCGGAGCGAATACCGTCACCTTGCCGACGTGCAGGGCGATCGTCAGCGTCGTGTAGGCGATGCCGAAGACGATGCCGGCGGGCAGGAACGAGATGAAGACGGTGCGCAGCTGCGCGGGCAGCTCCGCGCGGCGGGTGACCAGCGCGAACCCGGCGACGGCGACGAAGGCGCCGATCAGCGCCCAGGCCGTGGCGGCGCGCGGGTCCATCGTCGTCTGCAGCCCGACGGCGCGCATGGCGTTGTCGCGACAGGCGAAGAGCAACGCGCACGAGAACGCGAGCAGCATGCCGCGCGCTCGGAATCCGACCGGCAGGTTGCGCTCGTAGGCGATCGACGCACCGCCGATGACGATCAGCACCGTGCCCGCGAGAAGGCCCGCCTTGAGCGGCTCGCCGCGGAACACGACCGCGATGATCGTGGCCAGCAGCGGCGCGGTGCCGATCATGATCGCCACGCGGCTGGCGCCGACGTCGCGCACGGCGAGCATGAAGATCACCTGCGTGGCACCCGGCGCCACCAATCCGATCGCGAAGTACATGAGTGCCGGGTGGAACTCGGCCAGGTCGGCGGCGCGCCCCGAGACGAGCGCCTCGACGATCACGATCACCGTCGCGAGCCCGACCACGATCACGGAGCCGGCGATGGGATCCGGCGTGCGCATGATCCCGCGGCGCACGAGCACCGTCAGGAGCGCGAACAGAATGCCCGCGAGCACGCCCAGTCCGATGGCCAGCATGCGGCCACGATACCGCGCCGTCCGGGAATCCACCGTCGGCCGATGCATTTCGCCTCAACGCGGCTATGATCGCGCCCAGAGAGAGCGCCCGAAGGGGCGAGGAGGAACGATGAAGAGGATCATCCGCGGCGGCACCGTCGTCAATTCCCGCGAGACCACCAAGGGCGACGTCCTGATCGACGGCGAGACCGTCGTGGCGGTCGGCCAGATCGGCGACGTCGAGGGCGCCGAGGTGATCGACGCGACCGGCTGCTACCTGCTGCCGGGCCTGATCGACAACCACACCCACATGTCGATGCCGTTCGGCGGCACGACCACCGCCGACGACTACGACACGGGCACGCAGGCGGCCGCAGCCGGTGGCGTCACCGCCATCGTCGACTTCGCGCTGCAGATCGCGCCCGACGGCCTCCAGTCCTCGCTCGACGAGTGGATGGGCCGGGCCGAGGGTGCCGCGCACGTGGACTACAGCTTCCACATGGCGATCACGCGCTCCGACGAGGGCACGTTCAAGGACATGCCGAAGCTCGTCGACCAGGGCATCTCGTCCTTCAAGGTCTTCCTGGCCTACAAGGACGTCCTGATGATCACGGACGACCTCTTCATGCGCGTCCTCGAGGAGTCGAAGGAGCACGGCGGTCTCGTCCAGGTCCACGCCGAGAACGGCTGGATCATCGACCGCCTCGTCAGCGAGGCGCTCGGCCGCGGCGACACGACGCCGGTCTGGCACTCGTACACGCGCCCCGAGTGGGTCGAGGCCGAGGCCACCGGCCGCGCGGTGCGCTTCGCCGAGCAGGCCGGCGCGCCGGTCTTCATCGTGCACGTCTCGTGCCAGCCGGCCGCCGAGGAGATCATCGCGGGCCGCGCCCGCGGCGTCGCCGCCTACGGCGAGACCTGCATCCAGTACCTGTTCGCCGACATCACGGATCTCGAGCGCCCCGCGCCCGAGGGCGCGCGCTTCGTGTGCTCGCCGCCGCTCCGCGATGCGTCGAACCAGGACTTCATCTGGGACTGCCTCAAGTACGGCCACCTGCAGTCGATCTCGACGGACCACTGCCCGTTCGACGACCCGCAGAAGGCGCTCGGCGCGGACGACTTCTCGAAGATCCCGAACGGCCTCGCCGCGATCCAGCACCGCCTGCCCCTGATGTGGGAGCACGGCGTCAAGGAGGGCCGCATCTCGATGAACCGCCTCGTCGACATCACGTCGACGGCGATCGCGAAGCAGTTCGGGATGCCGACGAAGGGCGCGATCTCGGCCGGCATGGACGCCGACATCGTGATCTTCGATCCCAAGAAGCCCTTCACGTTCTCGCCGGAGACGTCGTTCATGAACGTCAGCTACGACCTGTGGGACGGCAAGACCGTCGCCGGCTCGGTCCGCAGCACGCTGTGCCGCGGCACGACCGTGTTCGATCAGGGCGAGATCAAGACGCAGCGCGGCCACGGCAAGTT
Organism: uncultured bacterium; assembly: GCA_963923625.1. Taxonomy (GTDB): domain Bacteria; phylum Actinomycetota; class Thermoleophilia; order Gaiellales; family F1-60-MAGs149; genus F1-60-MAGs149. The sequence continues at coordinate 2,555 of CAWUMZ010000067.1, read as the reverse complement.
CCTCAAGCGCATCCCGTTCGACGTGGCGCGCCAGGGCGACCTGGCCTGATCCCGGGACTCGGGTTCGGATCTCGACGATCCGAACCCGAGTCCCGTGGAGATCGGATCAGCGTTCGTGCAGCGGCACACCGGCGCCCTGCGCCGTGACCACCGCGTTGGCGACCTGATCGCCGTACCCCGCGTCGATGGCCTCCCGATAGGCCGCGACGGCCGCCTCGGCGATCTCCGTCGGGGTGCCTGCCTCGGCGGCCAGGCGCAGGAAGACATCGACGTCCTTCGCCATCAGCGCGACGGAGAGCCCGCCGGCCATCTCGTCGCCCGCCACGATCTTCGGGAAGCGGTTCGCGCTCGCCCACGAGGCGCCGCTGCCGGCGTTGATCGCCTCGAGCAGGCGCACGGGGTCGAGACCGGCCGCGACGCCCGCCAGCATGGCCTCGCCGGTGGCAGCGAGCGTCACGGCATTGAGGACGTTGTTGACCGCCTTCGTCACGTGCCCCGCGCCGCTCGGCCCCATCACCAGGATCTGCGACGCGATCGTCTCGAGCACCGGACGTGCCGTGGCGATCGCGTCATCGTCGCCGCCGACGAGCACGACGAGCTCGCCGCGCTCAGCCGCCGCGGCGCCGCCGGTGACACCCGCATCGACGAACGCGACCCCCTGCTCGGCGCAGCGCGCATGCAGTCGCCGCGTCGAGGCCGGGTCCGCGGTCGTGAGATCGACGATCGTCAGCCCCTTCGCCGCGTGCTCGAGCAGCCCGCCGGGCCCCTCGACCACGGCCTCGACCTCGCGCGACGACGGCAGGGACAAGAGCACGATCGGCAGCGCAGCCAGCTCCCCGACGGCCACCGCCGTCGCCGCGCCTACCGACGACGCCCGCGCGGCGTCCGCATCGAATGCGACGACGTCCCATCCGGAGCGCACGAGGACGCCGGCGACGCGACCGCCGATGTTTCCGCACCCGACCAGACCGACCCGCGCCATGGCCGGAGCGTAGCCGGGTCGCCGCGTGCCGCGACGGCGCCGCAGTCCTGCAACCCTTCGCGCATGGACGACGAGGAACGCCCCAGCGCAGCGGAGCTCCGCCGGATCCTCGTCGAGGGATCCTCCGGCCCCGAGCCGTGCGGGCTGACGATCCGGATCATCGCCGGACTGCTCGACTACGGCGTGGTGGTGGTCGTGCTGTTCTGGATCTACGTGTTCTCCCGCGCGCAGCATGCGGACGGCACGTACGGTCGTCCGGCCCTGTGGGTCCTGATCGTCTACGTGATCTGGTGGCTCCTCTACTACGGCCTCTTCGAGTACTTCTGGAACGGCCAGACGCCGGGCAAGCGCGTCACGCGCATCAAGGCGGTGATGGGCGGCGGCGACCCGCTGACGCCGATGGCCGCCGCCAAGCGCACGCTCGCGCGTCCCGTCGACCTGCTGCCGTGGGTCACGCCGTACGCCCTCGGCATCCTCTTCATCATCGCCACGGGGCCGAAGCGCCGCCAGCGCATCGGCGACCGCTGGGCCGGGACGAAGGTCGTCAAGGTCGACCAGCCCGACCCCTGGCGGGAGCGCACCGACCTCTAGCGCGTGGTGTAGCCCGCGTCGACGACGAGGGCCGTGCCGATCGTCGCCTTCGCTCGCTCGCTCGCCAGGTAGGCGATCGCCTCGGCGATCTCCGCGGGCTCGATCAGGCGGCCGATCGAGACCGCGTCCTCGAACGCCTGCTGCGTGGCCGCGCGATCGCCCGACTCCTCGAAGAACCGCTGGACGAGCGGCGTATCCGTCGGGCCCGGGCAGACGCAGTTGACGCGGATGCCCTCGGCCGCGTGGTCGAGGGCCATCGCGCGGGTGAGGTTCACGGCCGCGCCCTTCGAGGCGCAGTAGGCGGCCGCGTCGGGCACGGCGACCATGCCGAGCTGCGAGGCGACCACGACGATCGCCCCGCCGCCGGCGGCGCGCAGGTGCGGGATCGTCGCGCGGCACGTCAGGTAGACGCCGCGCACGTTGATGCTCATCACGCGGCCGAACTCCTGCGGCGTGCACTCGACGACGGAGCCGCGCGAGGCTACACCGGCCGCGGCCACGACGACATCGAGGCCGCCGAGCTCCGCCACCGCCCGCTCGACCGCAGCCGCCACCGAGGCGTCATCGGACACGTCGCACGCCACCCGCGCGTCCGCCCCGCTCTGCGCGAGCATCGCCTCGTCGACGTCGAGCGCGGCGACGCGACAGCCCTCCTCCTGGAAGCGCGCGACGCTGGCGGCGCCGATGCCCGAGGCGCCGCCCGTGACAAGCACCCGGCGGCTCATACGGCCGTCATCCCGCCGTCGACGATGAAGGCGGAGCCCGTCACGAACGAGGCGCGGTCGCTCGCGAGGAAGCAGATCGCGTCGGCGACCTCATCCGCGCGGCCCACGCGCCCGATCGGGTGCATCGGCTCGAACGCGGCGAACGCGGCTTCGGGATCCGGCAGGCCGGCCACGAACTGCCGCGGCTGGGGCGTGTCGATCACGCCGGGACAGATCGCGTTGACGCGAATGCCCTCGTCGGCGAGGTCGATCGCCAT
>CAWUMZ010000066.1:0-8218 GCA_963923625.1 uncultured bacterium | reverse complement strand
AATGTAGTGGTCGGCGAAGTACACGATGCAGAAGTACATCGCGAGCGGGTAGAGCAGCATCACGTAGCCGAAGCGGCGCTTCCAGCTGAGCGCGAAGATCGCGACGAGCGTCGAGTACGCGGTGTGGAGGCTCGGCACGGCGGCGTACGGATTGGGCAGCATCAGGCTCTCGATCCACGACTTGCCGGCCGAGACGGGTGCAGCGGCGGCCTGCGCGTAGCCGATCTTCGTGAGCGGCGGCAGGAGTCCGGCCTGCGCCGCGGCCCACGGCGGTGCAGCCGGGTAGAGCAGGAAGATGACGGCGCCGATCAGCGAGGCGCCGACGAGCGCTGTCGCGCAGCGGTAGTAGTGCTCGCGTCGATCGAGCCAGATGATGAAGAGCAGCGTCGGCGGGACGATGAAGTGCGCGCGGTTGAGAAGACCGAGGATCTGGTCGTACCACGAGACCTGCCCCGTCCACAGCCACCCCTGCAGCACGACGCTGCCGTTGCGGCCGAGCAGGATGAAGCGGTCGAACTCGAGGTGCGGCAGGAAGTACGGGTCCGGGTTGATGACGTGGGCGAGGCCGCGCAGCTCCTCGTAGAGGAGGATCGCGAGGATCAGCGGCAGGAAGTCGCGGACGTAGCCCTTGCCGACGCCGAGGACGAGCGCCGGCACGAGCAGGATCAGGAAGTAGCGGTCGGGCGAGAGGTAGACGCCCTGCAGCGCGAGCATCGCGCCGAGTGCGGCGATGAACGCGATGGCGATCGCGCCGATGCGATTGCGCGTCCAGACCGGGTTCGGCCCGGGCAGGAGCGGCGCGACGTCGATGGCGCCGTGGGCGTGATGGGAGTCGGACGGCACCAAGGAAGCGTTCTCCCCCGCAGGGTACTTCCCCTCCTCGGCCGTGTGGTGCAGCCGCACCTGCGCGGTATGCGAACCTCCGGGTGATGTCCGCCTCCGCCTCGCCCGCCGACCAGCTCGCCGCGCTGCGCTCGGGCTGCGGCGTGCTCGCCGTCGAGCGCGCGTTCGTGACGGTGGCGGGGCCGGATGCCGAGATCTTCCTGCAGAACCTGCTCACGCAGGATCTGGCGGGCATCGTCGACGGCGAGTCGCGGCGCGCGCTGCTGCTCACGGCGAAGGCCAAGGTGCTGGCGGATCTACGCGTGACGCGCATCGGCGAGGAGCGGCTGCTGCTCGACGTCGAACTCGTCGCGGCGGACGAGCTCGTGCGGCAGCTGACGCGCTATCGCCTCGCCTCGAAGGTCGAGATCGGGCTGTCGGACGAGTGGGCGCTGCTCTCACTCGTCGGACCCGACGCGCCGGCGATCGACGTGCCCGGACTGCGCATCGAGACGACGCTGGGGGCGCTGCCGCGGATCGACGTCGTGGTGCCGCGGGGCGAAGCAGCAGCCGCGCTCGACGCCGCGGAGCGCGCGGGTGCCATCCTCGTCGACGCCGACGCGATCGAGGCGTTGCGCGTCGAGGCCGGCGAGGTGCGGTTCGGCCGCGATGTCGACGAGCGCTGGATGCCGGCCGAGGTCGGCCTCGTCGACGCGACCGTCTCCTTCGACAAGGGGTGCTTCATCGGTCAGGAGCCCGTCACGCGCCTGCATCGACGCGGGCATGCCAACCGCGGCCCGCGACGACTCGCCCTGTCCGCGGTCGTCGAGCCGGGCACGGTGCTCGAGCTCGACGGACGCGACGTCGGCGTCGTCACCTCGGTCACCGGGCCGCCGTGGCTCGACGCTCCCGCGGCGATCGGGATCGTGCGCGTCGACGTCGAGACCGGCGCGGAGCTCAGCGCGGGCACGGCGACCGCCACCGTGCTGGCCTGACAACGCGAAGAGGGTCCCGGTCGAAACCGGAACCCTCCGCGTAGTGCGCCCGGGACGACTCGAACGTCCGACCTCTGCCTCCGCAGGGCAGCGCTCTATCCGCTGAGCTACGGGCGCGCAGCGAGCGGGAGAATACCGGAGTCCGGGTGGCGCCGCGCCTGTCGGCGGGAAGTGGCGATGCGGACGGTGCCGGTCAGTACGGGCGGACGGCGCCGGCGAAGTCGCCCTCGAAGCCGAGATCCGAGATCTTGACGACGTCGCCGGTATGCGGCGCGTGGATGAACTGCCCGTTGCCGATGTACATGCCGACGTGATGCAGGTCGGACCCGAAGAAGACGAGATCGCCGGGCAGGAGCTGATCGGCCGGGACGTGCACGCCCTCGTTCCACTGGTCGCCCGTGTAGTGGCTGAGCCCCACGCCGACCTGGCCGTAGGCGTACATCGTCAGGCCGGAGCAGTCGAACCCACCGGGCGAGGCCCCGCCCCACACATAGGGCGTGCCGAGGTACTGCATGGCGGCGGCGACGGCCTGGGCGCCGGTCGAGCCATCCGTCGGCGGGAGGGCGATCGGCGCGGCCGCGGCCGAATCGGCAGCGGCACCCGCATCGGCCGAGCCGGCGTCGGCGGTGGCCTGGTCGGCGACCGAGCCGCCGACGGCGACGGCAGCATCGTTGCCCGCGGCGTTCGTCTGCGCCTGCTGGGCGGCGATCGCGGCAAGGGCCTCCTGGCGGAGCTTCTCCTGACGGGCCGCCTCCTCCTGGATCAGCTGCTGGATCTCGCCCTCGAGGCCCGACACGAGCTGGTGCTCCTGCGCGATGCCGGCGTCGATCTTCTGCTTCTCGGCGGCGCGCTGCGCCTTCAGGGCCTGCGCGCGATCCTGCGCCACCTGGAGGTCGCGCTTCTGCCGGTTCAGCGTCTTCCTCGTCGACTGCAGGCCGCCGATCATGTCGGCCGCCTGGTGCTGCGAGCGGTCGAAGAGATCGGTGACGGCGAGCACCTGCGACAGCGACTGCTGCCCGAGCACGGTGGCGAGGAGGTCGGGCTGCCCGACGCGGTACGACTGCTCGAGCTTCTGGTCGAGCGCGACCTGCGACACCTTGAGGTTCGCCTCGGTGACGCCGATCTGCCGCTGGTTGAACGCGATCTGCGCGTTGACCTGCTTGAGCTCCTCGACCGCCTTGTTGTAGTGCTCGATGGCCGGCTCGAGCTGGGCGCCGAGGCGCGCGAGTTCGGCGCGCGCCGCCTCTGCCTGGGCGCGCTTGTTCGCGATGTCCTGCTTCGGCGACGCCTGCGCGGGCAGCGCGGCGACGAGCGCGATCGCGCACGTGGCGATGGCGAGGAGTACGCGGGATGGGTGGACGGCGGGACGACGCAAGGGAGCGGGCCTCCAAGGCGGATTCGCAGCCCTGCGGCGCATTCCTGCGCACCAGCCGCCGCCTCGAGGGGGTGGTTCCGGGTTGCGCCCAACCTACCACCGCTTTTCGGGCATCCCCGTAAAGGTTGTGCAACAACGCCGCATCCGGCAGGATCCGGCCATGGGCGATATCGCCGGCATCTGGTGGGCGGTCGCGGTGCTCGCGATCTTCGGCATCGTGCTGTACTCGGTCGGCCAGGTGCTGCTGCGCGGTCCGGCCGACTCGGAGGTCCCGAAATCGGGCGGCCTGCTGATGCTGATCGGCGGCGCGCTCGCGATCACCGCGGCGCTGCTCGCGCTCGGGCACCTGGCGCTCGGCGCGTTCTGACCCGCGCGCCGGATTGCGGCTGGTTGGTAAGGTGCCGCGCAGCGGCGAGATAGCTCAGTTGGTAGAGCACGCGACTGAAAATCGCGGTGTCCCCGGTTCGAGCCCGGGTCTCGCCACTCCGCCGGTGCGGCTGCCGTCACCCGATGCGCGACTCCCACACCTGGCCGCCGGCGCTCCGCCACGACGTGACACGGCATCGATCCGCTGCGTGCGCATGCAGTGCGCCCGCGCGCGCCGTGCTTGCGTTTTGACCATGTAAAGTGGTCAATATGAGCAGCGCAGAGCAGATCGACGGTCTCGACTCGATCGCCATCTCCGAGTGCAAGGCGCACTTCCTGCGCCTCGCCGATCAGGTTGCCCGCACGGGACAGGCGCTCGTCGTGACGCGTCACGGCAAGCCGGTGGTTCGCATCGAGCCCATCGCCGAGCACGCGCCGCCCTCGCTGATCGGCAGCCTCGAGCAGCTGTGCTCCGACGAGGAGCTGATCGCGCCGATCCCCGTGGAGTGGAATGCCGCCGTCTGACCGCGCTTGCGTCGTCGACTCGCACACGTGGGCGTGGCACGCGACCGGCGATGACCGGCGTGTCGGGCGCTCGGCTCGGCGGGTACTCGCGCACACGACGGTCGCGTACGTACCGGCCATCTGCCAATGGGAGATCGCGATGCGCATCGACGCGGGGCGCATCAGGTCCGATCGCCCGATCGGCGAGTGGCTCGAGCAGGCAGGGGCAACCGCGCCGTTTCGCATCGCGCCGCTGACGGCGGAGATCGCCGCTGCCTCCGTCGAGCTCGGCGCCGAGGGCTTCCACGGCGACCCCGCCGATCGCATGATCTACGCGACGGCGCGCGTGCTCGACCTGCCGCTCCTCACCGCCGACGCGACGATCCGCGACTTCGACCGCGCGCTCCCGAAGGCGCGCGGCCGCCGGGTGATCTGGGACTGACCGCTACTTCGCGGTGATGCGCACCGGGAACTGCTTGAGCCCGTTCGTGAAGTTCGAGACGAGCCGCCGCTCCTCGCCGGTCTGCTCGATCGACGCGAGGCGCGGGAAGAGCTGTTCGTAGAGCACGCGGATCTCGAGGCGCGCGAGGTGCGTGCCGAGGCAGTAGTGCGGTCCGCCCCGGCCGAAGGCGAGATGCTCGTCCTTCTTGCGGGAGAAGTCCAGGACGTGCGGGTTCTCGAACACCTCGGCGTCGCGGTTGGCGGGGGCGAACCACACGACGACGCGCTCGCCGGCCTTGATCTCCTGCCCGCGGATCTCGGTGTCCTCGACCGCCGTGCGCCGGAAGTGCCACACCGGCGAGGCGATGCGCACGAGCTCGTCGACGGCCTGGTCGGTCGCCGCGCCCGGCTGCGAGAACTCGGCCATCGCGCGGTCGTCGCGCAGGAGGGCGAGCATGCCGAGCGCCATCGACTGGCGCGTCGTCTCGTTGCCCGCCACGACGAACAGCGCGAAGTTGTTGTCGAGATCGCGGTCGCCGAGCAGGTGGCCGCCGATCTCCATGTTGGCGAGGATCGACAGCACGTCGTCCTTCGGGCAGCCGCGACGCGCGTCGATCGTCTGCCGGCCCATCGCGCACAGCTCGGCGGCGGCCTCGCTGCCGAACGGCAGGTACTTGAAGGCCTCCGCCTCCGGCGAGCCGGCGACGTGGATCGCGATCTCCGGATCCGAGTCGATGATCATGCGATCGCCGAGCTCGATGAAGCGGTCGAACTGCTCCGGCGGCAGGCCGAGGATCGTGCCGAGCACGCGGATCGGGATCAACGCGGCGATGTCGTGCACGAAGCAGATGTCCTGCTTCTCGAAGGCCTCGTCGAGCACCTGGTCGACGATCACGCGCAGCTGGTCCTCGTAGCGCGCGATCGACTTCGGCGTGAAGTCGCGGGCGAAGGGCTTGCGCCACTCGCTGTGCAGCGGCGCGTCGGTCTCCATGAAGTTGCGGCGCGCCTCGAGCACGTCCGGCTCGACGCGGCCGATGCGCGCGGAGCCGCCGACCTGCGAGGAGAACACCTTCGCTCGCTTGAGGACGTCGAGGACGTCGTCGTACTTCGTCACGCACCAGAAGCCGTCGGCATCGTCGGCGTGGCGGTAGACGGGGGCCTCGCGCTGCAGCCACTCGAAGATGTCCCAGGGCTCGCGCGCGGCGAACAGCTGGTGGTCCAGCAGATCGAACTCAGGTGCCTCGACGGCTGCCATGGGGCTCCCCCTCCGGAAGATTGGATCCAATATACAAAAACGACCGGAAATGTCCACGCCCACCGTCCGCGCGATGCAGGCGACAGGTGTTGCGTATATCCGCGACTCGTTCGTTTTATGGCTACGCTGCCATCATGCCGCGCCTCCGCGAAGAGACGTACAACGCCCGTCGCCAGCACATCCTCGACTCGGCCCGCGCCTGCTTCTCGCGCCGCGGCTTCCACGCCGCCTCGATGCTGGATCTGCAGGAGGAGGCCGGCGTCTCGGCCGGCGCGATCTACGTCTACTTCCCCGGCAAGGCCGACATCGTCAACGCCATCACCGAGGCCAACCTCGAGCAGACCGAAGCGGCGCTCGCCGGCATCCTCGCCGCGGACCCGGCGCCCGGCTTCCGCGACGCGCTCGTGCAGGTCGTCGAGCTGGTGGACCGCATCGCGAAGGGCCCGACCGCCGGCATCGCCTTCGACGTCTGGGGCGAGGCCGCCCGCGACCCGCAGGTCGGCGCCGTCGTGAAGCGCCGCTTCGCATCCATCCGCACGCTCTTCGCCGATCTCGCCGCACGAGCCGTGGAGGCCGGCGAGTTGCCTCGTGGGACCGACCCGAAGTCCGCCGGCGCCGCGCTCTTCGCGCAGGTCGTCCTCGGGTACTACACGCTGCGCCTCACCTCCGGCGATGTGCGTCCGAAGGCGTACGTCGACGGCATCCTCTCGATGCTGCAGGCGTAGGCGCCGCCGGAGACGGCATCCTTCCCCCATGGAGTCCGCCACCGCACCGGATCCGAAGCGCTGGATCGCACTCGGCGTCGTCGCCGGCGGCGTCGCGCTGATCATCATCGACTCGACGATCGTCAACGTCGCGCTGCCGACGATCATCAAGGACCTCCAGCTCGGCCTGTCCGGCGCCGAGTGGGTCAACTCCATCTACAGCCTGGTCTTCGCCGCGCTGCTGATCGCCACCGGCCGCTTCGCCGACATGCGCGGACGGCGCCTCGTCTACATCGCCGGCCTCGCGATCTTCGCCGGCGCCAGCATCCTCGCGGGTGCGGCCGGCAGCGGCGAGCTGCTGATCCTCGCGCGCCTGCTCCAGGGCATCGGCGGGGCGCTCGTGCTCCCCTCGACGCTGTCGATCGTCAACTCGACGTTCCAGGGCAAGGAGCGCGCGGCGGCGTTCGGCGTGTGGGGCGGCACGATCGGCGGCATGGCCGCGCTCGGCCCCATCCTCGGCGGCTGGATCACCACGAGCTTCGGGTGGCGCTGGATCTTCCTGATCAACATCCCGATCGCCGTCGTCCTGATCGTGCTGTCGCTGCGGTACGTGCGCGAGTCGCGCGACCCGGACGCGAAGCCGACCGGCGATGCCGTCGGCGCGATCAGCATCGGCCTCGGGCTCGCGGCGCTCGTGTTCGCGCTGATCGAGGGGCGCACGTACGGCTGGTGGGCGCCCGTCGAGACGTTCTCGCCCTTCGGCTGGGACTGGCCGAGCACTGCGATCTCGGTGATCCCCTTCGCCTTCGCGCTCGCGGCCATCTGCGTCGCCGTGTTCCTGCTCAACGCCCGCAGCCGCCGGCGCGCCGGCCGCGCCCGCTTCGTCGACCTCGAGCTCTTCCGCCTGCGTTCGTTCGGCTTCGGCAACATCACCGCGCTGCTGGTGAGCCTCGGCGAATTCGGACTGCTCTTCGCGATCCCGCTCTACCTGCAGAACGTGCTCGGCCTCTCCGCGACGGAATCCGGCCTCGTGATCGCGTGCCTCGCGGTCGGCGCGTTCGTCACGGCCGGCATGGCGGCGCCGATCTCGAAGAAGCTCGGTGGGCGCGGCGTCGTCCAGCTCGGCATGGCGCTCGAGGCGATCGGCCTGGCCGCCTTCGCGCTCGTCGTCGCTCCCGGTATCCCGGCCTGGCACCTGATCCCGACGCTCTTCGTGTACGGCCTCGGCATCGGCTTCGCCACGGCGCAGCTGACGGGCGTGATCCTCGCCGATGTCCCCGTCGCCGCCTCCGGCCAGGCCTCGGGCATCCAGTCGACATCGCGCCAGATCGGCTCCGCGCTCGGCGTTGCCCTGCTCGGCGTGATCCTCGCCTCCGTCGTGTTCAATCAGTCCAGCCAGAACCTCCAGGCCACGGGCATGCCCCCGGCCGAGGCGGCGCAGATGGCGACGCTGATGGAGCGCTCCGCCGGCACTGCGCTCCCCGGGATCGTGGCCCAGCCGAACGGCGCCGCGATGGCGCAGCCGCTCGAGCAGGCGTTCTCCGACGCCACCCGCTACACCGGCTTCGCCGCCGCGCTCTTCATCCTCGTCGGCCTCGGCTCGAGCATGCTCCTGCCGCGCACGCGCCGCGAGGAATAGCACCCGCCCGTGCGGGAGTGCGGGTACCGTTCCCGTATGGCGATCGCACCCCCCACCTCGCTCTCCGATATCGACCTGACCGATCTCGAGACCTTCGTCGACCGCACGCCGCACGAC
>CAWUMZ010000065.1:0-8231 GCA_963923625.1 uncultured bacterium | reverse complement strand
TGCCGTCGATGCCCTCGGGCACGCAGACGGCGGACAGCTGCGCGAGCTGGCAGGCAGGATCGGCAAGGAGATCGAAGCCGCGCTCGCGGAAGCCGGCCTGGATGTACGCGCCGGCGTCGGCATGGCGGTCAAAGCGCTGCTGCAGTCCCTCGTCGAGGCCGAGGCGAAGCGCCTCGTCGAGCGCGTAGTACCCGAGGTTCGGGGTCGTGTGGTGGTACGTCATCGGACGATCGACCCAGTACTTGATCAGCTCGGCGAGATCCATCGAGTACGGCACCGGCATGCCGTCGCGGCCGAGGCGCGAGATCGCGCGGCTCGACAGCGTGATGGGCGAGAGTCCAGGAGGAGCGGCGATCGCCTTCTGACTGCACGCGTACGCGTAGTCGACACCCCAGGCGTCGGCCTCGATGGGCATTGCTCCGATCGACGTGACGCAGTCGGCGTACAGGAGCGCGTCGGAGCCGGCCGCGCGCATCGCCTCTCCGAGCTCCTGCAGCGGATGGGCGACGCCGGTCGAGGTCTCGGCGTGCACGACGCAGACCATCACGGTCTCGGGGTGCTGCGCCAGCGCGTCGAGGATCTCCTGGTTGGGCACGTGGCGGCCGAACGGCGCGTTGAGTGCGATGAGATTGGCACCGCGGCGTCGCAGCATCTCCTGGATGCGGTTGCCGAAGAAGCCGCCGCTGGCCGCGATCACGGTCTCGCCGGGGGCGACGAGGTTGAGAATGCCGGCCTCCATCCCGCTCGTGCCGCTCATCGACAGCGTCATCGAGACGCCGTCCTCGCGGCCGTAGTAGGTGGAGATCATCTCGGCGAGGACGGGAAGGCGGTCCCAGAAGTTCGGGTCGAGGTGCGAGACGAGCGGCTTGCGCATGGCCTCGAGCACGCGAGGATCGACATTCGACGGACCGGGGCCGGCCAGGAGCCGTGTCGGCGGGGTGTAGCTCTCGAAGGTCGTGTGCTCGGGGGCTGCTGCGCTCACTCCATGGCTCCTCGGTCGGATTGCCCGGAGTCTACGCCCGCCATTTCATAACTTCCATGCCGAATTTCCGGATGGAAGATAGGCAAAAACCTAAGAGTCGATCACCCGACCGACTGCACGCCAGCGGCGATACCCGCCATCGTCGTGAGCAGCGGCTGGCGCACGCTCTCGTCGCCTTCCGCCAGCCGCCGCAGCAGCTCGGTCTGGATGGCGCTGAGCGGATCGATCCATGGATTGCGCTCTGCCAGTCTCTCGCGCAGCTCCGGACGACGTGCGTAGAGCTTGGGCTCGCCGGTGATCGCGAGGATCGCGGCTTCGGCGCGCGCGTGCTCCTCGCGCACCGACGCCCAGATCCGCGCGGCATCGGGCGTCGCGAGCAGCGACGCGTAGTCCTCGGCGAAGGAGAGGTCGGTGCGGAAGAGCGCGGCCTCGAGCGCCGAGACGATGGCGCGGAACTGCGGCCACTCGGCCCGCATTGCCCGCTGGACATCGAGATCGCCGGCCGTGAGGGCGGTGCCGGCGCCGTACCACGCAGGCACGAGCACGCGCGTCTGCGTCCACGCCATCACCCAGGGGATCGCTCGCAGGCTGTCGGCACTGCCGGATGCGCGCCGCGCCGGACGCGAACCGAGCTTCATGTCGTCGGCGAGCCCGATCGGCGTCGTCGCCAGGAACACCTCTCCGAAGGCCGGATCGTCGAGCAACCCGCGCCATGCCGCCCGCCCCGTGTCGGCGAGCAGCTCCATCTGGCCTCGCCAGGCGGCCGGGACGGCGTCATCGGCGTCACGCGTGGCGGCGATCACGGCGCCGGACAGCACCTGCTCGAGCGCGCGGCGGGCCAGCACCGGATGTGCCAGCTTCGAGCGCGCGGCCTCACCCTGCTCGGTGAGTCGCAGGCCGCCGCTCGCGGCTCCCGCGGGAAGGGCGCGGGCGATCTCGTCCGGAGGCGCCGCGCCGCGCGCGGGGGAGCCTCCACGACCGTGGAACGCGCGGAAGCCGATTCCGTGCCGCGCGCAGACGGCGACCAGATCCTCCTGCGCCCGCCAGATCCTCCACTGCGCGCCGATGAACCCCTCCTCCTTGCCGCCGTCGGAGTGTCCGAGCATCACCTCGAACCGGCCGCCCGTGGCGGCGATGTGGTCGCGGAACGCCGTTGTCGCGAGTACGGCCTCCGCGATGGCGGTTGCGCTGCGCAGCGACGCGCCCGATTCGAAGAGCGGAACCACGGGGACCTCGGGCAGGCTGCTCCGATGCAGCAGCCACGTCGCGGCGAGCACGTCCGCCGGGTCCTCGCACCCGGAGATGACGAGCGAGCGAAGGGGCGTCGTGCCGAAGGCGTCGCGCAACTGCGCTGCCGACTCGAGTGCCGCGACCGCGCGCAGCTCGTGCGGGGCGTCGGCGAACGGCATCGGCGTGTGCGCGTCGATCGCGGCGGCGATGTGCGCGACGCGCGCATGTCCCGTCAGGCCCGCCGTACCCGGGAGCAGCGCGTCGACGGCCTCGCCGAGCTCGCGCGCGTGCAGGCGAACGTCGATCTCCAGCAGGTGGAGTCCGAAGATCCGCGCCTGCCAGACGAGGCGATCGAGTGACGGCGTCGCCCCGGGTGCCGCGTCTCGCACCGCCTGCAGATCCTCGATCAGCGTCTCCGAGTCGCGGTAGACCCACGCGGGATCGACGTCCACATCGCCATCGAGGGCGCGCATGGTCCAGGTGAGGCGATCGCGGATGAGGCGGAGCTTGCGGCGCAGCGGCTCGTGCGCGTACGCGCCGCCCTCCTCGTCGCCGCTGGGAAGCGTCGTGGCATCGCGCTCGATCGACAGGAGCAGCGCGGCGGGATCGGTGTAGCGCGAGGCCTCCGAGTGGAGTCGGGAGGCCGCCACGACGCGATCGCGGATGAGTCGCAGCGCGGCGCGCCGAGCCTCGATCACCGCGAAGCGCACCGTCTCGCCGGTCGCCGACGGGTTGCCGTCCATGTCACCGCCCGCCCACTGGACGAACGAGAGCGGTGGGCGCGTGAGTGGGAAGCCGAGCAGCCGCTCGAGCGCCATCGCCACGTCCGCTGCCGCGTCGTACAGCGCGGACTCCACGAGGAACACCGTGCGGCGGATCTCCTCCTCGACCGGCGGTCGGCTGCGACGGACCTCATCCGTCGCCCACCAGGCGGCGATCGTCTCCTGCGCCTCGGCGACCGCCTGCTCGAGGGCCTCGGCGCCCGGCGCGCGATCGACCTCATCCAGCTGCTCCGTCAGCCGATGGAGCTTGTGGAGGACCGCTCGTCGCGTGGCGTCCGACGGATGCATCGTGAGCACCAGCTCGACGTGGAGGTCATCGAGGTGCGTGCGGAAGTCGTCCGGGGACCCGATCTCCTCGATCGCGTGCTCCAGCGAGGCGTGGCGCGTGGTCGACGCCTGCAGGCGGCGCACGCGCTCCCGCTCCTCCGACAGATTGGCCCCCTGCAGGCGCATCAAGAGCGCCTTCGCGACCGAACCCGCCGCGCGACGATCGAACAGCGCGGTCTCGCTGCGCAGCTGCTCCGCGGCCGTCTCGTCGCCACCCCGCGCACGGATCGCGAGCGCGTGGAGACGCGTGACGCTGGCGATGACCTCATCGCCCTCGGTCTGCGCGATCGCCTCGAACAGCAGGCGCTCGAGCAGCGCCTCGTCGCCGGTGAGCGTTCCGAGCGCGAGATCGGAGGCCGGCACCGCCATCGGCTAGCCCAGCAGCTCCGCGCGGCGCACGACGTTCTCGGCCATCTTGATCGAGGCGGCATCGATCAGCCGACCATCGAGCGAAACGGCGCCGCGACCCTCGGCGGCGGCCTCGTCCATGGCGATCATGATGCGGCGGGCGCGATCGATCTCCTCGGGGAGCGGCGAGAAGATCTCGTTCGCCATCTCGATCTGCGACGGGTGGATCGCCCACTTGCCCTCGCAGCCGAGGGCGGCTGCGCGACGCGCGGCCATCTTGTAGCCGTCGGGATCGCTGAAGTCGCCAAAGGGGCCGTCGATCGGGCGCAGGCCGTTGGCGCGGCAGGCGACGATCATGCGGGACAGCGCGAAGTGCCACGGGTCACCCCAGTGCAGCTCGCGGTTGCCGTTCGGATCCGCGTCGGTGAGTACCGCGTATTCCGGGGTGACGCCGCCGATGACCACGGTGCGCGCGCGGGTCGATGCCGCGTAGTCGGCGACGCCGAACGACAGCGCCTCGAGCCGGTCCGGGCAGGTGCGGGCAATCGCCTCGACATTGGCCATGCCGGGCGCCGTCTCGATCAGCGCGGTCAGCGGAATCGGATCGAGCCCGAGGGCCTGCTCGATCTGCGACAGCAGCATCGCGACGAACTCGAGGTCCGACGGAGCGCCGACCTTGGGCACGAGGATCATGTCGAGCCGATTGCCGACGGCCTCGACGATCTCGATGATGTCCCGGTACGCCCAGTAGGTATCGAGGCCGTTGATGCGCACGGACGTCGCGGTCTTGGACCAGTCCTGCGACGTCAGCGCGTCGATCGCGTTGGCGCGCGCCTGGATCTTGTCGTCAGGAGCGACGGCATCCTCGAGGTCGAGGAAGACGATGTCGGCGCCGGCGTCGGGAGCCTTCTCCAGCATGCGGAGGTTCGAAGCGGGGACGGCGAGCTCGGAGCGGTGGAGGCGGTCACGGTTCTGCATGGACGACACGGTATGGCACCAATTCATGGACAACCAGCAGGTATTGCGGAAAGATTCATAAGGCAATGGCTATGACACTCTCCCAGCTGCGCACGTTCATCGCGGTTGCCGAGGACGGGTCCGTGCGCGCGGCCGCCGAGCGCCTGCACGTCTCACAGCCGTCGGTGTCTGGTTCCATCGCCGCTCTGAGCGAGGAAGTCGGCGTGGCGCTGACGGAGCGCGACGGCCGCGGGATGAAATTGAGCCCCGCCGGCGAGGCATTCCTGCCCCACGCGATCGAGGCCCTCGGTCTGCTCGAGCTCGGCACCCGGATGGCGCAGAGCGCCGCCAGCCGCGTGAGCGCCACCGTGCGGATCGCGGCCGTCTACACCGCGGCCGAGTCCCTGCTGCCGCCGCTGCTGCGCGCATTTCGCGAGGCACATCCCGAGATCCCGATCCAGCTCGAGATCGGAAACCGCGAGTTCGTGCTCGACCTGCTCGCGTCGCGCAACGCCGATATCGGCATCGGGGGGCGCCCGCCGGAGGACGGCTCGCTCGAGGGCACCGTCATCGCGCGCAACGAGCACGTGATCGTGGCTGCCCCCGATCACCGCTTCGCGACGCTCGGCAAGGTCTCCGTGCGCGACCTGGCCGACGAGACCTGGCTGGTGCGCGAGGAGGCCTCCGGCACGCGACGACTGGTCGACGAGTACCTCGCCGCCGCGCACATCACGCCGCCCGTCACCACGATCGGGTCCAACTCCGCCGTCGCCGCCGCCGCGATGGTCGGCCTCGGCGTGGGGCTCGTGCCGCTCGTCTCCGTCGAGCACCAGATCGCCTCCGGGCAGCTCGTGCGCCTCGCCGCGGACCCGCCGCCGCCGTCGCGCGACTGGTACGCGCTCCTCCCGACGCGCCGTCCGAGTCCGGCCGCCCGCGTCCTCGCCGAGTTCCTCAGCGCCCGCTGATCGGACGTTCGCCGATCGAGGGGGTCTGGCCCCTCCGGTCGATCAGGCGCGGAGGAAATCGATGATGCGCGCCGCGAGGCGGTCAGGAGCCTCGCAGTGGAGCCAGTGTCCGACGGCGGGGATCTCCTCGAGGTCGAGACCCGCGGGGAAGCGATCCTCGAAGCCGCGGAAGCAGGCCGGGCGGATGCACCCGTCGGCAGCGCCGTGGAGCATCAGCGTCGGCACGAGGACATCGCCGGTCGAGGTCGAGGCCTCGAAGTCATCGCGGTACCACCCGTGCACGGCGTCAGCGACCCCTGGCTGAGCGAGCACGTCCTTTACCGCGGGCCATTCCGCCCGTACGAGACCCGGCGACCACTCCTCGTGGATCTGGTCCAGCCAGAAGGGATCGGCCGCCAGCTTGGCCGCGTTGCCCGAGTAGGCGAGGATCCACGCGTAGGCAGCGGTCTTCTGCTCCTGCAGATCGCGACGGCGGGCGGCGAAGCCGGCCGGATGCGGAATCGCGAGCGAGACGACGCGCGTGATCCGCTCGGCATGGGCGGCGCCGAGATCGAGCGCCACGCACCCGCCCCAATCGTGGCCGACGACCGGTGCCGTCGCGATGTCGTACGCGTCGAGCACGGCGACCATGTCCTCCGCGACGCGGGCCGAGTGGTAGTTCTCGACCGGACCCGACGGCAGGTAGCCGGGGAGCGCGGGGACGAGACAGCGAAACCCGTCGGCGGCGAGACGCTCCACCAGCGGTCGCAGGCCCACCGGGGCATCCGGGAACCCGTGCAGCACGAGGACCGGTTCCCCGCTGCCGACCTCCCACACGGCGACGTCGCCGCGAGCGCGGACGATCCGGGGTGCGGCGTCGAAGGCGTCCATCAGACCGCCGAGTAGCCGCCGTCGACCGGCAGGATCGCGCCCGTCAGCCAGCGGGCGTCGGCGGAGGCCAGGAAGAACGCGGCGCCCGCGATGTCCTCAACCTCGCCGAGACGTGCCATCGGGGTGCGTGCCTCGAGCGAGGCCAGCCGCTCCGGCTCGTCCCACATATCGCGCGTCATCGCGGTGCGCACCCACCCCGGCGCGATCGCGTTGACCGTGATCATCTCGGGCGCCAGCTCGATCGCGAGCGTGCGGGTGAGCTGCACGACGGCGCCCTTGCTCATGTTGTAGTGCAGACCGGTCTGCACGCCGGTGATGCCCGCGATCGAGGCGAGGGTGATGATGCTGCCGCCGCGGCCCTGCTCGACCATGACGCGCGAGGCCTCGCGGCAGGTCCACCACATGCCGTCGACGTTGACCGCCTGCACGCGCTTGTAGTCCTCCCACGGCTCGTCACGCAGCTTGTGGGCCTTCGGCGAGATACCGGCGTTGGCGACGGCGATGTCGAGGCCGCCGAATTGGGCCGTGGCGAGCGCGATGGCCGCGAGCACCTGGTCGCCGTCCGTCACGTCGCACTGGGCGAAGGCGGCGCTACCGCCCTGCTCGGCGATCAGCTCGTGCGTCGGGGTGGACTCCTCCCAGCTGCCGACGACGGCCTCGGAGGTGATGTCGGCGCAGATCACGCTCGCGCCCTCCGCGGCGTAGCGCAGCGCGATCGCGCGGCCATTGCCGCTCGCGGCGCCGGTGACGAGCGCCACCTTGCCCTGCAGTCGCTGGTCGGTCATGTCAGTCCCCTTCGGCTCGGGTGTCGGCAGAGAGGACCGCATCGCGGCCCCCATCCATGCGGATGATCGCGCCATTCAGCGAAGGCGCGACGTCGGAGAGGAGGAAGCGGACGGTCGCCGCCACCTCCTCGATGGGCGTGTCGTCGGCGGCCGCGACCACATTGACGGTGTGCGACGCGGATGCGGCGGCGGCGAGCATCGCCACGCCGGCGCCGACCACGGATCGTGCACCGTCGCGGTGGTCGGGCACGCAGGCGGATGCCGGGCAGACGACGACCGTGCGCAGGTGGTCGTCGGCGGCTTCGCGCAGGGCCCCGAATGCCGGCAGGAGCATCACGTCGATGAGGTGTGCGAGTTCCTCCGTCGGAAGCGCGCCGACCGGCCCAGCCGTGGGCGGCAGCGCGACCACCACGAGTCCAGCCGGCGCGTCGGCGAGCAGCGCGCAGAGCGGTCCATCCGTGCCGATGACGCGTGCGGTCATCGACGCCATCCCGTCGCCGAAGCGCGCATGCCGGCGTCGATCAGCAGACCGATGCCGGCGATGTGAGCGGCATCCGGTCCGAGCAGGAACGCCGCGGCGCCGGCGATGTCGCCGGCCTGCACGGACTCGCCGAGCGGCGGTGGCAGCCAGCCGTCGGTCGCTCCGGGCTCTCGCCGGCCGCGTGTGGTGGTGAGCATCCCCGGTGCCGTGTCGCCGGGGCACAGCGCGTTGACGCGCATGCCCCATTCGACCGCGAGGCAGCGTGCGAGGGCGAGCACCATCGCCTTCGTCGCCGAGTAGCCGGCGATCGACGGCTCGCCCCAGACGCCCGCGTCGCTGCTGGTCAGGAGGAGAGAATCGACGTGCGGACGTGCGGCCCGGGCGTGACGGTGCACGGCGAGCACGTTGACCGCCAGGAGCTGCGTGAGATCCTCGTCCGCCGTGTCCAGGAGCTCGGCATCGACGATCACTCCGGCGTTGAGCACCGCGGCATCGAGCCCTCCG
>CAWUMZ010000064.1:0-8489 GCA_963923625.1 uncultured bacterium | reverse complement strand
GGGCCGAGGCCGACCAGTGGCGGGCTCTCGGTGCGAGCCACGTCTCGATCAACACAATGGGCTCGGAGCTCGGGAGCGTGGCGGAGCACCTCGATGTGCTCGCTCGGGTCGCAGCGGCGCTCGAGCTGGGCTGACCCCCCCCGGACGCGCGGCCGCTACCCGAACGGGCGGCGCCAGGTGAACGGCGTGCGGCGCTCCTCCGGCTGCTCGGTCGGCCAGACCCACGTCACGACCATCAGCACCGCGAGGAAGCCGAGCCCGATGCCGACGGAGCGCGAGATGATGCTGTCGAGCTGGTTCTCCGCAGGCGAGAGCACGGTGATGCCCGCGAAGTAGGCGGCCTTGTCGGCCGTGCCCATGCCGTCGATCAGCATGCCGAACCCCCAGCCGAGCACCATCGCCGCGACGACGCCGGTGACGACGTCGCCGACGGGGAAGTGCCAGCAGACGATGCCGATGGCGAGGCCGCCGACCGTGCCGACGAAGCGGCGTCCGAAGCTCGTCCGCACGCTCTTGGCGGCCGAGTTGTAGCTCAGCGCGATGGCACCGACGGTGTAGCCGTACCCGATCAGCGAGAGCGAGGTACCCGGCGAGATCACATCGACGAGCCAGTCGCCGATCGCGTAAACGCCGGTTGCGAGCAGCACCGCCAGGCCGACCTTGATCGTGCCCCGCAGCGCCGGCGGCACCCGTTCCGCCGCGAGGAACGCCGGCATCCGCCTGGCGATGGCGGCACGAGCGCGCGCGAGGCGCCGGCCCCCGTCGACAGGAGTGGTCCCGGTCACGAGCCGGATGGTACGCGGCACGCACGCGGCGATACCCTACGCACATGCATCGGAAGCGGAGCATCACGTTCGCCGTGCTCGTCGCGTGCGCCGTCTTGGCCACGTCGGCCGTGGCGCAGGCCGCGACGACCACGCGCATCGGCACCGGCAATCGCACGTGCGTCCTCGGGCCCCGGGCCAACTGCAGCGGCGTCGTCCAGCGATGGACCGTCGAGCAGCACGGCAACCTGCGCGGCATCGATCTCCAGCGGGCCGACCTGCGCGGCGCGGATTTCCGCGGTGTCGACATGCGCGGTGCCGACCTGCGCGGCGCGAACCTCCGGCACGCGGACTTCCGCGGCGCGCGTCTCCGCGGCGCGAAGTTCGGTCCGCTGAAGAAGGCGGCGCGGCAGAACGACTCGTCGCAGTACTTCTACGGCGGCAACTACACGGGCGTGAACATGCAGGGCGCGGACCTCGCGTACGCGCAGATGCAGGGCTCGATCTTCGCCCAGGCGAATCTGAACGACACGAACCTGTACGACGCGGACATGACCTCCATGAACCTGTTCAGCGTGAGCCTCGTCGACGCGAACCTGACCATCGCGAGCCTCGCCAACTCGCACGCGAACTACGCGAACATGACGTCCGCGAACTTCACGTCCGCCGACCTGAGCGGCGTCTACCTGAACGGCGCGATCCTCACGGGCGCGACCTTCACCGGCGTCAACTGGAACGGCACCACCTGCCCGAACGGCACGGTGACCACCACCGGCTGCTAGCGGGAGTCCCAGAGCCGACGCGCGGATTCGAACCGCGGACCCCTTCATTACGAGTGAAGTGCTCTACCAACTGAGCTACGTCGGCGTACGGGCGGAAGCCTAGATCGTCCGCGCGCGCCTCTGCGTCACTTCGGCAGCGCGCCGGCCGCCGGCGTGGGCAGCGCCGAGACGACGTCGCCGCCGTCGAACTGGCAGGCCATGACCAGCTCCACCGACGAGTTCATCGCGAGGCCCTGGCAGCCGATCGCCGCGCGGGCGCACAGGCCGGCCTGGCCGAACACCTCGACGAGCAGCTCAGTCGCCGCGTTGATGACGCGCGGCTGCTCCTCGAAGGCCGGCGCCGAATTGACGTAGCCCGTCAGGGTGATCATGCGGCGCACGCGATCGAGCGAGCCGAGCGCGAAGGCCATCACGCGGATGCTCTCGATGCATGCCACGCGCGCCGCCTCGCGCGCCTCGTCGATCGAGACGTCCTGGCCGACGATGCCGGGCAGGTAGGCGGCGCCGTCGCGCGTGGCGACCGTGCCCGAGAGATGCAGCAGGTCGCCATGCGCGACGTGCGAGACGAACATCGCGCCGGACGGGTCCTCATTGCCGTACATCGCCGCGAGATCCACGTCGAGGATCCCGAGCGCGGTCGCCCGCGCGTGCGCGCCCACTAGTGGTGCGCGGTCGGCACCACGACGACCGGGCAGGCCGCGTGGCCGGTGACCTGCTGGCCGACGGACCCGAGCAGGAGGCCGGTGAAGCCGCCGTGGCCGCGCGAGCCGACCACGACGAGATCCGCCGACTCGGCCGCGTCGAGCAGGACGGCACCCGGGCCGCCCTCGACGATGTGGTGCTCGATCTCGACGCCGGCGGGGATGTTCGCCTTGGCGATCACGGCATCCTGCGCCGCGCGGGCATCGCCCTCGAGCTCGTCGATCGGATACGGCGCGGGCAGGCCGCCCGGGCTGAGCGCGGTGACGGGGATCGACCAGGCGGTGACGACGCGCAGCGTGTGCCCGTGCGCAGCCGCCTCCTTGCCGGCCCACTCGAGAGCGGGAACCGAACGATCCGAACCATCTACGCCAACGACGACAACGCCCATCTGAGGCCTCCTCGGGAATGCATCTGAACTGTACGTCACCTGACGCTGCGGGTTCCCCCGGATTGGGCCTCAGCGGTTGACCTCACGCGCGTCATCGACCTTGATCGGCAGCTCGCGATCGTCGTCGAAGCGCACGATCACCGAATCCGACGGCACGTTGATGCCGCGCACGACGCCCCGGCCCTCCGGCGTCTCGACGACGCGGCCGACGGCCGGTGCGCGATCGCGGAACGAGCGGTAGAGCGGATGCTCGAAGGCGAGGCA
Source organism: uncultured bacterium (assembly GCA_963923625.1). GTDB lineage: Bacteria > Actinomycetota > Thermoleophilia > Gaiellales > F1-60-MAGs149 > F1-60-MAGs149. The sequence goes on along the minus strand of CAWUMZ010000064.1, from coordinate 5,589 downwards.
GCAGCGCAGACGGCCGCACAACCCGGTGACGCGTCCGGGATTGACCGGCAGCTCCTGGTCCTTGGCCATGCGCAGCGTGATGCGCGTCTCGTGCGCGGGGAAGCGCGTGCAGCAGAGGACGTCGCCGCACAGCCCGTAGCCGCCGGTGACGCGCGCGCCGTCGCGCGGGCCGACCTGCCGGGCCTCGATGCGGATGCCGAGCTGCCGTCCCACGTCCTGGGCGATCGGTCTCAGGTCCACGCGGTCCTCGGCGGTGAAGCCAATTACGACGCGCCGCCCGTCGAAGGGCATCTCCGCGCCGTGCACCTTGATGCCGCGGTGCCGCTTGACGACCTCGCGCCGGAAGGCGCGCCGCACCTCGGCCGCGCGCTCGCGCTGCTCGCGACGCAGGGCGTCGTCCTCGGGCGTCGCCACGCGGAGCACTCGGAAGATGCGCTCGGGCGCCTTGCCCTCGAGCTCGTGCGCGGCCTGCACGACGCGGCCGTACTCCTCGCCGCGCGGCGTCTCGCAGATGACGCGATCGTTCCACTGCACCTCATGGCCGTTCGGATCGAGCGTCTCGACCTTGCCGCCGGACTGGAAGACGATGCCGACGACGATCACGCGGACACCGCCTCACGACGACGCGCGAGGCCGACGCGCGCATAGACCGCGGCGAGGGCGAGCGGCACGTTGATCGGCTGGGCGAGCGCACGCCGCACGTCGTCGACCCCGTCGAGGGCGATCTCCAGACGCGCACGCGGGATGCGCTCGGCGACCTGCGCGAGCGCCTCGACCGGAATGCCGGTGCCGACGCGATCGGCGGCCTCGGCCTGAACGCAGAGGACGTCGCGGATGGCGAGCTGGACGGTGGCGATCACGGCACGCATCATGTCGGTCTCCGCCCGGCGCCGGCGGCGGCTCGCCGTCGTCTTGCCGGCGGTCTCGATGCGCTTGCGCTCGCGATCGAGCTCGCGCGAGGACGGCAGCTTGTCGAGGCGCTCGAGCTGCGCGGCCGTCACCTCGACGGCCTCGGCCTCCGCCACATCGCCGACGGCCTTGATGCCGGCGTAGGTGCGCTGCACCGCGGCATCCTCGGCCAGACCATCGGTGAGCAGCGCGATGACGTCACGCTCGACCGCGGCGATCCATGCGCCAACCGCCGGATCGGCGGCGAGACGGTGGGCGAAGCCGAGGTCGCCACGCGCGCGGCGGCCGATCGCCTGCGCCGCCGCGGCGTCAACGCCGTCGGCCTCGAGCCGCGCGGCGATCGCGCCAGCAGCGAGCGGCGGGAACGCGATCGGCTGGCACCGCGACTTCACCGTCGGCAGCACGCGCTGCACGTCATCGGCGATCAGGATCAGCACGACATCGCCGGGCGGCTCCTCGAGCGTCTTGAGGAACGCGTTGGCGGCATCGCGATTGAGACGATCGGCCTCGTCGACGATGCCGACGCGGCGCACCGCCTCCTGCGGCCGGTAGCGCAGGGCGCCGGACAGCTCATGCACCTGGTCGACGAGCAGCGCCTCGCCCTCGGGCTCGATCATCGCCAGATCGGGGTGGCTGCCGGGGACGATGCGGCGCACGTCGCACCCGAGCAGCTCGGCGGCGAAGGCGCGGGCGGCATCGCGCTTGCCGGTGCCGGCCGGGCCGTGCAGCAGGTAGGCGTGCGCGGGCTCGCGCAGGCCGGCGTTGAGCAGCACCTCCGCACGCGGCTGGCCCGGCAGGGCGAGGGTCATGGCGCGAGCCCCTCGAGCGCGAGCCAGATGCGGTCGGCGACCTCGGTCTGCGTGCCACGCGCATCGACGAGACGGATGCGCTCCGACTCGAGCGCGGCGAGCTCGAGGAAGCCATCGGCGACGCGAGCGTGGAAGTCGGCGCCCGCCGCCTCCATGCGATCGGGCTCTTCATCGCGGCGATCGACGCCGTGCAGGACGAGCGTGCGCGCCGGCAGCACGCCACCGGTCGCGAACAGCGAGACGTCGCGGATCGCATCGACGCCGAGGCCGCGCGCGATGCCCTGGTACACGAGCGAGCTGTCGATGAAGCGATCGCAGACGACCCACGCGCCACGCGCCAGCGCAGGCGCGACCACCTCCTGGGTGATCTCCGCACGCGCCGCGGCGAAGAGCAGCGCCTCGGCCCGGTCGCCCATCGTCACGGCCGGGTCGAGCAGGACGCCGCGCACGCGCTCGCCGAGTTCCGTGCCGCCGGGCTCGCGGCACTGCACGACCTCGAGACCCTGCGCGCGCAGTCGCTCGGCCAGCAGCGCGGCCTGGGTCGTCTTGCCGACCCCGTCGGGGCCCTCGAGGCTCACGAACATGTAACAAGAGTAGTCCGGAGGCTCGTTTCGGGCGCACGTCGGAAGGAACGCCGGAGGCAGCGCAGAAGGCACCTCCCGTTATGGCTGCTGCAGAGAACCCCTTCCTCCTCGACACCGGCGCATGGGTCGCCGTCCGCCGACGGCGCTTCTTCGAGCGCTTCGCCCTCTGGGGCATCGTCGCCGGCGGTCTCGCCCTGGCGGCCATCGTGATCTGGCTCGCCGTCTCGCTCGCCGGGACGCTGACGAGCGGCGCGTCCGCCCCGGCCGCGCCTGAGGCCGAGGTCGTCGTCCCCGCGCCGCCCGTCGGCAAGACCCCGCTCGTCGTCTGGAACGGCGTGGGCGCCGACGGCACCGCCGCCGAGGCAGCGCGCCAGCTGATGCTCAAGAAGTACCCGATCGTCAGCGTCGGCGACGCCCCGGACCACAGCTACATGCGCACGTACGTCATGTACCAGGATGGCGACCCGGCGGGCAAGTCGGCCGCCAGGGAGCTGATCAAGCGCATGCACCTCGACAATGCCGTCGCCCAGCCGATGGACGGCGTGCGCAAGGACCAGCTCGCCGGCGCCCGCCTGCTGCTGATCGTGGCCGATCCGCTCACCAGCCACTAACCGGCCTCGGCGCGTCGGCGCGTACCATCAGGACGTGCGTCCGCTTCCCCGTCTGAGCCCGACTGCCGCCGTGCTGCTGGCGGCACCCGGCATCGTCCTCGCGCTCTGGGGCGTGTTCTTCGGCGCCGGCGGCATCGCGCCGGGCGCGCCCGAGCTGATCTCCGCGAGCACCGCGCTGCCCGCGGGCATCGTGCTCGGGCTGATGGCGGCCGGCCGGTGGCCCTTCGCGCTACCCAACCGCGCGTCGCTCGTCGCCGCGACCGGACTCGCGCTGTTCGCGGTGGTCGCCGCGTTGTCGGGGTTCTGGTCGCTGTCGGCGGCGCAGTCCGTCTCCACCGCGATCCTCGCCTCGGGGTACCTCGGGGCCCTCGCCCTGGGACTCCTGGTGGGGCCGGCCCTGCGACGCCCTGGCGTGGTCTTCGCAACGGGTCTCACCGCCGTCGCCACGGCTGCCAGCACCTGGGCGCTGATCGCACGTTCGTTCTCCGCCACCAGCGGCGTGCAGCTGAGTCCGCGGCTGTCGGGCACGCTGACGCTGCCGAATGCCCTCGCGGTGCTCGCGCTCGCCGGCGTGTTCGGCGGCCTCGCCCTCGCCGCGCATCGCGACGTGCGCCTGCGTGCGCTCGGCGGCGCGGTGGCGGCCGTCAACGCCCTCGCGCTCGTGCTGACGTCCTCCCGCTCCGGCCTGGGGCTCACGCTCGTCGGCATCGTCGTCCTGCTGCTCGTGCTGCCGACGCCCCCGCGCATGCGCCTCGCGGGGCTGGTCGCGATCATCCCGGCGCTGATCCTCGGGTTCCGCGCGGCCTCGTGGACCGCCTTCACCGCGCCCGAGCAGAGCGTGCAGCCGGCCGGCTGGCAGCTGCTCGCATCGACGATCGTCGCCGCCGCCCTCGGTGCCGCGATCGGCGCGCTCTTCCATCGGGTGATGCCCGGCAACGACCCGCTGGGGACGCCGCGCCGCGCGACGCGGCGCACACTGCTGATCGCGCTCGGCGGCGTCGTGCTGCTCGCGATCGCGGTGGTCGTCCGTGCCGGCGGCATCCACGGAACCGTCAGCGCCATCCGCGCCGGCTTCACCAGTCCCGTCGGCCAGGCCGGCGTGCGTGTCGGCATCGGCTCGAACTACCGCGACCACTGGTGGGCGACCGCGTGGGACGGCTTCAAGGCCGAGCCGTGGCACGGCTGGGGCGCCGGCACCTTCCGCCTGCTCGAGCAGATCACGCAGAACCCGACGCAGGTGACCGACTCGGCGCACGACACGCTCCTCGAGGTACTGGCCGGCGTGGGCCTCCTCGGCGGCATCCCCTTCATCGTCGGCGGCGTCGCGCTCGTCGTGATGGCGGTTGCGGGCATCCGCCGTCCCCGTCAGGACGACGCGATCGGCGCCGCCGTCGTCGCAGTCGCCGCGATCGCATTCATGGCGCAGGGCTTCGTCGACGTGGACTGGAGCCTCGCGGCGGAGGGCATCATCGTCTACGCGGCGATCGGCGCGATCGCGCCGGCCGACCAGCGGCAGACGCGCATCACCCCGCTCTGGCGCGGAATCGCCGCGGTGCTCTGCGTCGGGCTCGTCGCCGCGGGCCTGTTCGGCATCCCCTTCTGGCTGAGCGCGCGGCAGACCGTCGAGAGCCAGGACCGCATCGTCGACGCACCGCGCTCCGCGCTGACGCTGGCCGCCAGCGCGCATCGCTACAACCCGCTCGCCGTGCCGCCGCTGCTGGCGGAGGCCGACGCGTACGAGGCGCTCGGCGACCACGCGAATGCGCGAGCCGCGCTCGAGGAGGCGATCCGCCTCGAGCCGCGCAACTACGAGGCCTGGCTCGAGTACGGCACGTACCTCGCCTTCTCGTGGGGCGACGAGAACGGCGGGCGCTCGGCGCTGATGTGGGCCGCGAAGCTGTCCGGTGACGACGAGTCGGTGCACGTCGTCCTCGACGCGCTGCCCGTCCCCGCCCCCTGATTCGCCCACGGACCGCAGCCCGCGGCTAGAGTTGGACGCCGTGCGCCTGCGTCTCCCGATTCACCGACTGATCGCCCTCAGCCTGCTGCTCGGCGCGCTCCTGCTGGTCGTCCCGTCGGCCGGCGCCGCCAACTGCGGCAAGCAGCTGATCAACGAGTACTTCTTCAGCGGCCACCTCAAGTACCACACGCAGGAGTGCTACGCCTCCGCGCTCAAGCAGGTGGACCCCGACGCGCGGATGTACTCGGGGATCATGGGCGCGATCCGCGCCGCGCGGGCCCGCGACAAGGCCGCGGACGAGAAGGCCAATCAGCCCGACGTCACGCCGACCGACACCGCGCCCGTCGATACCGTCCCGACGACGCCGATCGACACGCTGCCCGTCACCACCGCGCCGCTGCCGACCGAGACGGTCGAGCCGACCATCACCGCCGAGGCCCGCACGGGTGCCATCACGACGCAGGCGGCGGTCGATACGTCGTCAGCCGATCCCAGCGTGCCGCTGCCGGTGATCATCCTCGGCGGGCTCGCCGCGCTGCTGATGCTCGTCGGCCTGGGCGGCCTCGCCGTGCGCTACCTCGACCGCGGCTACTAGCCGCACCACATCACCGGCGGTAGGCTCAGGACACCCCCCGCACGAGGAGTGCCCGATGATCATCACGACCATGAACGACCTGCCCGGCTATCGCATCGACGAGGTCATCGGCGAGGTCTTC
>CAWUMZ010000063.1:0-8617 GCA_963923625.1 uncultured bacterium | reverse complement strand
TCCTCCTGCTCGCGCGCCCGAGTGACCGACGCGAGTGCGTGATAGCGGTCGTAGACGGCGCCCAGGACCGGGTCGTCCCACCATGGGTTGGCGGTCAGGCGCGTCCAGCGGATCAGCATGCCGAGGAACAGGTCGTCGACACCGGGCTCGTCGCCGCGAATGAAGGCGCTGCCACCGGCATACCACGCGGCACACGTATCGCGCAGGCCCAGGAGATCGCGTTCGCCACGTGCGGCGACGGCGGCCTTGCCGGCCTCATCGTCCGCGAACCGCTGCGGATAGCGCGTGCGCAGGATCGCCACCTGCACCGTGTTCGTCAGGAACGTCAGCCGCGCGAGCACCTCGAGCCGGGTGGACGTGCCGACGGCGGGGATCAGGCTGTCGCGGTCGGCGCGCTCCGCGAGTGCGAGGCAGATCGCCGCGGACTCGGTCTGCACCGTGCCGTCCGGCCACACGAGGGTGGGGATGCGTCCACTCGGATTGAGACTGAGATAGTCGGCCGGCTCGATCGGGATGGAGTTCTCATCGCGCACGACGCGCACGAGCGTGTGCGGGACGCCGGTCTCCTCGAGGAGGACATGCGGGGCGAACGAGCCCGCACCGGGCAGATAGAAGAGGGCGGCTTCGCGCATTGGCCCAGTGTACGCGTCGGGCGGTCGGTACCATCACGCCATGAACACAACTCCCTCCCGTTCCGTCGGCGTGGTCTCCGTCGGCGGCTTCGTGGTGGCGATCGTCGGCTTGATCATGGCGGCGGTGTCCACCAATCTCGCGCTGATCGCGCTGATCCTCGGCGTGATCGGCTTTGTCGTCGCAGGGGTCGGGCGTCAGCGAGGCGAAACCGGGCTCTTTCCCATCGGCGGCATCGTCATCGGCATTGCCGCGGTGATCGTCGCCCTCATCCGGATCCTGGCGTAGCGTCATGGCCTACTGCATCGCCGTGCGCTGGACCATCGTCCCCGGGGAGGAGCAGACGGTACGGGAGCTGGCGGAATCCATGCTCGCGCCGTCGAACGCCGAGCCCGGCTGTCAGGCGTACATCCTCCATACCGATCCGACCGATCCTTCGCAGCTCTTCCTCTACGAGCAGTACGACGACGAGGCGGCGTTCCAGGCGCACTGCGAGTCGCCGCACTTCCTCGCCACCGTGGCCGCGGAGATCGCTCCGCGCCTGAGCGAGCGCCGCCTCGAGATCTACGAGACGGTCTAGTCCCGAAACGACGAACGCCGCCCATCTGGGCGGCGTTGCGTTCGGGCGGATTCCGGGGAATCCGAGTGGGCGATACTGGGCTCGAACCAGTGACCCCCGCCTTGTCGAGGCGGTGCTCTACCAACTGAGCTAATCGCCCGAACGGAACGCGAATCTATCAGACCACGGCGATCGCGCGACGAGGTCAGGCGAGCTCGATCGGCGCGTACGCGACGTGCAGGCGCCGTTCGCCTGACGTCGGGAAGCGCACGATGATCTCCTCGGCACTCGGGACGCTGATGACAATGCCCTCGCCGAACGAGCGGTGGCGGATGGTGTCGCCGGCCGAGATCACCGGCAGGTCGACTGGCACCTCGCGCTCGATGCGACGGGTCGGCGTGCTGACCGGCGCGCGGTCGGCGTACGACGAGCGCTGCGATGGCATCGCGGTGCCGCCGCGCGACCCGACGCGCTCCATCGCGATCAGGTCCTGCGGGATCTCGCCAAGGAAGGTGGAGGGCGGGTTGTAGTCCTGCCGGCCGTAGATGCTCCGAGAGCGGGCGTACGTCATCGTCAGCTGCTCCCGCGCGCGGGTCATGCCGACGTAGCAGAGGCGACGTTCCTCCTCGAGGTTGGCCTCCTCGAGCGCGCGGGCGTGCGGGAAGATGTTGTCCTCCATGCCGATCAGGTAGACGCGCGGGAACTCGAGTCCCTTGGCGGTGTGGAGCGTCATCATGGTCACCGCCGCGTCGTCCTCGCCATCGGGCAGTTCGTCCGCGTCGGAGACGAGGCTGAGCTCCTGCAGGAACGTCGCGAGATCGGCGTCGGCGTCGCCGGTGTGGATCGCGGATTGCGCGACGCCGAGGAGCTCGTTCAGGTTCTCGATGCGGCCGTTGGCCTCGAGCGTGCGCTCGGCACGCAGCGATTCGATCATGCCCGTCTCGTCGTAGACGCGCTCGAGCAGTTGGGCGGGCTCGAGCGTGGCGGAGGCGTCGGCCAGGCGCTGCAGCAGGTCGCTGAAGCCCGCCACGGCCTTGCGCGCCGCGGCGCCGGGCAGCACGGAGTCGGCGTCGTCGAGCGCGGAACGCAGCGTGATGCCGAGGCTCGCCGCATGCTCGGCGAGGCGGGTCACGGTGGTGTCGCCGATGCCGCGCCGTGGGACGTTGATGATGCGCCGCAGCGAGACGTCGTCGCTCGGATTTGCGATCGCTCGCAGGTAGGCCAGCGCGTCCTTGATCTCCTGCCGATCGTAGAAGCCGGTGCCGCCGATGATGCGATACGGCACATCGGCCTGGCGCAGTGCCTCCTCCATCGCGCGTGACTGCGCGTTGGTGCGGTAGAAGACGGCGACGTCGCGCAGCGAGCCGCCCTCGCCGATCACGCGCGAGATCTGGCCGACGACGTAACGTGCCTCGCTGCGCTCGTCGGCGCACTCCACCACTCGCACCTGCTCGCCACGCCCGAGCTCGGACCAGAGGTTCTTCTCCTGTCGATCCTCGTTGTGGCGGATCACGCCGTTGGCGGCGTCGAGAATCGTCTGCGTCGAGCGGTAGTTCTGCTCGAGGCGGATCGTGCGCGCGTTGGGGAAGTCCTGCTCGAAATCGAGGATGTTGCGGATGTCCGCCCCGCGCCACGAGTAGATCGACTGGTCGCTGTCGCCGACGACCATGATGCTGTTGTGCGCGGCCGCAAGTGAGCGGATCAGGCGGTACTGCGCGTGGTTGGTGTCCTGGTACTCGTCCACGAGGATGTGCTGGAAGGCGCGCTGCCACTTCTCGCGCGACTCGGGGATCTGCTCGAGCAGGTGCGCGGTGTGCACGAGCAGATCGTCGAAGTCCATCGCCCCCGCCTCGAGCAGGCGACGCTGGTAGCGGGCGTATACCTCGCCGACGGTGGTGTCGAAGTAGCCGTCGTTCTCGGCGATGAACTGCTCCGGCGAGATCAGCTGGTTCTTGGCCGAGCTGATGCGCGCGTGGACGCCACGCGCCGGATACCGCTTGGCGTCCTTGCCGAGGTCGTCCTCGATGATCGAGCGCACCAGCCGCACCTGATCGGCGGAGTCGTAGATCGAGAACGACGGACGGAAGCCGATGCGCGTGGCGTCGGCGCGCAGGATCCGCGCGCAGGCGGCGTGGAAGGTCATCACCCACATGCCGGTGGCGTAGCGGCCGAGCAGGCCGTTGACGCGCTCCGCCATCTCCCCCGCGGCCTTGTTGGTGAAGGTGATCGCGAGGATCGATGACGGTGCTGCGCCACGCTGCTCGACGAGGTGCGCGATGCGGTGCGTCAGGACCCGAGTCTTCCCCGACCCCGCGCCGGCGACGACGAGCAGCGGACCCGGATCGGCCTGCACGGCATCGAGCTGGGCCGGGTTGAGTCCTGCGAGCGGGTCGTGCGCCATCCGCACCCCAACGTAGCAGCCGACGTCCGTCGCGCTCGGTTCACCGTCGAGCGGTCAGATGCAGTGTTGCGGAAGTGCTCGACCCTGCACGCGCGCGGACGTCATACCCGCCGGCCTGCGGCAGCCGCACGGGCGTCGAGAAGCGCCGCTGCGCCGTCACCGGCACGCGTGCCACCAGGCGCCAGATGCGTCCCACCCGTGCCTCGATCCGCACGAAGCGCATTGCGCCGTCGCCGACGGTGCCGCGGAGCGTGATCTCGCCGCCGACGCGCGGGGTTCTCGTCGAGGTTGCCAGGGTCAGCTTCGGACGCGGGTGCGGCGTACCCGTCGCCGCCGCGTCGGCCGTCGGCACGGGATCGACCACGAGCGCAGACTCGGCGACGACCGCGGGAGCGACGATCGGCGCGGGAGGCGGTGGCGTGACCGGCAGCGAGAACGTCCACGTGCGCACCGTGCGATTGCCGCTGCGATCCACGGCGGTGACGCGCGCCACGTGATCGCCTTCCGTCCACGGACGCACCGGGGTGTAGGTGATCGTCCCGGGCGCCGAGAGATCGGCTCCCCCTGTCACGTCCAGTCCGTCGACGGCGAGCCGCCAGCCGCCGGTATCGAGTCCCGCACCGGTATCGATCGCATGCGCCGAGATCACCTCGAGCGCACCCGCGACGCCCTGCGGCAGCGCGGTGTCGATCGTCGGTGGCGTGGTGTCGGCGACGCCGAACGTCTCCACACCGGTGGCCACGTTGCCGGCCACGTCCTTGGCCGACCAGGTGAGGCGATGGGTGCCGTCCGCAAGGGGCGTGCCCGGTGCCACGGTGGTCACGCCGCCGATGCTGTGGAGGACCGCCGGCAGGCCGTCGATCGTGGCGTCGACCTGCTCGAGTCCGCTGGTCGCGTCCGCGGCTGTCAGCTGCGACACGGGCAGGCGCGCCTCGGGGTCGGCAGGGGCCTGGTACACCACCTGCGGCGGGGTGTTGTCGATGCGCATGATGCCGGCGACCGTGGAACCGCGGTTGCCGTCGTCGGCGCCATCGACGGCCGAGAGCGCGGTCCCGTAGGTGCCATCGCCGACCTGCGAGGTGTCCACGCAGACGCTCCCGTCCAGCGTGCCGGGCCGAGGCTGCAGACGCGTGCCACCGCCAGCGGCGACCGTCGTGACGACGGTGCCGACTGCGTAGTCGACATGATCGACGCCGAGACCCACATCCCGCGCCTCGAACCCGCCGCAGATCGTGCCTCTGCTCCAGCCGGCTCCTGCGGGATCACCGGACGTCCAGCCGACCGTGGGCGGTGCGGGGTCGCGTACCGTCAGCACGACGCTGTCGACGGTCACGGCGTTGTCCGCATCGGTCTTCACAGCGCGGCCGGGCACGGCACCGTCGGCGGTGAGCGTGACCGCCACGGCGGTGCCTCCCGCGCCGGCATTCACGGTCGCCTGCGCGCCGCTGGCGGAATGGAGTCGCCGCATGTCGATCCAGCGGCCGGCGACGCGGCTCTGAATGTGCGCGGACACGGTCGCCAGCTTGGTGCGGTAGCGCAGGCGGATGGCGGCGTTGACGATGGTGGTGCCGGCCGGGGCGCTGAAGGCCAGCGTGCCCTGCCGCCGCACGGCGACGGCGCTTCCGCGGGTGATGCGCAGGGTCGAGCAGCCACTGAGGCACCCGGTGATACCCGGGGCGGTCTGGGTCGTGATACCCGACGGATCGCCAGACGGGAGCGCGTACGTGATGGCGGTGTCGGCGGCACGGGCAGGTGAGGTCAGGGCGAGTGCGCCGCACACGATGAGCAGGCTGCTGAGGAGACGCTGATGCGTGGTGTTCATGACGCCAACCTCGCGCGGCACGCGTCGTCGGTCGTTATGGAGGGGATGTGGAAGCGCGCGTCTTCGTCGCGAGAAGACGCAACGTTCAATGCACGACGCATGGCATCCAGGCCGTTACCCTCCCGAGGTGCGCGTACTCGCCTGTCTTCCAGCGCTTGCGATCGCCGCGCTGATCTGGCGGCTCAGTGCCACGCCGGATCTCGCGGTCGCCTCGGGTTGGCTCGATACCGTGACGCGGAAGACCGCGCACATCACGATCTTCGGTCTGCTCTGCGCCGCGGTCGTGCTCGCGTGTCGCGCGCAGCGCTGGTCGGCGCGCACGTGTCTGATCGTCGGCGCGATCATCGCGCTCCTCTACGCGTGCGTCGACGAATACCACCAGACGTTCGTGCCGACGCGGCACGGGACACCCGTCGACGTCGCCATCGACGCCTTCGGGATCGGCATCGCGTCTATCGTGCTGGCGATGGCGTTCAACCGCAGGGGCATCGCATGAGCAAGCTGATCATCGTCGACACCGCGCTGGCCGACGTCGACGCGCTGATCGCCGTCGCCGCCGACTACCTCGCGCGGCGCCTCGGCGGCACCCCGCCGCTCGATCCCGACACGTTGCCGTCGGATGCCGCGGGCGCCCTCACGGCGATCGACGACTGGGCCGGTGAGGGAGCAGCCAACTGGCGCGCCGAGCTGACGCGCTTCTTCGAGGCCCACGCCCCAGTGCACCTCGTGCCTGATCCCGAGCTCAACGCCGTGCTGCGACGTGCCGCCAAGGCCGACTGGCACCTCGCCGTCGCCAGCGCGCTCCCCTCCGTACCACTCGATCTCGAGCTCCAGCAGCTCGGCTGTGCGCGCGCGTTCAAGGCCGCCTGCGCGGGTGACGGTTCGGTCGACGATGCCGTCTCGATGGCGCAGGCCGCACTCGGTGGGCACGACACGCCGATCGCCCACACGCGTGCCGACGTGCTCGCGGCGCTCAGCTGATCAGCCGAGCGAGAGGCCGATCACGGCCACCACGATGATCACGAGCCCCGCGTACTGAATGCCGCGCAGGCGTTCCTTCAGCACGATCAGCCCGATCAGCGCCGCGACCGTGCCGTATTGCCCGGTGATCACCGATGCCTCGGCGACGCCGTAGTCGGAGGCGATCAGGTACAGGGTGAATCCGCTCACCTCTCCGCAGCCGGCGACCAGGGCGTAGGGCATCACGCTGCGCGGGATCATGAACCGCCGCCGCGGTACGAGCATGACGACGAGTACGAGCAGCGCAAGGCTCCGCGAGAGGAACACGAGCCAGCTGGGCCCGAGATCCGCCTCGATCTTGGCGCCCGCCCACAGCTGGACGCCCCAGAGGACCGCCGTGATGGCGGCGAATCCCGCGGCGAGGCGCTGGTTCGAGTATTTCGCGCCTGGTTCAGCGGTCTCCCCGCTCGCGGCCATCACCCCGCCGACGACCGCGAGCGCGAGCGACACGACGATCAGCAGCGACACCGGCTCGCCGAGCGCGATGGCGATCACGGCCGCGACGCCGCCGTACAGTGCCGAGATCGGCGCGACGACGCTGATGCTCCCGTGTCGCATGCCGAGATAGACGAAGACGAGACCGACGAGCATGCACGTGGTGACGACGGCGATCCAGCCGATGGTGGCGAGATCGATCGATCCCGGCGGCCACGTGAGGATGCAGAGCGGGACGGCAAGCACCATGCCGAGCAGCAGCGCCCACGCGATCAGGCGCTCAGGACCGACCACCCGCGCCCCGAGACCGCCCGCTACGCCACCGACGCCCCAGACGAGGGCGGCTGCCATCGCGATCAGGATGCCGATCACATGCCCCCCGATGCCGAGAGCACCACGACGCCGATGATCACCGCTGCGATGCCGGCAAGCTGCAAGCGGGACAGGCGCTCGCCGAGCAGGATCCATGAGATGAGCGTGGCCACGGTCGCATACTGGGTGGCGACGACGGCGGCGATGCCGACGTTCGCCTCGGCGCCCCAGAGGAACCCCAGGAATCCGGAGGACTCTCCGACCCCGGCGAGCAGCGCGAAGAACACCGCGGGTCGGGCGGCGCTGAACCTGCCGCGCGCCAGCTGAGGCAGGGCCATCGTCAGGATCCCCAACCAGCGGGCGCCCATCACGACCCAGGGCGGCCCGACACGGGATCCGACGTCACCCGAGACGAACAGCGAGGCACCGAAGATGCCCGCAGCCGCGGCCGCGTTGACGGATGCCCGCCGATTGTCACGCACCATCTCATGCGTGTCATCGGTGTGGCGTCCGAGGCTCACCGCGGCGACGCCGGCGGTGGCGAGCACGATGCCGATGGCGGCCATCAGCCCGAGCGAGACCCCGAAGAAGACGGCGACGACGGCGGCGATCGCGCCCTCGGTGCTGGTGATGGCGACGACGACACCGACCTTGCCCATCGACAGCGCCTTGTAGGTGAAGCGCAGCCCGATGACCGATCCCATCGCACCGATCACGACCAGGACCCAATCGAGCGGTTCCGTCCCCGGCTTGATGCCGTAGACCAGCGCGATCGGCGTGATCACGACCGCGCCGCCGATGCCCACCCACCCGAGCGTCGATTCCGCTCCGATCTGCCGCGAGCTCCGGCTGGCCAGGATCGTCGAACACCCCCACATGAGGGCGGCGATGAGCCCTCCGACGACCGGAATCACGTGTGGTCACCCAGCACGATGCGCTCGAGCGCGTCGCGCTCCGCGGGGATCGTGATGGGCGGGGCGCTCTCGGCGATCGCGTTGTCCGGATCCTTGAGACCGTTGCCGGTCAGGACGCAGACGACCTCGGCGCCCTCGGCGACGAGCCCGTCGCGTCGTGCGTTGGCCAGACCGGCGAGCGAGGCCGCGCTGGACGGCTCGCAGAAGACGCCCTCGTCGCGGACGGCGTGGCCGAACCAGTCGAGGATCTCACGATCGCTGGCGGCCGCGAAGCCGCCGTTCGAGTCGCGGGCGGCGGCGCCGGCCTCTTCTCGGCGGACGGGCGCGCCGATGCGGATCGCGGTTGCGATCGTCTCAGGCTGCGGCACGTCCTCGCCGCGCACCATCGCCGCGGAGCCCTCGGCCTGGGCGCCCAGCATGCGAGGCAGGGCGGAGATGTCGCCGCGCTCCAGTGATTCGTTGTACCCGCGCCAGTAGGCGGTGATGTTGCCGCCGTTGCCGACCGGAAGGCACATCCATTCGGG
>CAWUMZ010000062.1:0-8640 GCA_963923625.1 uncultured bacterium | reverse complement strand
GTGACCCAGCGGACGCCGTCGTGCTTGTTGATGTGCTCGATGATCCGCTCGTGCATCGCGGTGACGTGCGGGCGGCCCGACACGTCGGGATGGATGGTCATCGTGAAGACGACGTCCTCCTCCTCGCGGTACAGGTAATCGAACTGGTCCATCCACATCTGCTCGATGTCGCGCGGGTTCACGAAGCCGTGCGAGTTCGGCACCTTCTTCATGAACATCATGGGCGGCAGGTCGTCGAGGTACCACGACGCCGGGATCTCGATCAGCTTCGACTCGGTGCCGCGCTTGAGCGGCTCCATCCACGTCTCGGCGTCGGCCGAGTAGTCGATCAGCTTCCACGAGTCGCCGACGCGGACGCGATGGCAGTGGAAGTCCTCGTTCATCAGGGAGTGGTCGTACTTGATGCCGTGCTTCAGCAGCAGCTCGTTCGTGATCGGGGAGAACTCCCACCACGGGGCGACGTAGCCCGTCGGGCGACGGCCGCACAGCTCCTCGATGAGGCTGATGCTCTTGAGCATCACCGCCTCCTCCTGGGCCGGCGACATCGCGATCGGGTTCTCGTGCGTGTACCCGTGCATGCCGATCTCGTGGCCCTTGTCGGCCACGGCCTTCATGTCCTCGGGGAACGTCTCGATCGAGTGGCCCGGGATGAACCACGTCGTCTTGATGCCGTACTTGTCGAACAGCTTGAGCAGGCGGCGCGTGCCGACCTCGCCCGCGAACAGGCCGCGCGAGATGTCGCACGGGGAGTCGCCGCCCGCGTACGAGCCGATCTGACCGGCGACCGCGTCGACATCGACGCCGTACGCAACCAGGATCTCCTTCGCCATTTCTCTTTCCTCCAGAACGTGCAGGTTTCGGTGAGGAGACCCTACCTCCGCCGCTCCGCAGCGGCAAGCGGCGAGCGGCGCGATGTGGAATGCTCAGGTCCATGTGCTCGCTCTGCGGAACCCTCGGCGCGGCCGCCCACTGGTCGGAGGGCGGCGGCGATCGCACGCAGGTCGGCACGCGCCGCGCTGTGCTGCGCGAGCGCATCCGCCGCGTGGCGCTGCTCAATCGCGTGCTCGCGCCGAGCCGCATGCACGTCGACGAGTGGGAGGAGACCGCGTACATCCTGCGCGGGCCGACCGGGCAGTCCGTGCTGTGCGGCGACCTCGCCGCGGTCTTCGCCGAGGTGCAGCGCCTGCGCGGCGCGCCGCTCGACCCGCTCGACCCCGCGCTCGTCGAGGCGCTGTCGGCATGAGCAAGGAGCGCATCCCGCTCACGCTCATCACCGGCTTCCTCGGCTCCGGCAAGACCACATTGCTCGCCGAGCTGCTGCGCGACCCGCTGCTCGGTGACGCCGTCGTGCTCGTGAACGAGCTCGGCGAGGTGCCGCTCGACCACCACCTGCTCCGCGAGGTCGACGAGAAGACGGTGATCCTCGACTCCGGCTGCGTGTGCTGCACGATCCGCACCGACCTCGTCGACGAGCTGCGCGACCTCGAAGTGCGCGTGCACCGCGGCGAGCTGCCCGCCTTCCGCCGCGTGATCGTCGAGACGACCGGACTCGCCGACCCGGTGCCCGTGCTCGCGACGCTGCTGTCCGATCCGCTCCTGTCCGCGCACTACATGGCCGACGGGGTCGTGACGTGCGTCGATGCCGTCAACGCGCCGCTGCAGGCCGAGCGCCAGCCCGAGTGGACCAAGCAGGTCGTCGTCGCCGACCGCATCGTGCTCACCAAGACCGACCTCGCCGAGGCCGACGCAGCGCTCGCCGAGGCGCTGATCCGCGCCCGCAACCCGGTCGCCGAGCTGCTGATCGGCGTGGGCGGCGACGTTCCCGCGTCGCGGCTGATCGGACTCGGCGTGCTGGCCGAGGATCGCCGCGCCGAGCAGGTGACCGCATGGCTCGACGCCGTGGACCACGGACACGCGCATGACCACGCGCACGATCACCACGCCGGGGTGCACGCGATCGCGCTGCGCTTCGACGAGCCGCTCGACTGGACGATGTTCGCGCTCTGGCTCGCGATGCTGCTGCAGAGCCGCGGCGACGACGTCCTACGCGTCAAGGGCCTGCTCGACACCGGCGCGGAGGGGCCGCTCGTCCTGCACGGCGTCCAGCACGTGATCCACCCGCCGACGCACCTCGCAGCCTGGCCGGACGACGATCGAACCTCGCGGATCGTGCTGATCGCGCGGGGCATCGACCGCGCCGAGGTCGAGGCCTCGCTGCGCGCCTTCGACCGGCTGGCCAAGCCGGCAGGCGAAATCCTTGCCTGACCAGCGGTTACTCGCCTAGGATGCCGCCGAGGGCCGCATCGGCCCCTTGGGGAACCCATCGAGGAGACAGACACATGGCCTGGGACTACGACGCGCTCTACAAGGCGCCGCACACCTACTTCGACGCCGTCGACGCGAAGGACGTCGAGGCGATCGTCGCGCACTTCGCCGACGACGCCACGCTGACGATCCAGACCGCGAACATCACGCACAACGGCAAGGACGAGATCCGCCGGATGTTCACCGACTTCACCGCCAACTCGGTCTTCATCAAGCACGAGATGCGCAACGTCGTCGTCGAGGAGGGCAAGGGCAAGGTCGCCACGGAGCAGGGCTACATCGGCGAGCTGCTCGACGGCACCAAGAACGACATGCACAACTGCAACTTCTTCGACTTCAACGAGGACGGGAAGTTCCAGCGCGTCATCATCTGGATGGCCGGCACCAGCCCGCTCGTCTAGCGCACGTGATCGGCGGCGCGTCGGCCTCGGGTCGACGCGCCGCGCATCGCGCCCGTCACCCATGACAGGCGCGCCCCTTGGAGGAGGGTCTTGAACCAATCGCTACTCGGAAGGATCCCCGTGCCGGTGCTGCTCGGGATCACGATGTTCTTCTGGGGCGCCGCGTTCAACGCCACCGACGTCGCGCTCGACTACACGTCGGTCGGCATCATCACCATCGCGCGGCCGGTCATCGCCGGCGCCATCCTGCTCGTCCTGCTGCCGTTCATCGGCGGCAGGCTGCCGCGATCGCCGCGCGTCTGGGGCTACGCGGCCTTCGTCGGCCTCGGCACGACGACGCTCGCGCTGACGGGCCTCGGCATCGGCACCGAGTACGCCGGCCCGGCGATCGCCGCGGTGCTGCTCAACACCGCGCCGTTCTTCGCCGTGCTGATGGCGCGGATCACGCTCGACGAGAAGATCAAGCTGCTGCGCGCGCTCGGGCTGATCGTGGGCTTCGCCGGCGTGGTCATCATCGTGCTCTCGAACCCGGGCTCGATGGGCTCGGGCGGCGAGTTCGTCTTCGGCGTTATCGCGGTCCTGATCGGAGCGGCCGGCCATGCGGGCGGCAGCGTGCTGGTCCGCTGGATGAGCGTGCGCGACATCAAGACGGAGATGTGGGGCTTCACCGCCGCGCAGTTCGTCTGCGGCGCCGTGCTGACGATCCCCGTCGTCTTCATCGTCGGCGATCCCGGCGCGACGCAGTGGTCCGCGCCGGCGCTCTGGGGGTCGCTCGCCTTCCTCGGCGTCGGCTCGCAGCTGATCGCCTTCGTCTGCTTCTTCATCGCGCTGAGCCGCTGGACGTCGGGGCGCGTGATGGCGTGGGCGTTCCTGCCGCCCGTCGTCGCATCGGTGATCGAGCTGCTGCGCGGCAACATGCCGGGCACGCTCACGCTGGTCGGCATGGTGGTCGCCGTCATCGGCGTCGCCATCGTCAACCACCCCCGCGCCGAGGACATCCCCGTCCCGACGATCGATCCCGAGGAGCACATCGCATGACCAACTCCTTCATGGGCCGCATCCCCGTGCCGATCCTGCTCGGCATCACGATGTTCTTCTGGGGCGCGGCCTTCAACGCCACCGATGTCGCGTTCGACTACGCGCCGGCCGGGATCATCACGTTCCTGCGCGCCGGCATCGCGACCGTCCTCCTGCTGATCCTGATGCCGTTGCTCGGAGGGACCTTCCCGCGCTCGCGCACGATCTGGCTCTTCGCGCTCGTCGTCGGCGCGGGCTCGACGACGCTGTCACTCGCCGGCCTGGGGCTCGGCACGCAGTACGCCGGCCCGGCGATCGCATCGGTGCTGCTCAACTCCGCACCGTTCTTCGCCGTCCTGTTCGCACGCATCTCGCTGAACGAGCGCATCAAGCTCCTGCGCGCGATCGGACTGGTGGTCGGCTTCGCCGGCGTGGTCATCATCGTGCTCTCGAATCCGACTGAGACCGGCTCCGGCGGCGAGTTCATCTTCGGCGTCGTCGCGGTGATGATCGGCGCCGTCGGGTACGCGATCGCGAGCGTCGTCGTGCGGTACATGAACGTGAAGGACATCGAGACCGATCTCTGGGGCTTCACCTTCGCGCAGTTCCTCTGCGGCTCCGTGCTGCTGATCCCGTTCGCGCTCCTGTCGGGTGATCCGGGCTCGACGCAGTGGAGCGCGCCCGGCTTCTGGGCCTCGATCGGCTTCCTCGCGCTCGGCCCGCAGCTGATCGCGTACGTCTGCTTCTTCGTCGCGCTCGCGCGCTGGCCCTCCGGCCGCGTGATGGCCTGGAGCTTCCTGCCACCCGTCGTCGCCGGCGTCATCGAGATCCTGCGCGGCAACATCCCCAACGCGGTGGCGCTGATCGGCATGGCCGTCACGATCGTCGGCGTCGCCATCGTCAACCACCCCCGCGCCGAGGACACCCCCGTCCCGAGCGGCGACATCGAGGAGCACATCACGTGAGCGACCTGCCCGACGCCCCCCTGCACGACTGGAGCTGCTTCGAGATCGCGGCCGCCGTCCGCGACGGCGACGTCTCGGCCCTCGAGGTCACGCAGCACCACCTCGACCGCATCGAGGCGCGCTCGGACCTGAATGCGTTCATCACCGTGGCCGCCGAGCAGGCGCTCGCCGACGCGCGCAACCTGCCCGAGCATCGCCGCACCGGCGCGCTCGCCGGCGTGCCGTTCGCGCCGAAGGACCTGTTCGACACCGCGGGCATCCGCACCACGGCGGGTTCCGCGCACCTGCGCGACAACGTGCCGACGTCGACGGCGTCGAGCGTGCAGCGCCTGGTCGATGCCGGCGCGATCATCCTCGGCAAGACGAACCTGAGCGAGTTCGCGTGGGGCGTCACGACGCAGAACGTCCACTACGGCTTCGCGCAGAATCCCCGGCACCCGGGCAAGATCGCCGGCGGCTCGTCGGGTGGATCGGCCGCTGGCCTGGCCGGCGGTCTGTTCGCGATCACGCTGGGCACCGACACCGGCGGCTCCATCCGCATCCCGTCGGCGGCCTGCGGCACGTCGGGCTTCAAGGGCTCATGGGGGCTGATCCCCGATGACGGGTGCTTCCCGCTGATCCCGTCGATGGACCACGTCGGGCCGATGGCGCGCACGATGGAGGAGTGCGCACTCGCGCTCGAGGTGCTCGGCGTCCTCGAACGCCCCACCCCGCGACTCGCCGGCCTGCGCGTCGGCGTCCTGCACCCGACGCCCGCCGCCGACGCGATGGCCGCGCTCGGGGCACATGTCGAGGAGGCCGTCCTGCCCGACTACAGCGCGCTCTTCCCGCTCTTCGCCGCCGAAGCGGCGGACACGCATCGCGACTTCATCGAGGAGCGCTGGGACGAGTACTCGCCGGATCTCCAGGCCAAGCTGACGCTCGGCCGCAACATCACGGCGATGGCCTACCTGCAGTCCCAACGCGATCTCGACGAGTACGAGCGCGTGTGCGAGCTCGAGCTGTCGCACGACATCCTGATCAACCCGACGATCCCCTGCGACCTGCCGCCCGTGGCCGAGCCGGAGACCTTCGAGCTGCGTCTGCAGATGACGCCGTACACGCGCGCCTTCAACCACATCGGCTGGCCGTCGTGCACGACGCGCGACGGGCTGATGATCTCGGGCCGGGACGACACGACCGTGCTCGCCGCCGCTCTGGCGTGGGAGCAGACCATGGAGGGCCGGGCCGTCACCGCCTGACCCTCGACCACCTCGACGAAGAACGGAGCACCACGATGGGCACACTGATCGATCTCAGCGTCGGCATCGAGAACGGCATGCCCGCGCATGCCCTCTTCCCCTCGCCGATCATCCTGCCGTACGTGAACCACGAGCAGGCGAAGGCCGCCGGGCTCGGCGAGGAGGGCGATCCCTTCACGTACGCCGTCAACTACATCTCGATGCTCGAGCACGTCGGCACGCACGTCGACGCGCCGATCCACTTCGGGCCGAACGGCGACACGATCGACAACTGCCCGCTCGAGTGGTTCCGCGGCACGGCCGTCTGCCTCGACCTGACGCACATCCCCGACCTCGGCGACATCGACGTCGCGGACCTCGAGGCCGCAGCCGACAAGGCCGGCGTGGAGATCAACGGCCAGATCGTGCTGATGAACACGGGCCTGCACAACCGCCATTGGCCGGAGAAGTCGGCGTGCACGTCGAACCCGGGCCTGACGGCCGCCGCGACCCACTGGCTGGCCGACCACGGCTCGATGGTGCACGGCGTCGAGGGCCCGTCGACCGACAAGGCCGGCACGAAGGGCTTCCCGTCGCATCGCGTGTGCCGCGATCGCGGGATGGTGCACTACGAGTGGCTGTGCAACCTCGAGCAGCTCGTCGGCAAGGGCGAGTTCCAGTTCTACGGCTTCCCGCTCAAGTGGGTCGGCGGCACCGGCTCGCCGTGCCGCGCGATCGCGGAGGTGGCGTGATGACCGAGCACTTCATGGAGCGGATGACGTGGAAGGAGGTCGAGGCGCGCATCGCGGCCGGCGTCGACGCCGTCATCCTGCCGATCGGCACGACCGAGCAGCACGGTCCGCACATGCCGCTCGACACCGACTGCATCATCGCCAGGAGCCTGGCGGAGCGCGTCGCCGCGCAGGCCGAGGCCGACGGGCTCAGCGTCCTCGTCGCCCCCACGCTCAACGTGACGCTGTCCTGGTACCACATGCAGTTCCCAGGCTCGATGCGCCTGTCGACGCCGACGTTCCTCGAGGTCTTCAAGGAGGTCGTCGAGTCGCTGCATCACCACGGCATCCGCAACGTGATCGCGCTCAACGGCCACGGCGGCAACGTCGCGGCGCTGACCGTCGCGGTCAACTACTACCTCGAGCAGACCGGCCGCCGCGTGTTCCTCGCCCAGTGGTGGGAGCTGGCCGGCGACATCGTGAGCACCGTCGAGGGCCCCGGCATCCACGCGGAGGAGGCGGAGACCTCGATCGCGCTCGCCGTCGGCCAGCGCGTCCTGATGGACGAGGCGACGATCGAGGCGTGGGACCGCGGCGACGCCGTCAAGGAGGCCGGACACACGTGGTCGTCGCTCGGCAAGTACAGCCTCGTGCCGAAGGGACCGGGCGTGACGGTGCCGATGGACATGCTGCGCGACATCACCGAGTCGGGCGTGGTCGGCGATGCCCGCCGCGCCACCCCGGAGCTCGGCCAGCGCATCATCGACGCCTTCGTCCCGCGCCTCGTGACCGTGGTGCGCGACATGTCGGAGACCGCGCCACCCGCATGAACCCCGCCCGATCCGCAGCACGGAGGCTCGGACGGTGACGCGCGTCATCGGCGTCGACATCGGCGGCACCTTCACGGACCTGATGCTGTTCGACGCCGCGACGGGCGGCGTCCACGTGCACAAGGTCCCCTCCACGCCGGCGGCGCCGGATGAGGCGATGGTGCAGGGCATCCGCGAGCTGTGCGCGATCGGTGGCATCGAGCCGGGTGACGTGACCGGCGTCTTCCACGGCACGACCGTCGCGACGAACGCGGTCCTCGAGTTCGAGGGAGCGAAGGTCGGCATGCTCACCACGCGCGGCTTCCGCGACGTCGCGCACATCGGGCGTCACCAGCGGCCGCAGCACTACTCCGTCGTGCAGGACATCCCGTGGCAGGCCCGGCCGTTCGCCGAGCGTGCGCACCGGCACGTGGTGACCGAGCGCATCGTGCCGCCGTCGGGCGAGATCCTGATCCCGCTCGACGAGGGCGAGGTGCGCGCCGCCGCCGAGGCGCTGCGCGACGAGGGCGTCGAGGCCGTGGCGATCTGCTTCCTCTTCTCGTACCTCAATCCCGCGCACGAGCGGCGCGCGGCGGAGATCGTGCGCGAGGTGATGCCGGATGCGTTCGTCACCGCGAGCGCCGACATCGTCCCGCAGTTCCGCGAGTTCGAGCGCTTCACCACGGCGCTGATGAACGCCTTCATCGGCCCCAAGACCGGGCACTACATCGAGCGCCTCGACCAGGCGCTGCGCGAGCTCGGCGTCGAGGGGGACCTGCACGTGATGATGTCGAGCGGCGGCGTGGCCAGCGTCCGCGCCGCCGCGGAGCGCCCGGTCACGCTCCTGCTCTCGGGGCCCGCCGCCGGCATTCTCGGCGGGCAGTGGACGAGCGCGCTGAGCGGCCGCAAGCGGCTGATCACCTTCGACGTCGGCGGCACCAGTGCCGACATCGGCATCGTCACGGAGCACGGCGTCGCCGAGGCCTCGGCGCGCGATACGTGGGTCGGCGGCTACCCGTTGCTGGTGCCGATGCTGGACGTGCATGCGATCGGAGCCGGTGGCGGCTCCGTGGCATACGTCGACGACGGCGGCGCCTTCCGCGTCGGCCCCCGCAGCGCCAAGGCCAGGCCCGGCCCGGCGTGCTACGGACATGGCGGCACCGAGCCCACGA
>CAWUMZ010000061.1:0-8765 GCA_963923625.1 uncultured bacterium | reverse complement strand
TCCTTCGCCTTGCCGTACTCGGCGTCGGTGAGGTCGCCGTTGAAGATCTCGCGGAGCTCGCGGTCGAAGTCGCCGATGAAGCGGCCGGCGTAGTCGTTCATCGTCTCGAGCTCGAGCCGGATCTGCGGCGGGCCGAGCGGGAAGCGCAGGCGATCCCAGCACAGCTCGACGTGGTGGAGTCCCTGGACGTAGTCGTGTGTGGAGCGGCGATTCTCGAGCTCGCCGATCATCGCCAGCTTCGGCTCCATGCCGATGGCGTCGACCAGCTTCCCCCGCAGTCCTGCCGAGTCGACCATCTCGAGCATCTCGCCGCCGTCGACGGGAATGTGATCGACGGGGAATTCGATCTCCTCGCGCTCGCGGGCGCGGTCGGCGCGCTTCGTCGACGGTCCCTTCCATGTGAGGAACGGCGTCGGCAGGTTCGACTGCCGTCGGATGCGCAGCGAACATCCGGCGCGCCGCAGCTCGAGGTCACCGGTGTCGAAGAACGTGTCGCGGATGTCGAATAGCGCGGATCCGGCGAGTGCGAAGTTCGCGAGCTCTGCTGGGACCATCAGCGGCCCGTCGCCGGTGTAGAGGTACTGGAGCTCGATTTCCATGCGACTCGGGCATTGTCCCACCCGGTGCGGCGGGCATGCCGTGGCGAATCCGTATGATCCGAGCACCGGCTCGGCCGGCCTGACGCGATGCTCGACTCCCTCTCCGACAGACTCGGCAGTGCCCTCGGCGATCTGCGCTCCAGCGGACGCCTGAGCGAGGACGACATCAATGCCGCGATGCGCGAGATCCGTCTCGCCCTGCTCGAGGCCGACGTCAACTTCGATGTCGTCAAGTCCTTCGTCGCGACGGTGAAGGAGCGCGCGCTCGGCGCGGAGGTGTCGGAGAGCCTCACGCCGGGTCAGGAGGTCGTCAAGATCGTCCATGACGAGTTGACGAAGCTGATGGGCGAGGGTACGACGAAGCTCGCGCTGAACGGCTCGCCGGCGGTGATCCTCGTCTGCGGTCTGCAGGGTTCGGGCAAGACGACGACGTGCGGCAAGCTCGCGAAGCTGATCGAGCAGCAGGGCAAGCGCCCGGCGCTCGTCGCGTGCGACGTGTACCGCCCGGCGGCCATCACGCAGCTCGTCACGGTCGGCGGCCAGGCGGGTGTCCCGGTCTACGAGCACGGCACGGACATGAATCCGGTCGAGATCGCGAAGCGCGGCATCCAGCAGGCGAAGGAGGAGGGCCGCGACGTCGTCATCGTCGACACCGCGGGCCGTCTGACCGTCGACAAGGAGCTGATGGACGAGCTCGTCAAGATCCGCAATGAGGTCAAGCCGACCGACACGCTGCTGGTCCTCGATGCGATGACGGGTCAGGACGCCGTCAACACGGCGCAGAACTTCCAGCAGGCGATCGACTTCAGCGGTCTGATCCTGACGAAGCTCGATGGCGATGCGCGTGGCGGTGCGGCGCTGAGCGTCCGCGCGATCACGGGCGTGCCGATCAAGGTGATCACGACGGGCGAGAAGCTCGATCAGATCGAGGAGTTCCATCCGGATCGTCTCGCGTCGCGCATCCTCGGCATGGGCGATGTGCTGAGCCTGATCGAGAAGGCCGAGCAGTTCGTCGACAAGGAGAAGGCGGAGGAGCTCGAGCGCAAGATGCGCAAGGCCGAGTTCGGCCTGGACGACATGCTCGACCAGCTGCGCTCGATCCGGAAGATGGGCTCGCTGTCGAGCGTGCTGGGCATGCTGCCGGGCGTCGGCAAGCAGCTGAAGAACGCGAAGATCGACGACAACCAGCTCGATCGCGTGGAGGCGATCATCCTTTCGATGACGCCGGAGGAGCGTGCCAATCCGAAGCTGATCAACGGCTCGCGCCGCCTGCGCATCGCCAACGGCTCGGGTGTGACGGTCACCGAGGTCAACGCGCTGCTCAAGCAGTACGAGCAGATGAAGAAGATGATGAAGGGCTTCGCGGGCGGCAAGGGCAGGATGCCGAAACTCCCCAAGGGGATGGAATTGCCGCCTGAGTTGCAGGGTTAGGGTAGAGTCCCCGCCGTGGTCAAGCTACGCCTCGCCCGATTCGGGTCCAAGAAGAATCCGATCTACCGCATCGTCGTCCAGAACGACGCTTCGCCGCGGAACGGTCGCGCGATCGAGAGCATCGGTCGCTACAACCCCCAGCTCGAGCCCTCGCTGATCGAGATCAACGAGGAGCGGGCGAAGTACTGGCTCGCGAATGGCGCTCAGCCGTCGCAGCCCGTCCGTCGTCTGCTGCAGAAGCAGGGCATCGTCTAACCGATGGGGGCCGCGCCCCCGAAGGATGTCCGCGAGCTGTGCGAGTACCTCGTGCTCGGGCTCGTCGACGATCCGGATGCCGTCTCGGTGACGGTCGAGATGACGGATGAGGCGATCGTGCTGCGCATCGTCGTGGCGCCGGAGGATCGCGGCAAGGTGATCGGCCGTGGCGGTCGCGTGGTGCGTGCAATCCGCAGCGTGGTGCGTGCCGGCGCGGTCAAGAGCGGTCGTCGCGTCCTCGTCGAGGTCGACGACTCGCCTGCCGAGGCATGACGCCCGACTATCCGTGGCGTCCGGAGCGCGTGCGCGTCGGGACGATCGGCAAGCCGCATGGCCTGGACGGCTCGTTTCGCGTGGCCGATCCGTGCGGGTGGTGGGACTTCCCGAAGGGGTCGTCCGTGCTGGTCAACGGCGAGCCACGCGTGGTGGGCAAGTCGCGGGGTGATGAGCTCGCGCCGCTGATCCAGCTGCAGGGCGCGGAGGACCGCACGGCGTGCGAGCTGCTGCGCGGCGCGGCGCTCGAGCTGCCGCGCGAGGCGCTCCCGGAGCCGGACGATGATGCGTACTTCCGCTTCGACCTGGTCGGCTGCGCGGTGGAGCACGCGGATGGCGCGCCGCTCGGCACGGTCGAGGCGGTCGAGGATGGCGTCGCGCACGATCTGCTCGTGGTGGGCGAGCACCGCATCCCGTTCGTCGGGGTGATCGTCCCGCTCGTCGACATCCCCGCCCGCCGCGTGGTGCTGGTCGAGGGCTGGGAGCCCGTCGCCGTCGAGTGATCCGGCTCACGGCGGGGATTTCCGTCCGATAGGCTTCTGGAATGCGCATTCGCGTTACTGCCCTGCTCGCCATCGTCGCGTTCGCGATCTCCGCGACGCCCGCGTTCGCCCACGGCAGTGCCGCCGAGCCGACGGTGAAGGCGAAGAAGGCGTGCTCGCTGAAGAAGAAGGCGAAGTGCAAGAAGGCGAAGATCTCGAAGCAGAAGTTCGGGAAGCAGAACCTGAGCGGCTCCGACCTCTCGGGTGCCGTGATCACGGGCACGACCTTCACGGGCACGAACCTCTCCAACGTCAACCTGTCGGGTGCGAAGCTGACAAACGTCACGTTCAAGAACGTCAACCTCGGGGGAGCCAGCCTCGAGGGCGCAAAGCTCGTGAACGTCACGATGGATCACGTGGACGCGTCACAGGGCAGTTCGGCGCGCAGCGGCTGCGAGCTTCCGATTCAATCGGATGAGACGACGCTCTGCTCGAAGCAGGGGCTGAATGCCGACAACGCCTCCCTCGCGAACACGACCGTCTACTCCGCACAGCTGCCGCGGTCCACGTGGCGGCACGCGATATTCAACGGCACCAAGTTCTACTCCCCGAACTTCTCGTATGCGCGCTTCGACGGAGCCGAGTTCCAGCAGGGGAGCGTGATCACCGGCGTGAATCTGACCAGCCAGCACGATCCGAAGCCCGACATCGACTGGGCGTGGGTGGACTACGCGCGCTTCGACAACTCCAATGGTCTGAGGTTGGTGTACGCGGCTGGCGCGAACACGTCGTTCCTCGGTGCGACGAACGCTGTCATCAGTCTCAATTCGAAGCTCACCAAGGCTCGTGGATTGCTGGGTGGCAACACGATCTCCGTGGTTCCCGCCACTGGTACGTCTGTCGTGCCGACGTCGATTCAGATCAAGGAGACCGGCTATTGGCGCATCGGCAACCTGTGCGTCGCGGCCACGACGTGCTCGTACACGGCTGCGAACGGCATGCCGGCCGAGATCAACATCGCCTCGGCGACGGCGCTGGATGTGACTGCGCCCGGGTTCACCTGCACGCAGTCGGGTTCAGCGGGCGCTTTCGTCTCGACGTGCTCGACGTCCTCGCTCGTCATCGGCGAGGCCGTGGCCGTGACGTACGCGACGCCGACAGCGCCTCCCGTGACGAAGACGGTCACGGTGAATGTCGCGCCCTTCGCTCTGGATCGCATCGCGATCCAGACGATGTCGGCGTCGGGGACGATCCTGACGACGAAGGAGTGCCTCGGCCAGATGACGTGCTCGACGGCGGTCGTCGTGGGCTCCACGGTGGTCGTGGCGTTCTCGGCATCGAGCCCCGTGGGGGATTGGCTCGTCGTGCAGTATCCGGAGGGACCGCCGGATACCTCGCCGGGGCCGTTGCCGATCTCCGATTGGGGATCGCGCAGCTTCGTGGCCTCGGCCGACACGACGCTCGAGGTGTCGATCTCCTGAGCCGTGTGGCGCCGGTACGCGCCACAATGCCCGCGTGGCGCTTTCGCTCGACATCCTGACGCTGTTCCCGTCCTGGTTCGACTGGCTGGGCGAGGAGCGGCACGTGAGGAACGCGCTGGACACGGGCGAGCTGGCGCTCGGCGTGCACGACATGCGCCCGTTCAGCGAGCTGCCGCACCATGCCGTCGATGACACGCCGTACGGTGGCGGGGCGGGGATGGTGGTGCGCGTCGACACGACGGTCGCAGCGGTCGAGGGCGTCTACGGCCGGCCGCTCGACGATGTCCGTGCCCAGCGACGCATCATCGCGATGGATGCGCGCGGTCGCCGCTTCGACGACGCCTATGCGCGCGAGCTGGCGGAAGCCGACGCGATCACGATCCTCTGCGGCCGTTACGAGGGCTTCGACCAGCGCGTGCTCGATCACGTGGCGACGGAGACCCTGAGCCTCGGCCCGTACGTGCTGGCCGGGGGAGAGGCGGCGGCGATGGTCGTCACCGACGCCGTCACGCGCTTCCTGCCCGGCGCGCTCGGCCATGACAACTCGGCCGAGGAGGAGTCGTTCGCGCCCGCGCTCGACGGCCTGCCCGAGTATCCGCACTACACGCGGCCCCTGGAATTCCGGGGCTGGGAGGTGCCGGAGATCCTCCGTTCGGGCGATCACGGCCGCATCGCGGCGTGGCGGAGAGCCCAGTCAGAGGCTCGCGCGGGGGAACCTGCGGGGTCCGACGGCGATTTGGGGTAGGATCCCCGCCGGTATGAACATCGTCGAAGAGATCGAAGCAGCACAGCGCCGTGACGTCCCGCAGTTCAAGGCGGGTGACACGGTCAAGGTGCATTTCCGCGTGATCGAGGGCAATCGCCAGCGCGTCCAGGTCTTCGAGGGTGTCTGCATCAAGCGCCACGGCCACGGCACGCGCGAGACCTTCACGGTCCGCAAGCAGTCGTTCGGCGTCGGCGTCGAGCGCACGTTCCCGCTCCACTCGCCCAAGATCGACAAGATCGAGGTCGGTGCGATCGGCATGGTGCGCCGCGCGAAGCTGTACTACCTGCGCGACAAGGTGGGCAAGCAGGCGCGCATCCGCGAGAAGCTCCAATAGGCCCGTCTCAGGTTTCCGCAAGGCGCGGAACGTAGGATGTGACGCAGTGGCCAGTCTGAGAGAGCTCCGCAAGAACCCGATCGTCGATCTGGTCGTGACCGTGATCATCGCGGTCGGCATCGCCTATCTGGTGCAGGCGTTCATCGTGAAGCCGTACCGCGTGCCGTCCGGCTCGATGGAGCCGACGATCTCGATCGGCGAGCGCATCATCGCGTCGCGCTTCACCCTGCGCTTCCAGGATCCGAGCCGCAATCAGATCATCGTGTTCCACCCGAATGGCGTGGGCTCCGACGTCTACGACACCAATACGGCGTCGGACGAGACGTTCGTGAAGCGCCTGATCGGCATGCCGGGCGAGACGATCGGCGCCGTCGGCGGCCACGTGTACGTCTGCTCTGGCAAGGGGCCGGCCGAGGGCGGTTCCGTCAAGTCCACGCCGGGCTGCGAGTTCCTCGACCAGCCGTTCGTGTCGAGCCCGCAGGACGATTTCGGGCCGACGAAGATCCCGAACGATCGCTACTTCATGATGGGCGACAATCGCGCCGACTCGGACGATTCGCGCAACTGGGGTCCGATCACGCGCGATCAGATGATCGGCGTGGCGTTCATGTCGTACTGGCCGCCGAGTCGCATCTCGATCTGGTGATCCGATGAGCACGAGCGAGAGCACGCGTCAGATCGAGCTCAATCGCCGGCGTCGTCGCAATAGCCTGAAGAAGCCGCCGCGGTTCCTCGGCATCGCGCGGATCATGCGCTGGCCGCGGCCGCTCGGCGGGCTGCTGCTCGTGGTGGTGCTGTTCCTCGGAGCGGTCATCTGGGAGCCGCTCCTGTGGCCCGCGGCGGTCGTATGGGGTCTGTGGGCGGCTGCGGCGGTGCTGGATGCGGCGCTGCGCGGCTCGAAGGGCATGCTGGCGGGCATCTTCGCGATCGTCCTCGGCCCGTTGGGCGCGTCGATCGTGTCGTTCGTGCGGCGGCGGTCGATCCGCAAGGTGCCGGGGGAGGGCTTCAACTGGCCGACGACGTACTCGCTGGTGGCGCTTGCGATCGGCTTCGTGCTGTCGGCGCTGGTGTTCGGCGCGGCGCTGCGTGTCGGGCCGCATGGCGTACTGGTGCCGCGGGCCGCGATGGGCGATCGCATCGCGTCCGGCGACCGCGTACTGGTCGTGCCGAAGCAGTACTCGCCCGTTGGCGTCGGCGACATCGTGGTGGTCGATCGCTTCAAGGGCGTCGACGCGGCGCTCGGCCAGTCCGAGCCGATCGCGGGCGTGGGGCGCATCGTCGGGAGCCCCGGCCAGGTCGTCGGCGCGACGGAGGGCAAGCTGTACCTCTGCAAGAACCTGCCGGACGCCACGGTCGGGCTGCAGCCGGAGGATGAGTGCACGAACCCGTCCGAGCTCCTGTACCTGAAGACCCCGACGCCCGACTTCGGGCCGATCCGCATTCCGCCGAACACGTGGTGGGTGATGTCGGATGATCGCCAGGGCACGCTGATCGACTCGCGCGTGTTCGGCGCGGTGCCGCAGGACGCAGTCGTGGGTCGTGTGATCGCGATCCTGACACCGCTGGATCGCTTCAAGATCCTCTAGGCGCGCATCGCGCGCGCGTCCGCGCGTCGGGTGCGCCGGGGCGGCGACTAGGCTCGTGCCATGGCTCCTCGCATTCCCAAAGGCCGTGCGCTCTTGGAGCACGATCGTCTGCTCGGCTCGCGGTTCGTCGCGGGCGCGGATGAGGCGGGGCGCGGCGCGCTGGCCGGCCCGATCGTGGCGGCGGCGGTGCTGTTCGAGCCCGGCGCGCTCGCGGCCGAGCAGCTCGCGGCGCTGGAGAACCTGAACGACTCGAAGAAGCTCGCGCCGGCGCGTCGCGAGCAGCTGAAGGCGACGATCGGCGCCACGGCCGTATCGATCTCCGTGGTCGCCATCTCGGCGGCCGAGATCGACGAGATCGGCATCCAGGCCGCCAACCTGGGCGCGCTCAGCCGCGCGCTCGATCTGCTGCACGCGCCGGAGGGGTCCGAGCTCCTCGTCGACGGCTTCGCGCTGCCGCAGCAGGCGCGCCCGCATCGCGCGCTGGTGAAAGGCGATGGCACGAGTGCCGCGATCGCGGCGGCGTCGATCATCGCGAAGACCGCGCGCGATCGCGTGATGGAGCAGCTCGACGCGCTGTCGCCGGGCTACGCGTTCGGCGCGCATGCGGGGTACGGCACGCCGGTGCACATGGAGGCCATCACGCGACTCGGTCCGTGTCGTGCCCACCGGCACTCGTTCGCGCCGATCTCGCTGGCTGCGTAGGGCGCCGGCGCAGGTCGGGCGCGACGGCGAGCGCCTCGCCGCGCTGCTCTACCTGCTGCGGGGGTACGCGATCGTCGGGCGCAACGTGCGGCTGCCCGCCGGGCAGGTCGATCTCGTGTGCCGGCGGGGGAGTCTGCTGGTGGTCGTCGAGGTGAAGCGCCGCCTGCGCCGCGGCCATTACCGGGCGCTCGACGATCTGTCCTGGCGGCAGGAGAAGCGGCTGCTCGCGGCCACCGCGCAGCTGCAGCGCCGTCACCGCTGGGCGCGCGGCGCGCGCATCGATGTCGTCGCCATCGACGGGTGGCGCGTGCGGATCTGGCGCGGGGCGATCACGCGTGAGCGCCTCCGGGATCGCTCCGCGCGCTTGCCGTAGCGTTGCGGCACGCGGGCCGCACGCGGCGCCTGCGAGCGTGGGGCGCATGCTCACTCGCGCCCATGCCTTTGCCCTCACCGGTCTCGACGCCACGCCCGTGGAAGCCGAGGTGTACGTCGGCCTCAAATCGACCGCCGGTACCTTCACGATCGTCGGCCTGCCCGACAAGGCGTTGCAGGAGGCGCGCTCGCGCATCCGCTCGGCCACGATCTCGGCCGGCCTCGACTCGGAGGAGTCGAAGGGGGCGCTCGTGCTCGTCAACCTGGCGCCGGCGGAGGTGCGCAAGGAGGGGGCGGGATTCGACCTGCCGATCGCCCTCGGCGTGCTGGCGGGACACGGCGTTGTCGATGCGCAGCTGCTCGACGAGGTGTCGGCTGTCGGCGAGCTGGCCTTCGATGGGCGGCTGCGTCCGGTGCCGGGCATCCTCTCGATCGCGGAGGCCGCGGTTCGCGCTGGTCGCCCCGTGCTGCTGTGCCCGGCCGA
>CAWUMZ010000060.1:0-8878 GCA_963923625.1 uncultured bacterium | reverse complement strand
CGCCCGAGCCCGGCCTCGATCGGCGTCGTCTTCGCATCGATGTCGTGCCCGTGGAGCGGGTAGCCCATCTCAAGGCGGAGCGTGTCGCGCGCGCCCAGACCGCTGGGGACGACGCCGTGCTCGCGGCGCGCGAGGATGCCGTCCCAGAGATCGCCCGCGCGATCGGCCGCGCACATCAGCTCCACGCCGGGCTCGCCCGTGTAGCCGGTGCGTGCCACGAGGCACGGGACGCCGGCGACGACGCGCTCGACGGCGGTGAATGGCTTGATCGTGTCCGGCCCGGGCGTCTTCTTGGGCCAGATGTCGGCGAGCAGCTCCAGCGCGACCGGCCCCTGGAGGGCGATCATCGCGGTCTCCGGACTCTTGTCCGTGACGACGGCGCCGCGCTGCTTGAGGCTCTTGAGATGCGCGAGGTCGGTGGCGGTGTTGCCGGCGTTGACGACGAGCAGCCAGACCTTGTCCGGCAGGCGATAGACGATCAGGTCGTCGATCACGCCGCCCTTCTCGTTGAGCAGGAACGAGTACTGCGCCTGTCCCTCCTCGAGCCGGTCGATATCGCTCGCGAGCGCCTTGCGGAGCAGGTTCTCGGCGCCGCTGCCCGTCACCTCGAGCTGGCCCATGTGGGACACGTCGAAGATGCCGGCCCGGGCGCGCACCGCGCGGTGCTCCTCGTTGATGCCGACGTAGTAGACGGGCATCTCCCAGCCGCCGAACTCGACCATGCGCGCGCCGAGCTCCTCGTGGCGGTCGTACAGCGGTGTGCGGCGAAGGCTGCTCGTCATTGCTCAGCGAAGGGTCTCGATCGTGCGCGCGTCCCATTCGCGTCCGAACTGCATTGCCGGGAGGATACCGCGTTCCGGCGCTCCGTGCGTGGCAGGTGCCGCAATGTCACAGTGGTGTTGCGGATCGCCGGCGCCGCGCCCGTGCCGCCGCGCGCGTTGTAGCCTTCGGGGACAGCGGGGCGCGCGCCCCAGCGGACGCATGCGGATCCTCACGCTGATCATCCTGGGCCTCGCGCTCCTCGCTCCCACCGCGGCCTCAGCCGACGCCGCGGCGCCGTTCACGCTGTTCCCGGTCATCGGCGGCGCCCATTACACCGACGACTTCGGCGCGCCCCGCCCCGGCGGGACGCATGAGGGCAACGACCTGCTGGCACCGTGCGGCACGCCGACCGTCGCGGTCGTGCCCGGCACCGTCTCGCTCGAGTACGGCGACCGCTCCGGCTGGATGGTCACGCTCAAGGGCACGAGCAGCTGGTACCGCTACATCCACATGGACGGCCGCGGAGGTGCCAAGAGCGCACTGGCCGCCGGCCTCAAGAACGGCTCGCGCGTGAAGGCCGGGCAGATCATCTCGTACGTGGGCAATACCGGGGATGCGGCCGGCGGTCCGTGCCACCTGCACTTCGAGTACCACAAGGGCGCCGCCGTCTCGTCGCCGTACCCGTATCTGCAGACCGCGACGATCATGCAGCTCGATCCGGCGAACCCGCTCAGCGCCAACGCCGTCACGCCGCAGGTGTCGCTGACGATCCGCGGGGTCATCGCGTGGACGGCGACCGTCGGGGGTGAGGCGCGCATCATCATCCGCCCCACGGGCATCTCATCGTCCGACGGAACGAAGCTTTCGCATGCCGGCACCATCGCGCTGCGCGCCGCGCCGGCGCTGCTCCCCACCGCCTCCGTCGGACGCGCCGTCACGATCACGACGACGGCTGTGGAGATGACGACGGCGCTGCAGGACATCGTGCCGCTCACCTGGACCGCCGCGACGGTCAGCTGACACCGCGCGCCGCGCTCAGTCGATGCGCAGCGCCATGCCGATCTGGTGCCGGAGGTCCGGCAGCCAGGCGGCATCGATCGTGTGCGCCACGGGCGTCTCGCGGTAGGTGACGTCCATTCCCGCCGCCAGCAGCTCGTCGCGGGCGGCACGTCCGAACGACACGTCGATGACGGGATCGATGCTTCCGTGCACGACGGTCACCGGCGGGCGGTCCGCCGACGTCAGATCAAGCGGATGCGCCGCGACATGCGGGATGAACCCCACCATCGCGAGCAGCGCCGCAGGGGGCGTGCGATTCGCGGCCAGGGCCATCGCGTAGGCCATCACGCAGCCCTGCGAGAACCCGCCCAGGACGATGCGCTCCTCCGGCACGCCGATGCGGTCGGGGAGCGCGTCCAGCCAGTCATCCAGCAGCGCCACGGATTCCATGAAGGTCGGCTCGTCGGGATGCCCGACGCGCGGAACGATGTACCAGTGCCAGCCGCCTGTCCCGAGGTCGAGCGGGGCGCGCGGCGTCACGCCGACGAGGCGCTGCTCCGGGTCGAGCACCTCGATGATCGGCAGAAGGTCGTGCTCATCGGCTCCGCGCCCGTGGAACAGCACGAGCGCGCCTTCCGGCTCGCCGCGCGACGGGCGGATTCGCTCGATGATCCCGGTCATCGGTACGGCGCCCAGGGGTCCGGGATCGGCGCCAGCCGCTCCTCGAGGAGCGGACGTAGGTGCTCGTGCTGGCGCGGCAGCCGCAGCGACTCGCCAAGGGTCTCCACCGGCTCGTCGACGGCGAAGCCCGGCCCGTCCGTCGCCAGCTCGAAGAGCACGCCCGACGGCTCGCGGAAGTAGATCGAGCGGAAGTAGTCGCGATCGACGATCGGCGTGGCGTGCACGCCCGCCTCCGCCGCACGTCCGAGCCAGTAGGCGTGGTCGTCGTCCGTGCTCGCCCAGGCGACGTGGTGCGTGGTTCCGGCGCCGCCGATCGCGGCTTCGCCGTCGGCGTGGACCAGTTCGTAGGCGGCGCCGCGGCCTGCATCCTCGGTCCACCAGATGCCGGCGTCGCGCTCGAAGCCGAGCGACTCGAGCACGGCCGCGCTCGCCTCGGGATCGCGCGCCTGCGCCTGCACGCCGATCATGCGCCGCAGCGCGACTTCGCCGGGGATGTGCGGCGCCTCGGCGTGCGGCAGATTCACACTCTCGGGGACGGCGATGAGGCGCGTGACGAGGCCCTCGTGATCCCACACGTCAAGGTGCGCGGTGCCGCGCTCCGTCGTCGCCTTGCCTGCCAGATGGCGCTCCCACCAGGCCAGCGCATCCTCGCTCGGCACGCTCCAGTCGATGCGCGTGACCATGCCCTCACCCGCTCGCCCGAGCCGCGCGCCCGGGTACTCGAAGAAGGTCAGGGCGGTGCCGGGATCGCCGGTGCGGTTGCCGTAGTAGAGGTGGTACGCGCCCGGATCGTCGAAGTTGACGGTCTTCTTGACGAGGCGCAGGCCGAGCACGCCGCCGTAGAACTCCGCATTGCGAGGGCCGTCGGCGGTGATCGCGGTGACGTGGTGGATGCCGTGCAGACGCATGGCTACTTGCCGTCGGTCGGACGCACGACGCGGCGGTTGTACAGTCGTGCCCCGACCGCGCCGGCGCCGCTCAGGAGGGCGTACAGCGCGGCGTCCTGGTACGTCGACGGCCACGCGATGAAGAAGTGCAGCAGCGCGAGCGCTCCGAGCCCGAAGAAGTAGCCGAAGCCGAAGGTCGCGAGGTAGTCGAAGAGCGGACGCTGCGTCATACGGTCAGTTTCCGCGACCCGGCGGACATGCGCAAACGGGATCAGTCGCGGTCGGCGAGCTCGGCGCGCAGCGTGTCGACGGCGAGATCGACCTGCTCGGCGTCGATCACGAGCGGCGGGATCAGTCGCAGTGCCGACTCCGTCACGGCGTTCACGAGCACGCCGCGCTCGCGGAGCCCGGCGGCGACACCGGCGGCATCACCGGCGGCGAGCTCCACGGCCACCATCAGGCCCGCGCCGCGGACGTCCGCGACACCGGGCACGGCGCGCATGCCGTCGGCGAGGCGGGCCCCCATCCGCTCGGCATTGCCGACCAGCCCCTCGGCCTCGACCGCATCGAGCGTCGCGAGCGCGCCGGCCGCGATCGCCGGCGAGCCGCCGTAGGTCGTGCCGTGATCGCCGGGCCGGAAGCCGGTGTCGAGCTGACGCGACAGGACGGCGCCGATCGGCAGACCGCACGCCAGCCCCTTGGCCAGCGTGATCACGTCAGGGCGCACGCCGCTGCGCTGGAAGGCGAACCAGCTGCCCGTGCGACCGATACCCGTCTGCACCTCATCGAAGATGAGCAGCGCGTCGTGCGCGTCGCAGAGCTCGCGCGCCGCGGCGAGGTACGCCTCGTCGACGACGTTGACACCGCCCTCGCCCTGGATCGGCTCGATCAGCACACCGGCGGTGTCAGGACCGACTGCGTCGCGCAGCGCGTCGAGGTCGTTGCGGGGAATCTGCCGAAAGCCCGTGGGCAGCGGCTCGAACGGCGCCTTCTTCGCCTCGCCCCAGGTCGCGGCGAGCGCGCCCATGGTGCGACCGTGGAAGGCGCCCTCGAGGCTGACGATGCCGTGCTTGGCGTCACCGCCGACCTCGCGCCCGTGCCGGCGGGCCAGCTTGATCGCCGCCTCGTTCGCCTCGGCGCCGGAGTTGCAGAAGAACGCGCGCTGCATGCCGCTGAGGGCGCAGAGCCGCTCGGCCAGCGTGACGGCGGGCTCGCTCCAGAACAGGTTGGAGACGTGGCCGAGGACCGCGGCCTGCTCGGCGAGTGCCCGCGCGGGCGCGGGATGCGCGTGTCCGAGCGTCACCACGGCGATGCCGGCAACGAGATCGAGATAGCGCTTGCCCGTGTCGTCCCATACCCAGCAGCCGTCGCCGCGCACGAGCGCGAGCGGCCGCGGCGGGTAGTTCGTCATCATCACGTCGGTGCCGCGGTCGGCGATGCTCACGCGAGCACCTCCGTGCCGGCGCCGATGCGGACGCGCCGCACGCCGCCGGCCAGTGCGGCGCTGCACGCCTCGAGCTTCGGGAGCATTCCACCGCTGACGGTCGGCGGCGCGGCAGCCGAGATCGTCGCCAGCACCTGTCCCGCATCGTCGAGCACGCCCGGGACATCGGAGAGGAAGGCGAGCTCGTCGGCGCCGACGGCGACGGCCACGGCGGAGGCCACGTCATCGGCATTGACGTTGAGCAGGCGCGGCGACGTGCCGTCTCGGCCGATCGGCGCGATCAGCGGCACGCGACCGGTGTTCCACGCGGCCGTGATCGGCTCGATCTCGATGCTCGCGGGCTCACCCACCAGACCGAGGTCGACGCGGCGCGTGCAATGAAGCAGCTCGCCGTTGCGGAACGGCTGGGCCTCATGCCCCAGCGCGCGCAGCTCGACAACGAGCGAGTCGGAGACGTCGGCGAGCGCGACGCGCGCGCACGCGAGCGTCGGCAGGTCGGTGAAGCGGCGCCCGTCGACGAAGCGCGCGGGGATCCCCCGCGTCTCCATCAGCGCGGTGATCTGCGCGCCACCGCCGTGCACGAGCACCAGCGGGCGGCCGTCGGCCGCCGCGATCGCATCGGGCAGGAGCGCCAGCGCGTTCCCGCCGAGCTTCGCGACGAGCGCGCCGCTCATGTCGTGTACTCCGCGTTCAGCTCGACGTAGAGCTTCGATAGGTCGGAAGCCCAGATCGCGGCCTGCCCGTCGCCGATCCCGAGATCGATGGCGATCTCGACGGTCGGCTGTGCGGCAGCGGCGTCGACGAGCGCCTGATCCACATCGTCGACGGCGGCGCCGTCGCGACAGAGCTCGTGGCCGCCGATCGAGATCGCGATGCGCTCGGGATCGATGCGCTCTCCGGCCACGCCCAGCGCCGCGATGATGCGGCCCCAGTTGGGGTCGCCGCCGTTGAGCGCACAGCGCACGAGCTGCGCCTCGCCGACGGCGTACGCGATCGCCTTGGCGGACCGATCGTCGGTTGCGCCCGTGATCTCCCAGCGCGCGATGCGGTGCGCGCCCTCGCCGTCGCGCACGATCTGCAGCGCGAGGTCCTCGCAGACAGCGGCGATGGCCTCGCCGACGCGCGCCAGATCGCCGGCGTGCAGCACCCCGGACACGGCCCCGCTCGCGAGCAGCGCGACCGTATCGGAGGTCGAGGTGCAGCCATCGACGGTGATGCAGTTGAAGGTGTCGTCGACCGCCGCGCGCAGGAGCGTATCGACCTGCTCCGCGTCGAGGGGTGCGTCGGTGGTGATCACGGCGATCATCGTGCCGAGATCGGGCCGGATCATGCCCGCGCCCTTCGCGATGCCGCCGACGCGGATCTCGCCGATCCCGGTCGCCACCGTCGCCTGCGCGAGCTTGGGCGCCGCATCGGTGGTCGTGATCGCGAGCGCGGCGTCGTCACCGCCATCGGCGGAGAGGGCTTCGAGCGCCATGGCGATGCCCGCCTCGACCTTGTCCATCGGAAGCGGCACGCCGATCACGCCCGTCGAGGCGACGAGCACCTCGGCCGCCCCGCAGCCGAGGCCGGCCGCGACCTGGGCGACCATGCGCTCCGCGTCGCGCATGCCGCGCTCACCGGTGGCGGCGTTCGCGTTGCCGCTCTGCACGACGATCGCGCGTGCCGAGCCACCGCCGATATGGGCACGCGACACGACGACGGGCGGTGCGGCGGTGGCACTGCGCGTGAACACCGCCGCGGCCGGCACTGCCCGATCGGCGGCGATGATCGCGATATCCGGGCGGCCCGAGGCCTTGATGCCGGCGGTGACGCCCGCGGCGCGGAAGCCGCGCGGATGCAGGACGCCTACGGCCACAGGCCCCGCACTGTCAGCCCCGCCGTCTCATCGACGCCCAGCATGATGTTGGCGTTCTGCACGGCCTGGCCTGCCGCGCCCTTGACGAGGTTGTCGAGCGCCGAGGTGATCAGCACCGTGCTGGTGCGATCGTCGACCCAGCCGTTGATCCAGCAGACGTTGGAACCCGCCAGCTTCTGCGGCGCGGGCATGCCGCCGAGGCGCACGAACGGCTCGTCCTCGTACCGCTGGCGGTAGAGATCGTCGAGATCCGCCTGGTCGAGCCCGCCGACCACTCGGACGTGCGCCGTGACGAGCAGACCGCGGCTCGACGGCAGCAGGTGCGGCACGAACGTCGCCTGACGGGGTGTGCCGGCGAGTGCGCTCAGCTCCTGCTCGATCTCGCCGAGGTGGCGATGCCCCGTCACCGAGTACGGCGTGACGCCGTTGTAGATCTCCGGCAGATGCGTCTTGTCAGTCGGGGTCCGCCCCGCGCCCGTCACGCCAGACTTGCCGTCGAGGTGCACGGGGCCGTCGATCAGTCCGGCCTGGGCGAGCGGCGCGACGCCGAGGATCGCGGCGGTCGCGTAGCAGCCGGGATTGGCGACGGCGCGCGCTACGCGTACGCTCTCGCGGTGCAGCTCGGGCATGCCGTACGTCCAGCCGTCGACGCGGAAGTCGGATCCCAGATCGACCACCTGCGTGCCCAGCTCGAGCAGGCGCTCCCCCAGCTCGCGCGACTCGCCGTGCGGCAGCGCGAGGAACACGACGTCGCAGCCCTTCAGGCCCTCGGCATCGATGTCGTCGAAGCCCTCGCTGCGCGCCTGCAGCACCGCGGGGCGAAGCGACGGATGCGCCTCGAGGATGCGGATCAGCTCCTGCCCGGCGTAGCCCGAGGCCCCCACGATGCCGGCGGCCAGCGGCCGGGTATCGGGATCCTTCGGGGTCGGTGCGGTCGAGTACTGCATGCGGATTCTGAGTCTCGCACAGGCCCGGCGAGCGCCAGGCCGGTGCGCTCTAGCGACGGCGCTTGCCGCGGCTGCTCTGGTTCATGTGCATGCGCTGCAGCACCTCGAACTCGTCGAGCGAGCGGCCGGAGCCGACGGCAACGCAGGTGAGCGGCGACTCGGCGATCTGCACCGGCATCTGGGTCTCGGCGCGCACGCGCTCGTCAAGGCGCGTCAGCAGCGCACCGCCGCCGGCCAGGACGATGCCCTTGTCCATGATGTCCGCGGCGAGCTCCGGCGGCGTCTGGTCGAGCGTCGACTTGATCGCGCCGATGATCTCGATCAGCGGCTCCTCGAGCGCGCTGCGGACCTCGGCCGCCGTCAGCAGCACCGTCTTCGGGAGGCCGGTCACGAGGTCGCGGCCGCGCACCTCGCACGAGGCCTCCTCGTCGGCGCGCGGGTACGCGCTGCCGATCTCGATCTTGACCTGCTCGGCGGTCTGTGTGCCGACCAGCAGCTTGTGCGCACGCTGGACGTACTTGACGATCGCGTCGTCGAGCTCGTCGCCGCCGACGCGGATCGACTGCGCCACGACGATGCCGCCGAGCGAGATGACGGCCACCTCGGTCGTGCCGCCGCCGATGTCGACGATCATGTTGCCGGAAGGCTCCGAGACTGGTAGACCGGCGCCGATCGCGGCGGCCATCGGCTCTTCGATCAGGTACGCCACGCGGGCACCGGCCGACAGCGCGGCCTCCTCGACGGCGCGCTTCTCGACGCCGGTGACGCCCGACGGCACGCACACCACGACGCGCGGATGCGCCCAGCGGTTCTGGTGCACCTTCTGGATGAAGTGGCGGAGCATCTCCTCCGTCACCTCGAAGTCGGCGATGACGCCGTCCTTGAGGGGGCGGATGGCGGTGATCGACGCGGGCGTGCGACCGAGCATGCGCTTGGCCTCTATGCCGACGGCGAGGACGGTGCGCGTCATCTGGTCGAGCGCGACCACGGACGGCTCGGACAGCACGATGCCGCGGCCACGCACGTAGACGAGCGTGTTCGCCGTGCCGAGGTCGACGGCCATGTCGCGGCTGCCGAAGCCGAAGGTCCAGTTCCTGATGCCGATTGGGAGCTCCCTTGCGGCAGGTGCTGCCGCTTCAGATGCCGGATTCTACGCGCTCTCGGCATTCCCTCCCGCGCGCACGAGGCTGATCCCCTCCCCCGCCAGGAGCTCGCCGAGCAGTGCCACGGGCAGACCGACGACGTTGGCGTAGTCGCCGCTGATCGACGCCACGAGCGCGGCGCCGGTCTCCTGAATCGC
>CAWUMZ010000059.1:0-9065 GCA_963923625.1 uncultured bacterium | reverse complement strand
GCGGCCGGACTTCTCGCGCAACCACCCCGACATGCGGGGCGGCGAGAAGATCTAGCTCCGTTTCGGGTCAGACCCCGATCGGAATCCGATCCACCGGAGGCTCAGGAGCCGCGGCCGACCCAGACGGCGCCGTCGGCGTAGACCTCGCGCTTCCAGATCGGGACGGACACCTTCAGCTGCTCGATGATCCACTGCGTTGCCGCGAGCGCAGAGGGGCGGTGGCGCGACGTCGAGACGATCACGACGCTCGCCTCGCCCGGCAGCACCACGCCGGTGCGGTGGACGATCTCGACGGCCAGCAGCTCGTGGTCGGCGGCGGCCTGCCGGGCGATGCGCTCGAGCTCCTCGACCGCCATCTCCTCGTAGGCCTCGTACTCGAGGCGCACCACGTCGCGACCGCGCGTGGCGTTGCGGACCGTGCCGGTGAAGGCGGCCTGCGCGCCGGCCCGCTCGTCGTTGGCACGGGCGTGCGCGGCGGCGATGTCGATCGGCTCGGCCGTGATCGCGATGCCGATGCGCGGCGCGTCGGAGCCGCCCGAGACGGGCGGGATCAGCGCGACCTCGTCGCCGTCGGCGACCGGCGCGTCGGCGTCCGCGTACCTCCGGTTGACGGCGAAGGCGATGCCCGGCGGCTGCTCGCCCAGGTCGAGCAGCGCCCAGACGTCGCCGGCGACGGCGCCGGCCGGCAGCTCGAGCTCGGTCGAGCCCGTGCCTGCGCGCTCGCGCAGGCCGGCGAAGAGGCGGACGGTGACGCGCGGCACGGCGGCAGTCTAGGGGGGCACGGGGCAACCGTGTCCGGCTACGCTCCCGCATCGTGAGCGAGGAACAGGTGACGACCGAGTCCGGCATCCCCGTGCCGCCCTTCTGCGACGGCCCCGGCAGCGACGCCATCGGCGAGCCCGGGCAGTACCCGTACACGCGCGGCGTCCGCGCCGACGGCTACCGCACCCGTCCGTGGACGATGCGCCAGTACGCCGGCTTCGCCAGCGCCGAGGAGACGAACGAGCGCTTCCACCTCCTGCTCGAGCGCGGCCAGACGGGCCTGTCGACCGCCTTCGACCTGCCGACGCAGCTCGGCCTCGACTCGGACGACCCGAAGAGCCTCGGCGAGGTCGGCCGCACCGGCGTCGCGATCGACTCGGTCGAGGACATGGAGCGCCTGTTCAAGGGCATCCCGATGGGCGAGGCATCGACGTCGATGACGATCAACGCGCCCGCCTCGGTCCTGCTCCTGCTGTACCAGCTGACGGGCGAGCGCCAGGGCGTCGCGCCGGAGCAGCTGAGCGGCACGATCCAGAACGACATCCTCAAGGAGTACGCGGCGCGCGGGAACTACATCTTCCCGCCGCGTCCGTCGATGCGCCTGACGGTCGACACGATGGCGTACGCGAAGGAGCACCTCCCGCGCTTCAACACCATCTCGATCTCCGGATACCACATCCGCGAGGCCGGCTCGACGGCGGT
Source organism: uncultured bacterium (assembly GCA_963923625.1). Classification (GTDB taxonomy): domain Bacteria; phylum Actinomycetota; class Thermoleophilia; order Gaiellales; family F1-60-MAGs149; genus F1-60-MAGs149. Next base: position 7,601 of record CAWUMZ010000059.1, on the reverse strand, counting down.
GCAGGAGCTCGCCTTCACGCTCGCCAACGGCCTCGCGTACGTGCAGGCCGCGGTCGATGCGGGGCTTGACGTCGATGCCTTCGCGCCGCGCCTGTCCTTCTTCTTCAACGCGCACAACGACGTGTTCCAGGAGGTCGCGAAGTTCCGCGCGGCGCGCCGCATGTGGGCGCGCTTCATGGAGGAGCGCTTCGGGGCGAAGGACGACCGCTCGAAGATGCTGCGCTTCCACGCGCAGACCGGCGGCTCGACGCTGACGGCCCAGCAGCCCGAGGTGAACCTGATCCGCGTCGCGCTGCAGGCGTTCTCGGCCACGGCCGGCGGTGCGCAGTCGCTCCACACGAACGGCTTCGACGAGGCGCTCGCCCTGCCGACCGAGCACGCCGCCACGCTCGCGCTGCGCACGCAGCAGGTGCTCGCGCACGAGTCCGGCGTCACCGCGACGGCCGATCCGTTCGGCGGCTCCTGGTACATCGAGGGCCTCACCGACGAGCTCGAGGCCCGCGCGCTCGAGCTGATCGGGGAGATCGACAAGCTCGGCGGCAGCGTCGTCGCGATCGAGCAGGGCTTCATCCAGGACCAGATCGAGGACTCCGCCTATCGCTCGCTGCGCCGGCTCGAGAACGGCGACGACATCGTCGTCGGCGTCAACAAGTACCGCAACGAGGAGGAGCCCGAGGTGCCGATCCACCGGATCGACGCGAGCCTCGAGCAGCAGCAGGTCGCGCGCACCCAGGCGCTGCGCGCCGCCCGCGACAGCGGCGCCGTCGAGTCGGCGCTCGCCGCCGTCCGCGCAGCAGCCGACTCCGATGCGAACCTGCTCCACCCGATGAAGGACGCGCTCGCCGCGCACGCCACGGTCGGCGAGGTCTGCGGCGTCCTGCGCGAGACCTGGGGCACGCACGACCGCTGATCCGTTCCCGGCGGGGTATCCTCCCGCCGTCCGAGAGGAAGACGAGAACCTGTGACCGACCGCCACGAACCCGGAACCACCGCAGAGCGCATCAGCCACCTCGAGGACCTGCGCGCGCAGTCGGAGCACATCGACCCGAAGGCCGAGGAGCGCCAGCGCGCCCGAGGCAAGGGCCTGGCGCGCGAGCGCATCGAGGCGCTGTTCGATCCGGGCACGTTCCGCGAGATCGACCGCTACGCCCAGCATCGCAACGCCGAGCTGGCGGATCGCCGCCCGTACGGCGACGGCGTCATCACCGGCCACGGCCTGATCCACGGTCGTCGCGTCTTCGCGTTCTCGCAGGACTTCACCGTCTTCGGCGGCTCGCTCGGCGAGGTCTTCGCCGAGAAGATCTGCAAGGTGATGGATCTGGCGCTGCGCTACGGCTGTCCGATCATCGGCATCAACGACTCGGGTGGCGCGCGCATCCAGGAGGGCGTGGTGTCGCTCGGCGGGTACGCCGACATCTTCCAGCGCAACGTCGACGCCTCCGGCGTGATCCCGCAGATCTCGCTGATCATGGGCCCCTGCGCGGGCGGCGCCGTCTACTCGCCGGCGATCACCGACTTCATCCTGATGGTCCGCGAGACCTCGCACATGTTCATCACCGGCCCCGACGTGGTCCGCGCGGTGACCGGCGAGGAGGTCTCGATGGAGGAGCTCGGCGGCGCGGATGCGCACGCCGAGAAGAGCGGCGTGTGCCACCTCGTCTGCGAGGACGAGGCCGCGGCGATCGCGGATGCCCGCGCGCTGATCTCGTTCCTGCCGCAGAACAACCTCGACGCGCCGCCGTGGGCGCCGACGGACGATCCCGCCGATCGCGAGTGCACCGAGCTCGACACGCTGGTCCCGGATAGCCCGAACAAGCCGTACGACATGCACGCCGTGATCCGCTCGATCACCGACGACGGGCTCTTCTTCGAGATCCAGCCGACGTACGCGATGAACATCCTGACCGGCTTCGCGCGCCTCAACGGGCACTCGATCGGCATCGTCGGAAACCAGCCGGGCCAGCTCGCCGGCGTGCTCGACATCGCGTCGTCGGAGAAGGCCGCGCGCTTCGTGCGCACCTGCGACGCCTTCGGCATCCCGATCCTCACGCTCGTCGACGTGCCGGGCTTCCTGCCGGGCACCGAGCAGGAGTGGGGCGGCATCATCCGCCACGGCGCGAAGCTGCTGTACGCGTACGGCGAGGCGACGGTGCCGAAGCTCACGCTGATCACGCGCAAGGCGTACGGCGGCGCGTACGACGTGATGGGCTCGAAGCACCTGCGCGCCGACGTCAACCTCGCGTGGCCGACCGCCGAGGTCGCCGTGATGGGGCCGGACGGCGCCGTCAACGTCGTGTACCGCAAGGAGCTCGCCGAGGCGGCCGATCCGGACGCACGGCGCGAGGAGCTGATCGCGGACTACAAGGCGCGCTTCTCGAATCCGTTCACGGCCGCCGAGCGCGGCTTCGTCGACGACGTGATCATCCCGCGCGAGTCGCGCCAGGCGCTCGTCGACGCCCTCGAGGCGTCGCTGACGAAGCGCGTCGAGCGCCCCCGCCGCAAGCACGGGAACATCCCGCTGTGAGCGACGACGTGGAGCGCGACGAGGCCAAGGCCCGCGAGGAGCTCGCCATCGCGGCGGCCCTGCGCGTGGTGGAGCAGGACGGCCCGCTCGCCGGGCACCCCGCGTACCGCTCGGCGTGGCGCCGCCAGGCCGCCCGCGAGCAGCTCGACAACGGGATGGACGCATGAGCGCGCCGCCGTTCGACCGCATCCTCGTCGCCAACCGCGGCGAGATCGCGATCCGCGTCTTCCGCGCCTGCCGCGAGCTCGGCATCGGCACGGTCGCCGTCTACTCCGAGGCCGATGCGGGTGCACCGCACGTCCGCTACGCCGATGAGGCCGTCCTGCTGGGCGCGGCCGCGCCGAGCGAGAGCTACCTCAACATCCCCAAGCTGATCGACGCCGCGCAGCGCACGGGCGCGCAGGCGATCCACCCGGGCTACGGCTTCCTGGCGGAGAGCGCGCCGTTCGCGACCGCCGTGATCGAGGCCGGCCTCACGTGGATCGGCCCGCCGCCGAGCGCGATCGACGCGATGGGGTCGAAGATCAACTCGCGCGTCCTGATGGCCGAGGCGAACGTGCCGATCGTGCCGGGCACGACCGAGGAGATCACCGATCACCTGCGGGTGATCGAGCTGGGCGATCAGTACGGCTGGCCGATCGCGCTGAAGGCGTCGGCCGGCGGCGGCGGTCGCGGCCTCAAGGTCGTGCACGAGGCGTCGGAGGCCGAGCGCCTGCTGGAGGCCGCCAAGCGCGAGGGCGAGGCGTGGTTCGGCAACGGCGCCGTCTACGTCGAGAAGTACGTCGAGGATCCGCGCCACGTCGAGATCCAGGTGATGGCCGATACGCTCGGCAACACGATCCATCTGGGCGAGCGCGACTGCACGCTGCAGCGCCGCCACCAGAAGATCGTCGAGGAGGCGCCGTCGCCCGCGGTCGACGCCGACCTGCGCGCGCGCATGGGCGCGATGGCCGTCAACGCGGCGAAGGCCGTCGACTACGTCGGCGCCGGCACCGTCGAGTGCCTGCTCGACCGCCACGGCGACTTCTACTTCCTCGAGATGAACACCCGCGTGCAGGTCGAGCACCCGGTCACGGAGCTCGTGACGGGCGTCGACATCGTGCGCGAGCAGATCCTCGTGGCGGCGGGCAACCCGCTCTCGTACACGCAGGACGACATCGTGATGCGCGGCCACGCGATCGAGTGCCGCGTCAACGCCGAGGATCCGGGCAACGGCTTCACGCCGTCGCCGGGCAAGCTGCTGCGCCACCGGCCGCCGAGCGGCCCCGGCATCCGCGTCGAGTCCGGCGTGGAGGAGGGCGGCGAGATCAACGACCGCTACGACCCGATGGTCGCGAAGCTGCTGGTGTGGGACACGACGCGCGAGCGCGCGATCGCACGCATGCGCCGCGCGCTCGACGAGTACGAGATCGTCGGGCCGAAGACGCTGCTGCCGATGCACCGCATCGTCATGCGCGCGCCGGAGTTCGCCGAGGGCCAGACGTGCGCCGGCCTCGTCGAGGGTGCGTGGGCCGATGCCTGCGCCGCGCTCGAGGACGAGCCCGTCACCGCCGCTCCCGCAGCGGCCGGCGGCGTCACCATCCCGCGTCACGTCCCGGTCGAGGTCGAGGGCCGTCGCTACGACGTCGTGCTGCGTCTGCCCGCGTCGGCCGGCGTCGAGGAGGCTCGCGAGCGCATCCGCGCCCGTATGGCCGGCGGCGCCGGCGCCGCCGCCGAGGGCGCGATCGTCTCGCCGATGCAGGGCACGGTCCTCCAGCTCGAGGTCGCCGAGGGCGACACGGTCGAGGCCGGCCAGGTCGTGGCGGTGGTCGAGGCGATGAAGATGGAGAACGAGGTGCAGTCCCTCCACGCGGGCACCGTCGCGGCGGTCCATGTGCAGGCGGGCCAGGCCGTGCAGGCGGGCCAGACGCTGATCGAGCTCGAGAACGCGTAGGCCGCTGCGGCCAGTGGCGCGGGCGCTCGCTTTCGGACGTCGCGATTCCGTATAGTCCCGCGAAATGGGACAGAACGACACCACCGTCTGGGACGACGAGCCGATGTTCGTGCGCGACGCCGTATTCCAGCCGATCGACACGCCGACTGCCGTCGATGAGGTCGCGCGGCGCATCCGTCAGGCGATCGTGCTCGGGGTGCTGCGCGACGGCGATCGCCTGCCGGCGGAGACCGAGCTGGCCAAGCGCATCGGCGTCGGCGTGATGACCGTGCGCGCCGCGCTCAGCGAGTTGCGCGCAGATGGCCTGCTTGAGACGCATCGCGGTCGCCTCGGCGGCTCGTTCGTCGCCTCGAGCGATAAGGCGATCCTGTCCGGCGTCGTGTCGACCGACCCAACGCACCTGCGCCAGCAGGCCGAGATCCTCGGCGGCCTCGAGGCGCAGGCGGCGCGCCTCGCCGCGACGCTGATCACGGACGAGGAGATCGAGATCCTCGCCGAGCTCACGGCCGACATGGAGCTGCCGCACAGCACGGAGGAGGTGGGCGTCATCAACAACCGCTTCCACCTGATGATCGCCGCGGCGTCCGGCAATCGCGATCTCGTGTCGCTGATCAGCCAGCGCCGTGCCGAGCTCTACACGGCGGCCTACGCGCTCTCGGGCGTGAAGCTGCCGCTGCTGCTGGACGGCGACGCGCATCCCGGCATCGTCGAGGCGCTCACGGCACGCGACGGCGAGCTCGCCGGTACGCGCATGTGGGAGCACCACCGCGTGACGATGGACGGCGTGCTCGACGCCATGTGACGTCGGGGCTCGCCCCCAGCCGCCCGCGCTATCGTGCCGGTGATGCCTACGCTCCCCAGTGATTTCCCGCCTCCGTACGACCCTGCGGCCGCGGTGGACGTCCCGAACGCGCCGATCGACCTCCAGATTCCCGCCGGTATCTGCATCGTCGGCGGCGGCGCGGCCGGACTCGCCTGCGCGGTCAAGCTCGGCCAGCTGCTGGCCGAGGACCCCGCCACGCTCGAGCGACTCGGCGAGGTGCCGATCGTCGTCATCGAGAAGGGCAAGGCGATCGGCAGCCACTCGCTGTCCGGCGCGATGATCAACCCGCAGCCGCTGCGCGATCTCTTCCCCGATCTGACCGACGACCAGCTGCCGACGTACGGCGCGGTCAACAAGGAATCGGTCTACTTCATGACGTCGCGCAAGCGCGCGATCAAGCTGCCGACGCCGCCGGAGTTCAAGAACCACGGCAATCACGCGATCTCGCTGGCGACGCTCAACCGCTTCCTGGCCGAGCAGGCCGAGGCGCTCGGCGCGTACGTGCTGCCCGAGACCGACGCGCAGACGCTGCTCGTCGAGGATGGCGCCGTGCGCGGCATCCGCACCGGCGTCAAGGGCCTCGATCGCGAGGGCAACGAGAAGCCGGGCGCCGCGCCCGCGACCGAGGTGCATGCGCAGGTGACGGTGCTCGCCGAGGGCGCACAGGGCAAGCTGCGCGAGGCCGCACTCACGGCCTTCGGCGTCTCGAGCCCGTTCCCGCAGGTCTACGCGCTCGGCGTCAAGGAGCTGTGGAAGGTCCCGCAGGGTCTCGATCGCATCATCCACACGCTCGGCTGGCCGCTGCGCGGCGCCGCGCGCTACCGCGAGTTCGGCGGCTCCTGGATCTACCCGATGGGTCCCGACCTCGTCTCGATGGGCATGGTCGTCGGCCTCGACTGGGCCGACTCGACGCTGAGCGTCCACGATCTGCTGCAGGAGCTGAAGCTCCACCCGCTCGTCAATAAGATCCTCGCCGGCGGCGAGCGCGTCGAGTGGGGCGCCAAGATCATCCCCGAGGGCGGCTACTACGCGATCCCCGATCGGCTGGCGATCCCCGGCGCGCTCTTCGTGGGCGACTCCGGCGGCTTCGTCAACGTGCCGCGCCTCAAGGGCGTGCACTACGCGATCCAGTCCGGCATCCTCGCGGCCGAGGCCATCTACGCGGCGCTCACCTCGGGCGCCGACGTGACGGCGCCGGGCGCGCTCGACGCGTACGACACCGCGGTGCGCGAGGGCTCGATCGGCAAGGAGCTGTGGGAGGTGCGTAACTCGCGCCAGCAGTTCCAGCGCGGGCTCATCGGCGGCGGCATGACCGCCCCGCTGATCACGCTCTCGAAGGGCCGGTTCCCGGGCGGCGCCGCGGCGTTCACCGCCGACAGCCACCACGAGGTCGAGGATCTCGGCAGCGTGTACACGGAGCCTGATGGCCAGTACACGTTCGACAAGCTGTCGAGCGTCTTCCTGTCGGGCAACAAGACGCGCGACGACCAGCCGAACCACCTGCGCATCCACCAGCCGCGCGTGCCGAAGGACCTCGCGTCGGCATGGGTCGGCATGTGCCCGGCGCAGGTCTACGAGATCGTCGAGGGCTCCGACACGGGCGACGGCATGGTCCGCGTCCACATGGATCCGTCGAACTGCGTCCAGTGCGGCGCGATCACCGCCAAGGGCGGCCGCTTCACGCCGCCGGAAGGCGGCAGCGGCCCCGAGTACCAGAAGATGTAACGAGGTATCTGCCGATGGATCTCTACGAGCACCAGGGTAAGGAGCTGTTCGCGAAGGCGGGCATCCCCGTCGCCTCGGGACACGTCGCGTACACCGTCGACGAGGCGCGCGCCGCCGCCGAGCAGCTCGGCGGCGTGGTCGTCGTCAAGAGCCAGGTCCTGACCGGCGGGCGCGGCAAGGCCGGCGGCGTCAAGGTCGTCAAGGATCCGGCGGCCGCGGCTGAGGCGGCCGAGGCGATCCTCGGCCTCGACATCAACGGGCACATCACGCGCCGGCTCTACGTCGAGGCGGGCGTTGCGATCGCGAAGGAGTACTACTTCTCGATCACGTTCGACCGCTCCGCCAAGATGCCGCTCCTGATGCTCACGACGATGGGCGGCATGGACGTCGAGGACGTCGCCGAGAACCATCCGGAGGCGCTCGCCCGGCTCCACGTCGACCCGGCGCTCGGGTACCGCGGCTTCCACGGCGTGCAGCTGATGAGCGAGGCCGGCATTCCGGTCGACGAGCGCAAGGCGCTCGCGCCGCTGCTCGCCGCGCTCTACGGCGTCTTCGCCCGCGAGGACGCGATGCTCGTGGAGGTCAATCCGCTCGTC
>CAWUMZ010000058.1:0-9123 GCA_963923625.1 uncultured bacterium | reverse complement strand
CGCAGCGACGCGTTCCTCGCACAGGCCGACCTGATCGGCGCGTCGCTGCCGCGGATCGGCGGCGCGCTGTTCGCCAGCGACTATCCGTGCATCTGGTGGCCCGGGGATCCGCCGCCGAGCACGCGGCCGGCGCCGCTCGTGGACAAGGGCATCCCGACGTTCGTGATCGTCGCGACCGCCGATCCGATCACCCCGGCCACACAGGGTCGCGCCGTGTACTCGCGCCTCGACGACGGATATCTGATCACCACGCAGGGCGGCCCTCACGTGACGTTCGGCCGCGGCAACGCGTGCCCCGACACGATCATCCTGAACTTCCTCGAGTCCGGGCGTCGGCCGGCCCACCGCACGACCGTCTGCCCCGGCCCCATCGTGCGCGACTACCTGCCCCTGCCGCCCGCACGCGCATCGTCGTTCGCCACGCTCGACGACGCCCTCGTGTCGTTCGAGCAGCAGGTGCGCCGCGTGCCCGAGTACTGGTACTGGAGCGGCCAGGAGGCCCAGGCGACCGCCTGCCCCGTCGCCGGCACGATGCGCTTTCGCGCGACCGACGCCGGCACCGTCATCACCTACGACGGCTGCAGCTTCACGCGCGGCGTGGCGATCACGGGCACCGGCCGCGACGCGAGCGATGGTCGCTTCGCGATCGACGGCTCGATCGCGGGACGCTGGCACGGCCCACTGACCTTCGTCCACCACGGCGCACAGCTGGACGTCACGCTCGGCGGGTGACGCAAAGGGGCCAGACCCCTATGCGTCACGGAACCTGCGCATCGGCAGATATCTCGAATGGACGTGACGCATAGGGGTCTGGCCCCTTTGCGTCACCCATCTTGCGGATCCTCATGCCAAGCGACCGCGCCCGGACGTGCTGTTGCGGACCGGGGCCGAATCCGCGGAGCGATCAGTGGATCTGCGTCCCGAGCCACTGCGAGTAGATCTCGCGGCCCTGCGACTGCAGGTGGTTCGGATCGGAGTAGCCGTTCTCGCTGTAGAGCCGGGCGAGCACGTCCTTCGGCGGGAAGAGCAGCGGCTGGCCGAACGTCGCCTTGAACTTGTCGAGGTACGCCTGGGACGGCTCGGGATCGAGGTAGCGCGGCATCAGCGTGAAGTAGATCTGCAGGCCGCGGGCGTGCGCCCAGGCGACCATCTGCTTCATCGTCTCGCGCTGGGCGTCGTTGTTGATCGCGCCGATCGGCCAGGCGCCCGGTGCGCGATCCTGCCACGTCTTGCCCTTCGGCACGACCTTCTTCGCCCACGACCGATTCGCCGCCAGCTTGTACGGGCGATCCTTGCCGGTGCAGCCGTCGGAATACCCGACCGGCCGCTGGTCCACCGGGATCACGACGTTCGCATCGGCCTTGCCGGACAACGCGCGATCAAGTGCGTAGTCGAGCCGCTCCTGCAGCAGGTCCATGAGGTCGCGCGCCTTCAGGTACGCGGGCTCGCGCGGCTTGACGTCCGGATCGGACTTGAACTCCTCGACGGGCACCAGCGCGGCATGGTCGACGTAGTAGTCGTAGTACCGCTGCGACGTGGCGACGACGTCGCCCTCGCGCGAGTACTCCACGACGATCGCCTTCTTGATGCCGCGCTCCTGCTCGACGTCCTTGATCTCCTGGAACATCTGCTGCGTCCCGCGCCAGCTGCGGCCGAGGTTGAGGACGGTGAACGGCGGCACCTTGCCGTTGCTCATCACCTGCGAGACCGCCTGCGGCGAGACGCCCCACTTCGTGCGCGAGGTGCCGACGACGACCACGTCGACCGGCCCCTTGTAGTTGTAGATCTCGCGGTAGATGCACTTCAGCGACGCGTAGCGGACGCGCGGCTGATCGGACCACGCCACCAGCGCGAACACGCCGAGCAGCGACGCCGCGAGCACGATGCCGGCGCCGAGCTGGATCAGGTGGCGGTGACGGGTCGACATGCGGCTAGTAGTTCGCGTAGATCGGCGTGAGCGAGTCGAGCGGGTAGTTGAGCATGATCAGAACCCACGCGAGGATCCCGAGCACCACGTAGATCAGGAGCTGGTGTCCGGAGACCCAGTCTGCCACCACCTTCGCGAACGCATCCCAGCGCTCCTCCATCAGGCGACCCTCCTCATGCGACGTGGACTCCGAAGAACGACATCACGTAGCGCGCCAGCACGCGGTTCGACGGCTGGTTCGCGATCGTCGACATCACGCTGACGAAGGTGAGCGTGACCACGATCCCGCCGACGCGCCGCACGACGTAGGGCATCGGGATCGGCGGCCGCTTCTTCGTGCGGTACCACGCGGTGATCGCGAGCGCGGTGCCGTGCCCGACGCCCCAGAAGAGGTAGCCGACCGTCGTGCGGTGCCAGAGTCCGATCAGCGTGAACGTGACGATCAGGCTCAGCGCGGTCTTGCCGGTGCGTCGCAGCATCGGCTTGAACATGTACGCGGTGATGAACTTCGACAGCGAGAGGTGCCAGCGCTGCCAGAAATTCTGGATCGAGTGCGCGATCAGCGGGAACTTGAAGTTCTCGGTCAGATCGAGGTTGAACATCCAGCCGGCGCCGATCGCGACGTCGGTGAAGCCCGAGAAGTTCGCGTACAGGTAGCCGAACGAGAAGAACGCGAACAGGAGCGCCTGCACCGGGCCGTCCCAGCCCTTGTCGTACATCGCGTCCATCGGCACGCCGAACACCCAGATCGCGGCCGTGGTCTTGATCCAGCCGCCGATGATGTACGCCTTCACCGCGCCCATGCCGATGCGGCCGATGCCCATCACCCAGCGGCGGATATCCGGATCGCGCGACAGCGCGACGTGGTCGAACTTCTGCGACGCGTCGATCGGCCCCATCGGGAAGGCCGGGTAGAAGAGCGTCGTCGTCAGCACCTCGCGGAACGGCAGCGAGTTGAGCTTCAGGCCCTGCTTGATCGAGGCGTACAGCTTGAACGTGTAGAACGACATGCCGAGCGTCGTGATCGACGTGAAGAGCACGCCGCGCGGCGTACCGGATGGGAACGGGATGATCTCGCCGAGCGGCGTGATCGCATTGATCACGAGCGGCAGGACGACCAGCCACGGCAGCCAGCCGTACTGCGGGTATCGCCTCGTCAGCCCGTACAGCGCCCACGCGAGCAGCGCCGTGGCGACGGCGAGGAACAGCGTCGCCGGGCTGTAGATGTAGATCAGCACGCCGGACACGACGAGCAGCACGGCGCGCCGCCCCTCGACCCACCCCTTCGGCATCACCCAGTAGACGAGGCTCGCGAGGAACGTCGTCAGGACGAGGATCTGGAAGGTGGCGAGCACGTGGGGTCAGGGGGAGTTCAGACGACGCCGGCGGCGTCGCGACTCAGGACGTAGCCTGGACGACGATGTCGACGATCGAGCCGACGCGGAAGTCCTCGTAGGTCTCGTCGATCGCGTCGAGCTTCGTGTTGAGATCGTTCTCGAGCTCGAACAGGAAGGTCATCGAGTCGAGCGAGTCGAGCAGCCCGTCCTCGACCAGGTTCGTGTCCTCGGTGATGTCGCCGTCGACGGAGCCGACGGTGGCGGCCAGGGCCTTGGTGATGGCGGCAAGTGCCTCTTCGCGGGTCATGCTTCTCCTTCGACGGTGCCGGTGGATTGTCTCACGTGCGGACGACGCAAGAGAAGCAGATCTGGAAGGTCGGCGGTGCGCCCGGCCCGTCCGTGTCGACGAGACCGAGGGTCTGCAGCCGCCCGTCGACGAGCCGCTCGATCTTCGGCGTCAGGCGCAGCGTGCCCGACGTCGGGTAGGTCGCGGCAAGCGGCAGGTGCGCGCCCATCAGCGCCGTGAACCAGATGTCGACGACGTCCTCGCCGCGCCGCGCGTGGGCGGCCTTGACGAACTCGATGACGGCGACGAGGTACGACTCGAAGGTGCCGCTGATCGCGAACGTGCACGAGGCGTTGCCGTCGGCGTCGGCGACGAGGTCCGCGGTCACCTTGGCGACGTCGTCGATGCGGTGCGCGGGCGGGCCGGCGACCTCGTGGAATCGTGCGGTGCGGCGCCCGTCGGGCGTGGCGTACTGCGCCGAGCCGATCTCGACGCCGTCGACGATGTCGTCGGCGTCGAGCGCCACGCGAACGCCCTGCTGGGTGATCTGCGTGAACTTCGCCGTCACCAGCTCGATGGGGCCGGTCGCCTCGCCCTGCAGGAGCTCGCCGGTGCGCGAGAGGATCTGCGAGCCCTGGATGTAGTCGCGCGTGCCGCGCAGGCCGACGTCGAGGGTGTGGACTGCCATCGCCGCCAAGCGTAGGCGGTCGATCGGATCGCGGAGCCTAGGTCGCGAGGCCTCTCGCGAGCTCGAGGAACGCCATCGCGGGGCCCGACAGCGGCGTGTCGCGCCGGTAGATCGCCGCGACCGGTCGCCGCATCTGCGGCGTGTTGAGGAGGTGCAGCTCGACGAGCGTCCCGTCCTCGAGCCCCCACGAGATCGCGGTGCGCGGCAGCAGCGAGACGCCGAGGCCCTCGGCGACCATCTGCGCGGCGGCCTCGGAGTTGTCCATCTCGAGGAAGGCGCGCGGCTGCAGGCGCGCGCGCTGGAAGAGCGTCAGCGCGATGTCCGCGAACGACGAGCGGCGGTCGAACAGCACGAGTCGCTCGCCGGCGACCTGCTCGATCGTGACGGTGCCGCGCTGCGCCAGCCGGTGGCCGCGCGCGCAGACGAGCACGAGCTCGTCCTCGAAGACGCGTTCCGTCACCAGCTCGGGGTGCGAGAGCTCGCGGATGAGCGCGATCTGCACCTCGTCGCGCACGACCATGTCGAGCACCTCGTCGGAGTGGCCGCCGCGCACCGAGATCTCGATCATCGGGTTCGCCGCCTCGAGCTCGCGGAGAAGCCGCGGGAGCAGGTAGGTCGAGATGGCGGGCGGCGCCCCGATCGTCAGCGCGCCGCCACCCGCGGCGGTGAGATCGCCGACGAGTCGCGCGCCCTCGACGAAGGTCTCGAGCGTGCGTTCGGCGTACGGCAGGAACGCGCGGCCGGCGGCGGTGAGGCGCATGCCGCGGCGCGAGCGCAGGAACAGCGGACCGCCGACCTCCCGCTCGAGCCGCTGCAGGCGCGCGGTCAGCGCCGGCTGCGTCAGGAACAGCTCGGCTGCGACCGGGCCGAGATTGCCCGTGCGCGCCACGCGAACGAAGGCCTCAAGCTGACCGGAATCCATATTCGATCAATCATATCTATCGAAACACGCGTTGATTTCGATTCGACCTTATGGAAACCACGGCGTAGAGTCCTCAATCACATTCCGGACATGCGTCCGTTACCGGAGGTTCACCCCCCTTGAGCAGCACCCCCACCCGCGCGCAGCAGATCGCGGATCTCGAGAAGTCCTGGAGCACCGACCCGCGCTGGAAGAACATCGAGCGCGTCTACACGGCCGAGGAGGTCGTGTCGCTGCGCGGCTCGATCGTCCAGAAGCACACGCTGGCCGAGCGCGGCGCCGCGAAGCTGTGGGACCTCGTCAACAACGAGCACCACGTCCACGCGCTGGGCGCGCTGACCGGCGGCCAGGCCGTGCAGATGGTCAAGGCCGGCCTGAAGGCGATCTACCTGTCCGGCTGGCAGGTCGCCGCCGACGGCAACCTCGCCGCCGACGTCTACCCCGACCAGTCGCTCTACCCGGCCAACTCCGTGCCGGCGATGGTTCGCCGCCTCAACAACGCGCTGACGCGCGCCGACCAGATCACGTGGTCCGAGGGCGACGAGTCGATCGACTGGTACGCGCCGATCGTCGCCGACGCCGAGGCCGGCTTCGGCGGCTCGCTCAACGTCTACGAGCTGATGAAGGGGATGATCGAGGCCGGCGCCTCGGGCGTGCACTTCGAGGACCAGCTGGCGTCCGAGAAGAAGTGCGGCCATCTCGGCGGCAAGGTGCTGATCCCGACGAGCCAGTTCGTCCGCACGCTGTCGGCCGCGCGCCTCGCCGCGGATGTCGCCGACGTGCCGACGCTGATCGTGGCGCGCACCGACGCGCTCGCCGCGACGCTGATGACGTCCGACGTCGACGACCGCGATAAGGAGTTCTGCACCGGCGAGCGCACGCCGGAGGGCTACTTCTACGTGACCGGCGGCATCGACTCCGCGATCGCCCGCGGCCTGGCCTACGCGCCGTACGCCGACCTGATCTGGTGCGAGACCGGCACGCCCGACATCGACGAGGCCCGCAAGTTCGCCGAGTCGATCCACGCGCAGTTCCCGGGCAAGCTCCTCGCCTACAACTGCTCGCCGTCGTTCAACTGGAAGCGCGCGCTCTCCGACGAGGAGATCGCGAAGTTCCAGTACGAGCTCGGCGAGATGGGCTACAAGTTCCAGTTCATCACCCTGGCCGGCTTCCACGCGCTCAACGCGTCGATGTTCGAGCTCGCGAAGGGCTACGCGGAGAGCGGCATGACCGCCTACGTCGCCCTGCAGGAGAGCGAGTTCGGCATGGAGGACCAGGGCTACACCGCGACGCGCCATCAGCGCGAGGTCGGCGCGGGGTACTTCGATCTCATCTCCACCATCGCTTCGGCTGGAGCCAGCTCCACCCTGGCCCTCAAGGGGTCCACGGAGGAAGAGCAGTTCCACTAGGCCGATCACCCCGGCGGGGATCACGGCGACCTCCGGGTCATCGTGATCCCCGCCGTCCCCATCCGAGGGCCTGGATCACGCGATCCGGGTCCTTTCGCATTTCCGGGACAGAATGGATCCGGCACCAATTTGTCCCGTTTCGGGACAATCCGGATCCGGATCCAGCACGTCCCGCTAGGCTGCCCGCATGCGCGTGATGATCATGGCGGCCGGCCTCGGCACGCGTCTGCGGCCGCTGACGGAGCACCTGCCGAAGCCCGTCGCGCCCGTCGGCAACCGGCCCTGCGTCGACTACCTGCTGCGCCGCATCGCCGACGCCGGCTGCACGGGCGCGATCATGAACCTGCATTACCACCCGGAGACGATCATCGACACGATCGGCGACGGCTCGGACTACGGGATCGCGGTCGAGTACTCGATCGAGGAGGAGCTGCTCGGCACCGCCGGCGGTACGCGCAGGTGCCGCGCGTTCCTGACCGCGGAGGACGACACCTTCCTCGTGACGAGCGGCGACGGCCTGCACACGATCGATCTCGCCGCGCTCGCCGCGGCCCACCGCGCCTCCGGTGCACTCGCGACGATCACCGTCAAGCGCGTCGACGACATCACCGGCTTCGGCGTCGTCGTCACCGATGCCGACGGGCGCGTCACCTCCTTCCAGGAGAAGCCCGCACCGGAGGACGCGCTCAGCGACCTCGTCAACGTCGGCGTCTACTGCTTCGACGCGGCGATCTTCGACGAGATCCCGGCCGAGGGCCAGAGCGACTTCGGCTCGGAGATCCTCCCCCGCCTCGTGGCCGCGGGTGCCGACGTGCGCGCCTGGGTGACCGATGCATTCTGGAGCGACATCGGCTCGCTCGACGAGCTCCTGTCCACGAACCTCGCGATCGCCTCGGGCGCCGTCGACGTCGATCCGGCCGGCGATCTGATCATGGACAGCGACTGCGGTCTGCCGAACGTCTCGCCCGACAGCGTCATCACCGGCCCCGTGCTGATCGGCGAGGGCGCCGAGGTGCACTCCGGTGCGACGATCATCGGCCCGGCAGTGATCGGCCAGCGCGCCGTGATCGAGCAGGGCGCCGTCGTCGAGCAGGCGCTCGTCCTGCCCGAGGCCGAGATCCACGCGGACTCGCCCGCCAGCGGCATCCTCGGCGACGTCGAGAACCTCGATGCCGTCTGGCAGCGCTAGCCGCTAGGCCAGCGCCGCGGACAGCGCGCGGATCGCGCGCATCGTCTCGTTCCACTGCTCCATCGGGTACGCGATCGGGTACGTCGAGAAGCGCGCGACGACCACGTCGGTCGCGTGATCGACGAAGCAGTGCTGGCCGTAGATCCCCGAGCCCGTGTAGCTCGTCCCGCGCTCGATCACCCAGAAGGCGTTGCGGTACATGCTCCAGCCGGCGCGCTCGGCGTTGGTCATGGTCGGGTTGTTCGCGTAGTTGCGCACCGCCTCGTCATCGCCGTCGCGCGTGTCGGCAACCCACGCGGCGGGGATGATGCCCTGGCCGTCTCGCTGGTAGGCGAGACCGAAGCGCGCGAGGTCGCGCGTCGAGCACGACAGCCCGCCGTCGACCACGGCATCGCCGACGACGTCGAGCATCATGTCGGCCTCGTGCTCCATGCCGAGCGGCACCCAGAGCTGCTCCGAGAGCGCGTCGACGAATCGCTGACCGGTGACGTTCTCGACGATGCGCGCGACGATGTTCGTGAGCACCGAGCGGTACTCGAAGCCGGCACCGTGCTCACGTGTCTTGGGATACGTGTGGAAGTGGGCGTACATGCCGAGTGGCTCGCGGCCTCCCAGCCGGCGATAGCTCGCCTGGCGCTCGTACTCGAGCAACGGGTTGTCGGCATCCGGATCGGCGTACAGCGCGTAGTCCTCGACGAACTCGGTACCCGCGGTCATGTCGATCAGGTGCCGCACGTTGGCGCCGTCGAGGCTCGAGCCGGCGAACTCGGGGGCGAGATCGGTGACGAGCTGGTCGATCCCGACGAGGCCCTTGCCGATCTGGATCCCGAGCATCGCGCCGACGAATGACTTCGTGACGCTCATGCAGAGGTGCGGCGTACGCGGTGTCATGCCGTTGCGATAGCGCTCGAGCACGATCACGCCGTCCTTGAGCACCACGAGCGCCTCGCCGTTCGAGCGCTCGAACTGCTCGTCGAAGGTGATCGTCGAACCGTCCATCGCGGTGAGCTCCACGCCGCCGATGTCGCGCAGATCGACGGGCAGCTCGCTGACGACGCCCGAGTCGTTCGCGACGCGCGCGGTCGGCGCGAACTCGCGCACGCGCTGGAAGGCGCGGCTCGGAAACGGATCGTCGAGCCAGTTGTCGGTCGTCGTGCGGGAGGCGGGCATGCGCGGAGCCTACCGGGCGACGACGAGCGTCGCGAGTCAGGCGACCTGGCGCAGCGTCACGATCGCCGGTGGCACGGCGGGCGTCGCCGGCGGCCCCGTCTCCGCCGGCAGCGCGATGATCGATGCGGTGGCGTCCGAGGAGTAGGCCATCAGGCGGATGCACTGGCCCGCGGTCAGCTGGAAGAAGAAGTTCCA
>CAWUMZ010000057.1:0-9168 GCA_963923625.1 uncultured bacterium | reverse complement strand
TCCGCGCCGAGATCGCCCTCGCCCAGGCCGAGATGAAGGCCAAGGCGCAGCAGGCAGCGCCCGGCGTCGGGCTCCTCGTGTTCGCCGGCGCGCTCGCGTTCCTCTCGCTGTTCGCCGTGATGATCTGCATCATCTGGGCGCTTGCGAATGTTGTGGCGATCTGGCTCGCCGCGCTGATCACCGCCGTCGGCTTCCTCGTCCTCGCCGCCATCTGCGGCCTCGTCGGCAAGACGATCCTCCAGAAGGTCGGTCCGCCGATCCCGGAGACCGCACTCGGCATCGCGAAGGGCACTCCGGCCGAGTTGGGCATCGTGCCCCCGCTCGATGACGCCACGACGATGCAGGGAGAGCAGTGATGCGCGAGAGCAAGGCCGTCGCCGCCGCCCGTGCCGAGGCCGAGGCCGCGCAGGCCGGCTTCGTCGAGGCCGTCGGCAACTTCGGCTCGTCCGCCGACAGCGCGCGCATGGAGGCCACCGCCTCCGCCAAGCGCGTCGCCCCGATCGCGGTCGCCGCGGCCGGCGCCCTCGTCGTCCTGGGCGTCATCCGCAAGCTGCGATAGGCGCAACGACGCGCGCGACCCAGCGGGTCCAACCCTCTGGATTCACATTGCCCGTCGCCCGCTAGTACGACAGGCAGGCGGAGTTGTTGCCGGTCGTTCCGTCCGGGCAGGTGACGTTCGAGTACACGTTGGCGGACTGCACCCAGCGCGAGTAGACGGAGGACGCGTTGGCCGTCGAGAAGTTCGTCCTCGTCAGGGTCGACGAGACGAACTGCACGCCGATCGCGTTGGTCGATTGGGACAGGTTGGTGTCGGTCAGATCCGATCCCGTGAACACCGCACCGGGCATGACGACGTTGGTCAGCTGGGTGCCGGTGAGGTCCATCGACGTCAGGTGCGCGTTGGTGAGGTTGAGATTGGGCAGCGACAGCTGGGCCCACGAGCCGCCGGAGAATGCCGCATTGGAGAGGTTGGCGTACGGCGCGACGACGTAGCCCGCCATCACGATCCAGTTCGGCGGAAGCGACGCCGGCGTGCCCAGGATGCCGCCCGACGTGATGTTGGTGCCCTTCGCGGCGCCCGCCCCGCCGGACACAGCGGCGAACGTCGCGTTCGTGAGGTCGGAGTTGGAGAGCTTCGCCGAATTGAGCGTCGCACCGGAGAGCTTCGCATTGGAGAGCCCCGCCGCAGTGAGCGTGGCGCTCGAGAGATTCGCGCCCGTCAGGTCGGCGCCGGTGAGATTCGCGCCGTTGAAGCCGACGGCGCCGAGGTTGGCGCCGGCGAGCGTCACCCCCGGGAGGTACGCGCCGCTGAGGTTCGCTCCGGTCATCGACGTGCCAGAGAAGTTGATGCCGTGGAGGTCCATCCCCGAGAGGTCGACGGAGCCCAGCGTGGCCCCCGACAGATCCGCGGGATTGCCCTTCGGGTCGATGAGATTCGCGCCCTGGCCGACGAGATAGCCGTTGCCGAATCCCCAGTTCGGCGGCAGCACCGTCGCCGTGTTCGCCTTCATGCCGCTGGAGCGGACGCTCGTGAGCAGCGTGTTGAACAGGTTCGCCCCGGAGATGTCGGACCCGGTCATCGTCGAGGCCCGCAGGTCGAGCGCCGGCAGCGTGAGGTTGGCGAAGTTGAGGTTCTTCAGATTCGCGCCGTAGAAGCCGACGCCGGAGCCGATCAGGATGCCCCCGCAGAAGAGCGTCGGGTTCGGTTCATCTCCGACGTGTCCGGCCATCGTCCAGCCGGTGGGCAGGGACCCCACGCAGATATCCGACGTCGAATCGGTCTTGACGCCGGTGAGGTTCGATGCGACGGTGGGCGGGAACCCGCTCGGTGTCCCTCCGCCCCACTGGTTCCCCCACAGCAGCTGCGTTCCCGGGTTCGCCGTGCCGAAGTCGCCGTAGTAGAGGCCGGCGCCGCGCAGATCGGCGTTGGTGAGGTTCGTGTTGCTGAAATACGGCCAGATCCCGGGGTACTGGGCACTGGCGGATCCCGTCTTCCGGATCACCGCGTTCGACAGGTTCGCGTTGTCGAAGAGGACCGTGCCCCACGAGACACCCTTGATCGACGTGTTCGACAGATTGGCTCCGGTGAACGTCACGCCGTTGTAGACCACCGGGATCTGGTACGAGTACCAAGGCCCGTACGACACGGTCTCCGTGATGTCGCAGTTGGCAGATGAGCCGTCGAACACGGCATTCGGCATCTGCGCTCCCGAGAAGTCGGCGCATCGCAGGTTCGTGCTCGTGAGATTGGCGTAGGCGAAGTTGCCATCGGCCGCCCGCGCGAACGACAGGTCGGCACCCGCGAGGTTGGCGCCGGAGCAGCTCGTGCCGCAGGTCGGATTGTCGCGCACGGCGGCCACGCGCGCGCGCCGCAGCGGCCCGAGGTTCGCCTTGACGAGGATCGCGTGGCGAAGGTTCGCGCGAACGAGTCGGGCGCCGCGCAGATCGGCACCGCGCAGGTTGGCGTACGCGAGATTCGTCTTGCGCAGGTCGGCACCCCGTAGATCGGCACCCCGCAGATCGGCATGGGCGAGGCGCGCACCGCGCAGATTCATGGCACGCAGATTCCAGCCGCGCAGGTCCCGTCCGCGCAGGTCCGCCCCCATGCACGTGCCTTTCGGCCTCAGCGCGCACCGCGCCGGTGCAGCGGCGGCGACGGGCGCGAGCACGGCGATCGTCGCCGCGAGAGTGACGGCGACGAGGGCGATGCGAGCGAGGTTGGGGTGGGTGGTCATGGCGGGGCCTCGTCGGGAGGGGGTCGGCGGTTTCCGCCCGGCAGCATGGCCGGGCGGAAACCGCGCTGGTTCAGGAGCCGGACGTCGGCGCCTTGATGGTGGCCGGATTCACGACCGTGCTCAGGTCGTTGACCTCGAACGCCGATGGGAGGCACGGCGCGCCCGCGGAGCTCAGATACTTGAGGATGTACTGCGAGCAGTCGTTGAAATGCTCGGAGCACGTCGGCCCGGAGAGGCCGGAGATGTCGCAGTACGGCGCCGTGTACGAAAGGTTGCCGAGGTTCTGATTCCAGGTCCAGTACGCGGGATCCGTCGGGAAGCTCGTCTCGAGCCCCTGGTAGCCGGTCGCCCAGCTGTTGAAGTTCGACTGGACCGCGTAGATGGCGGTCGCCGCGTTGCTGACGAGCGTCGACGGCGCGAGCGGCTTCGGGTTGTCAACCGTCGGCGCCAGGGCGCTCTTGGCCGGCAGGATCTTGTAGAGCGGCTGGTACTGGACCTGCGTGATGCACGACGAGTACGTCTCGCCCGGCGTGCAGCTCGCGGCCAGGTTGCTGAGCATGATCGAGTAGTTGTTCTCGAAGATCGTGAGCGCGCCCGCGATGTCGGAGCCTGCAGTGGCAGGCGCCGTGTAGCCGCTCACGCCGAAGCAGTTCGCAGGACCGGCGCAGGCATCCGTCTCGGTGATGTTCGTCGTCTCGCTCGAGTGCTCGACGTTGGCCGAGAAGTTGATGCCGGCGCTCGCGCCCTTGTACGACCCGCTGATCGAAGCGTTCAGGCTGCTCTGGTCGGCCTGGCTGCTGGTCTGCAGCTGGAGCACCGCCATCCACGAGGCGCCGACGGTGTAGCTGACCGGCACGGAGTCGCCGCAGTCGGCGATGAAGCCGAGCGCGTCGTCGAACGTGCCGATCGCCGCGGCGTCGCTCTGGCGCTGCGGGGTGAGTGTCGGCGTGCCGAAGTTGACGGTGCCGCTGGCGACGTTGACCTGCGCGATCGCGTAGACCGACGTGTCGCTCGTCTGCGAGTTGGTGCTGAAGGCCGCCTGGGCCTCGCCGCTGACGATCTTCGACGAGTAGCCGACGTTCGCCGACGCCGACAGCGCCGCCTGCGCCTCGGACGCCGAGTCGTAGACGTCGATCTGGCCCGTCACCTGCACGTTGCCGCCGATCTGGGTGGGCGGCGGCAGGGTCTGGCACGACGGCGTCGTCTGCATGGTGCCCGACAGCAGGTTCACCCAGCTCTGCCCACCCGAGCCGAGCGCAGGGTCGTACGCCAGGCAGAAGTTCGTGCCGGCGCGCGACGGCTGGATCGTCGTGCACGTCGGCGAGGAGGTCGTCTGGCGCGGGCGCAGCGGGTGGTCGATGCGCGAGCGGCGCACGACCGGCGCGGGCGTGATGCGGGCGGCGAGGGCATTCCCGAGCGCGACGGCCTTCGACGCCGCGGCGGCGTTCTGCGGCGTGGCGTTGGCCGCGAATGTCAGCTGGCGCAGCCGCGGGTTCCACGTCGGCGTCCCGGTGAGGTTGAAGAGCGTCGTGCGTCCCTTGTCGCTCTCGACGCGAAGGCTCGCACCGGAGCCGACCGTGCGGTTCCAGCGGCTGTGCAGCGCCGCCGCCGCCAGTTCCCGATGCGAATCGGAGAAGGCCAGACGGTGGTCACCGTCGCGTCGCGCGCCGACGATGGTCGCCAGGGCCCGCGGGGCGACGTTGTTGAGGGTGACGTACACCGAGCCATGCCGACGGGCGATCGACGCGTTGGCGGCGACCAGGTCGACGCTGGCGATGCTGGTGCCCAGCTTCACCGCGGCCACGGGGTGCTTGGCGTGATCCGGGATGGGCCTCGGTGTGGCGAGGGCCGCGGCCGGCAGGGCGAGCACGGCGAGTGCCACTCCGAGTCGGATGGTCGTGCTGCGGAGCTTCATGGGGCGGGTCCCTCCTCGGGAGGCCGGAGCGGGTGTGCGGATGCGGAGCATGGATCAGGCGGTCGGATCGATCGAGTACGGGTTGGTGAGGCCGAGCAGGTTGTCGACGTTGAACGCCGACGGCAGGCAGTCGGAGCTCTGCGCGGAGAGCGAGAAGAGGATCTGGTTGGAGCACAGCTCGAGCTGCGGGGCGCAGGAGTCCGACGTCATGCCGGTGAGATCGCACGACATGCCGCCCGCATTCAGATCGTCGAGCGCGGTCTCCCAATCCCAGTAGGACCAGCTGTACGGGTTGGCGGTCATCAGCGCCTGATAGCCGGTCGCCCACGAGTTGAAGTTCGACTGCGCGGTGTATGCGGCCGACGCGGCGTGGTTGACGAGCACCGACGGCGACGTCGAGCTGCCGCTCGTGAGGAGCGTGTAGATCGGCTGGTAGTTGACCTGGTTGATGCACGCCGCGGACGTCGAGGTGGGAGCGCACAGACCCGCGAGATTCGTGAGCATCAGCGAGTAGTTGTTCGAGAAGATCGACATCGCCTGGTCGACGTCGCCACCCGCCGTGGCCGGGTCCGTGTACCCGCTCACCGACGTGCACGACGGCGGGCCGGCGCAGTAGTCGCTCTCGTCGACCGACACCGTGTAGGACGAGCTCTCGACGGACTTGGAGAACGACGCGGCCGCGCCGATGCCCGCGATCGAGCCGCCGATCGACGCGTAGAGGCTCTGCGCATCGCTCTGGCTCCTCGTGTTCAGTTGCAGGACTGCCATCCACGAGGCGCCAACGGTGTAGCTGACCGGGACCGAGTCGCCGCACCTCTGGAGGAAGCGGAGCGCGCCGCTGAAGTCGGCGATGCCGGCCGCCTGATCGATCGCATCGGACGTGAGCGTGGGCCGTCCGAGGTTGACGGTGCCGTTGACGAGGTTCACCTGCGCGATCGCGTAGACGGCGTTCGTCGACGTCGAGCTCGACTTGCTGAACGACGCCTTCGCCTCGGCGCTCACGAGCCCCTGCGAATAGCGGATCTGCGCCGAAACCGACAGCGCCTGCTGCGCCGCGGCCGCATTCTGGTAGACCTGAATGGAGCCCTGCACGAGAGAGTTTCCGCTGACCGGCGAGACGCTCGGCGTCGTCTGGCAGGTCTGCGTCGGCTGCATCGTGCCGGACAGGAGGTTCACCCACGACGTGTTGCCCGCGCCGAGCGACGGCTGGTACGACAGGCAGAAGCTCGTGTTGGCGCGCGCCGGCTGCACCGTCGTGCACACCGGCGGCGTGGTGGTCTGCCGCGCGGAGATCGGCGGGCGGCGACGTGCGATCAGGTGGGCGCGCGTCGGCAGGATCCGTGCGCGGATTCGACCGCCGACCTTCTCAGCCGCGCGGGCCGCCCGAGCATTGGCCGGCGTCGCGTTGGCGGAGAACGTGAGCGTGCGCTTCGCGGCGCTCCACGTCGGCGGTCCGTTGAGCGAGTAGAGCGTCGCCCGCCCGTCGCGGCCCGCGACCTCGAGCACCGGCTGCAATCCGAGCCTCGTGGTCCAGATTCGGCGCAGCGCGTCCGGCTCGATGTCCTTCGTGCCGACCACGTGGGTGCGGCGGAAGGTGGTCACGTTGATGTCCCGCGTGCCGGTGAGCGAGAGGTACACCGAGCCATGCGCCCGGCTCACCTTCGCGGTTCCCGCCTTCAGCAGGATGTCGCGGACGCTGGTCGCGCCGCCGGCGCCCGGTCGCGCAGCGGCGACTGGCACGACGGCGAGCAGCATCGCGACGATGATCGCGGCCACGGCGAAGCGTCGCTGAACGGTGAACGGGAGACGACGCACCGCGCCATTGTGCGGTGCGTCGACGCGGTGTTGCAAGTGTTTCACTGATGAGGAGGGTTTCCCCACTGTCACCCGAGTCGGAGGGGTCTGGCCCCGTTGTCCCAACCCCGGTGTGAAACAACGGGGCCAGACCCCTTTTCTCACCTAGCGCGTCGAGGGTGGGCTCAGCAGCGCCGTACCCGCATCGACCGGGTCGGTTCCCGACGGCGCGAGGGCCGGCCAGGCGAGCGTGCCCCGCTGCTTGCCGGTCGGGCTGACGGCGAGCGTGAAGCCGGCGGGCGCGGGCAGCTCGGCGAGCTTCGCGTCGTCGGCGCCGAGAATGGTGATCGTGCCGCCGAGCGCACCTGCCGACCCGTCGGCGGGCACGAGGCCGTTGGCCGGCGTGCCCCCGGTCGTCAATCGCAGCAGCCGACCGCCGGAGATCGGGACCTCGACGCGCTGAACGATCGGCCGGCCTGACGCGTCGGCGCCGATGATGATCCGCCGACCGTTGCCGGTCAGCAGCGGCGGCTCGGCGACGGGCAACGGCAGGGGAAGCGCGATGGTCTTCGCCTCGGTCTGCAGGAAGTTGCCGTCTCGGACCGGCGCGCGGCCCCGGGCCTTGGCGCGCTGGTCGACGAGTACGAGTGCGTGCAGCGTGCCGGCATCCGACGCTGCCTTCACGGCGGCGCTCTGGCGGGCGTTGACGGTGAACTGGTAGACGACGCCGAGCGGTTCGGTCAGCACCGGCAGCGCGTGCGAGGCGCTGCCGCCCGCGATCGCGTGGTTGCGGTCGCCCTCGAAGCGCGAAAGGACGGCGGTCACCGTGCCGACGGTCTGGAGCCCGGGCGCGGCGTCGGGGATGCCGAGGTGGCGCACCAGCACCCGCACGACGACGCGACCGGCGAGCGGCGAGGTCTGTCCGGCTGCCGGCGTGACGATGCCGAGGCGCACCCAGCTGACGACCGGCTTGCCGATCGTGGCCGCGGGCGGCTTGGCCGCGTTGGCCGTGGTCGGCACGAGCAGCCCGAGGGCGAGCAGAAGTGGGAGCAGGACGCGTCGGGACATGGGCTCAGTCTGCGCGACGTTCGCGCTCGGGTGACGGATTCCCCCGTGCGGAATGCGGGGGCGGCGCGGCGCGTTGGGAGGTGTGCGCACCCCCGCGCCTCCCCTCCCGAAAGCCGCCATGAGCACCGCAACCCCCATCGACGTCCGCACCCGTCTCGGCGCCGTCAGCCTCGTCATCGCCGACCTCGAGCGCAGCGTCCCGTTCTACGAGCAGGTCATCGGCCTGCAGCTGATCGACCGCGCGGACGGGCATGCGACCCTCGGAATCGACGGCGAGGCACTGGTCGAGCTCGTCGAGGAGCCGGGCGCCATGGGCGTCGATCGCAGCACGGGCCTCTTCCACCTGGCCCTCCTCCTCCCCACGCGCGTCGACCTCGCGGCGTGGGTGCAGCACGCGATCGACGATCGCATCCCCGTCGAGGGCGCGAGCGACCACATCGTCAGCGAGGCGATCTACCTGAGCGATCCCGACGGCCACGGCATCGAGATCTACGCCGATCGCGGCCGCGAGGTGTGGGAGGGCAAGGTGCAGGAGCTGATGACCACGCTGGCGCTCGACCTGCCGAGCCTGCTCGCCGAGGTCGATCCCGCCGATCCGACGCCGTACGCGGGCATGCCGAGCGGGACGACGATGGGCCACGTGCACCTGAAGGTCGCGGAGATCCCCGCGACGATCGAATGGTTCCGGGACGTGCTCGGCTTTGAGCTGATGGCGACCTACGGCCCGCAGGCCGCGTTCCTCGCCGCCAACGGCTACCACCACCACATCGGCGCCAACACGTGGATGAGCGGCGGCCGCGGTCCGAGCGGTCCCGGCACCGCGCGCCTCGGCCACGTCACGGTGATCCTGCCCGACGACGCCGAGCGCGAGCGCGTGGTCGAGCAGGTCCGGGCGGCCGGCGGCGAGCCCGTCGAGATCGCCGGCTCCTGGCAGGTGCTGGACCCGTCCGGCAATGCCGTGCGGCTCGTCGCCGGGTAGCGCTCAGACCGCAGGCGGCGCGTCGCCGCGCGAGCGGATGATCCGCACGAGCTCGACGAGGCCGATCGCGGCGAGCACGGCGACGACGGCGGACGCGCCGAAGTCGCCGCCGAACCCGGCGATCTTCGGCTTGAAGCCGATCTGCAGCACCCCGAACAGCATCGCGGCGATCAGCAGCGGCCAGAGCCGACCGCCGACGCGGCCGGGCGCCGTCATGCCGATGAAGCTGCCGCCGAACCACGCCACGCAGAGCGGCGTGACGCTGAAGATCATCTGGTACCCGAACGGCTCCCGGTGGTTGAGCAGCAGGACCGCGGTGGTGAAGATCGCGGTCGGTGCCGCGGACGCGAGCACCGGCGACAGGCCGCGATGGCGCAGGAGCCAGGTGACGGTGGCCGCGACCATCGGCACGACGACGATCGCGAGGCGATCGGCGCGGTCGAGCTCGAGGGGCGAGGCGCCCGAGCCGATCGTGCCGAGCGCGCGCGCCGCGAGCGCGGTGATGTACACGCCGCCGAACGCGAGCAGGCCGAGCTTGCCGCCTACCCCGTCCCACGTGGCGCGCAGCAGCGAGACGAGCACGCCGGCGATGACACCGGCGACGGCGACGGCCGGCCAGCCAGCGAGGACGAGCGCCGACGTCATGCCGGCGAAGGCGCCGCAGTAGAGCGGCACGG
>CAWUMZ010000056.1:0-9387 GCA_963923625.1 uncultured bacterium | reverse complement strand
TCGTCGCGTGCCGACGCATCCTAGCGGCCGTTGCGCGGGGGAGCACCGCAGCCGGCGGTCCCGATCGCCGGTACGCGGCGGCTATCCTCGCGGCATGCGTCGCGTCGCGCCTCTGCTGCTCCTGCTCCTCGCCGGCGCGTTCGCCACCGGCTGCGGCAGCTACGGCGACGGCGCCAATGCGAAGGCCGAGGCCGCGCTGGCGTCGTCGATCACCGCGGTGCTCGACGCCGACGCGCCGTTCGTCGAGCTGCGATCCGTCGACTGCAGCGGCAGCGACCCGTCGCTCGACTGCCTCGCCTCGCTCGGCGTCGGGAACACCGTCGTGCAGGTGCACTACGCCGTGGCGGTCGGCGCCGACGGCTGCTGGACGGCCGACGCCGGCCGGACGATCGTGCTGGGCGCCGGCTCCGAGACGAACCCGCTGCCCGATCTGCCCGCGGCGAGCAACCTGAAGGGCTGCGGCGCATGAGCGCGGCGGCGTACGACCCGTTCAACCGCACGCTGATCGGCCAGCCACGCGCGCTCGCCACGCTCTTCATGACGGAGATGTGGGAGCGGTTCTCCTACTACGGCATGCGCGCGCTGCTCGTGCTGTTCATGATCACGCCGACGAACGACGGCGGCATGGGCTTCAGCGCCGCCAAGGCCGCGGGCATCTACGCGATCTACGTGGCGCTCGTCTACCTGACCCCGCTGCCGGGTGGCTGGATCGGCGATCGCCTGCTCGGCGCGCGGCGCACCGTGTTCCTCGGCGGCGCGATCATCGCGGGCGGGCACATCGTCCTCGCCATCTTCGGCGGCGCGGGTCTGTTCCCCGCGCTCCTCCTGATCATCATCGGCACCGGACTGCTCAAGCCGAATATGACGGCGATGGTCGGCGGCATCTACGACTACAAGCCCGATCTGCGCGACGCCGGCTTCTCGATCTACTACATGGGCATCAACCTCGGCGCGTTCCTCGCCCCGCTCGTCTGCGGCTACCTCGGACAGCAGGTGTCGTGGGAGCTCGGCTTCGGCGCGGCGGCGCTCGGCATGATCGCGGCGCTGATCCAGTACGCGATCGGCATCCGCGGCCTGGGGCCGATCGGCGCGAAGCCGGAGAACCCGCTGACGGGCGACGAGCGACGACGGTGCGGGATCGGCGTCGTCGTGGCCGCGGTGGTCGGCGCGGCGCTGATCATGCTTGACGTCAAGGCGGTGCATCTCTCATCCGATGCGATCGAGCTGCTGATCACGGTGGTGATCGTGCTGATCCCGATCGGGTGGTTCGCCCGCACGCTGCGCGACGAGCGCGCCAACGCCGCGAACCGCAGCAAGGTGATCGTGCTGCTCGTGCTGTTCGTCGCGGCCGCCGTGTTCTGGCTCGTCTACGACCAGGCCGGGTCGACGGTGGCGATCTTCGCGCAGGAGGACACCCGCAACGTCGTCTTCGGGTGGCAGTTCCCGTCGAGCTGGTTCCAGTCCGTCAATCCGCTGCTGATCATCGCGCTGGCGCCGGTGATGGCCGCGGTCTGGACCGCACTCGGCGCCCGCGGCCGGCAGCCGGGCACGGCATACAAGTTCGCCGGCGGGCTGTTCCTCGTCGCCGTTTCGATGCTGGTGATGGTGTTCGCGGCGCACGCTGCCATCGACGGCAAGGTCGCCGCGCTCTGGCTGATCGCCGTCTTCGCGATCCAGACGGTCGGCGAGCTGATGCTCAGCCCGGTCGGCATGGCCGCCGCCACGCGTCTGTCGCCGCCCGACCGCATCTCGCAGACGCTCGGCGTCTGGTTCCTCGCCACCAGCGTCGGCGATGCCATCGGCGGCCGCATCGCCGTGTACTACGACCAGCTCGGGCAGCAGGCGTTCTTCGGCCTGCTCGGCGCGATCGCGCTCGTCGCGGCGCTCGTCGTCCTCGCGCTCGCGCGCCCGCTCGGGCGCCTCGTGCCCAACTGATCAACGTGCGATCGGGACACGTCTCCCGAAACGACGAAAGGCCGGGCGCGCCGCCCGGAGGCGGTGCGCCCGGCCCATCGGCGGCGCGATGATCGCTAGGCGATCGTGACGTCGTCGCAGAGGTAGACGTCCTGGATCGCGTTGAGGAGCTGGATGCCCTCGTTGCGCGGTCGCTGGAACGCCTTGCGGCCGGAGATCATGCCCATGCCGCCCGCGCGCTTGTTGACGACGGCGGTGTAGACCGCGTCGTGCAGGTCGTTGTCGCCGGAGGCGCCGCCCGAGTTGATCAGACCGGAGCGGCCCATGTAGCAGCCGGCGACCTGATAGCGGGTCATGTCGATCGGGTGGTCCGTCATCAGGTTCTCGTAGACGCGCTTGTCGGTCTTGCCGAACTTGAGGTCGAGGAAGCCGGGCGCGGCCGTCTCGGGTGCCTTCTGCTTGATGATGTCGGCCTGGATCGTGACGCCGAGGTGGTTCGCCTGGCTCGTCAGGTCGGCAGCCGTGTGGTAATCGGGGCCGCCGTCCTTCGGCGAGAACGCCGAGTTGCGCAGGTAGCACCAGAGGACCGTCGCCATGCCGAGCTCGTGCGCGGCCTGGAAGGCATCGGAGACCTCCTGGATCTGGCGCTTCGACTCCTCGGAGCCGAAGTAGATCGTCGCGCCGACGGACGTCGCGCCCATCTCGTACGCCTGCTGGATCGAGGCGAACATGATCTGGTCGTAGCCGTTCGGGTAGCTCAGGAACTCGTTGTGGTTGATCTTGAGCATGAACGGGATGCGGTGCGCGTACTTGCGCGAGACCGAGCCGAGCACGCCGAGGGTGGAGGCGACGGCATTGCAGCCGCCCTCGATCGCGAGCTCGACGATATTCGCAGGATCGAAGTAATCGGGGTTCTTCGCGAACGACGCACCCGCCGAGTGCTCGATGCCCTGGTCGACCGGGAGGATCGAGAGGTAGCCCGTGCCGGCGAGGCGGCCGTGGTTGTACATGGCCTGGAGGCTCTTGAGCACGGGGTTCGGACGATCGCTCTCGCGCACCACGCGGTCGACGAAGTCCGAGCCCGGCAGATGCAGGCGTCCCTTGTCGATCGTCGTGCAGGTGTGTCCGAGGAGATAGTCGGCCTTATCGCCGAGGATCTCGCTGATTCCATCGATGCCCGTTGCAGCCACGGTCGTCCCTCCGTTGAGATGCCGAAACGATACCGGTTCGCCCCGGCTGTGCGGGCGCTTCCCCACCGATTTCGCGGGATGCCCGTCAGGTGCCGAGCGACGTGAGCGCGAAGCGGGCCGCTCCGCGCAGTGCGCACTGATCATCGAGGATCACCCGCACGGCCATCTGCTCGAGAAGGCCGTCGTACCGACCCTTGGCGTGGAAGGCGTCGAGGAAGCCGCCGCGACGCAGAATCGGCAGGATGCGCGGTGCGATGCCGCCGCCGATGTACATGCCGCCGGTCGACAGCAGCACCAGCGCGAGGTTGCCGGCCTGCGCGCCATAGGCGCGGGCGAAGTACTCGAGCGTGAGCACCGCGCTCTTGTCGGTATCGGCGAGCGCGGCCTGCGAGATCGCGGCGCTCGGATCGCCGGCGTCCATCGCGGCCAGCAGCTCCGGCGAGGCGGTTGCCCGTCCGGTCGAGGTGAGGAACGTCCAGATGGCGTGGATGCCGGGGCCGGAGACGATGCGCTCGGCGCTCACGTGCTCCCACTCGGGATGGTGCTCGCGCAGCCACAGCAGGAGCGCGTCCTCGTCGGCGTCGCGCGGCCCGTAGTCGATGTGCCCGCCCTCGCTCGAGAACGGCTGCCACGTGTCGCCGATCGCGACCATGCCGGCGATGCCGAGACCGGTGCCGGCGGAGCACACGGCGCGGTTGCCGCCGAGGCCGATCCGATCGGGCTGCAGCTCCTCGACCTGATCGGCGCCGAGCTCGCCGATGCCCCACGCGTTCGCCAGGAGGTCGTTGAGGAGGTGGCCGGCGCCGCCGCCGATCGCGCTGCGGACCTCTGCCTCGTCGACGGCCCACGGCAGGTTGATCGGGTTCGCCTTTCCGCCCACGATCGGGGCGGCGATGCCGATCGCCGCGGCCGCGACCGGACCCGGGTGGTCGGTGAGATACCGCCGGATGAGCGCCTCGAGCGACGCGGAGCCGGGCACGTCGTACGTCTGGGCGTCATCCAGCACCACGGGGCCGTCACCGGGCGTCACGCGGGCGAAGCGCGCGTGCGTACCGCCGATGTCTCCTGCCAGGACCGCCGCGGGCGTCATCCGATGATCGCGACCCGGTCGAGCGACTTGAGTGCGTCCTCATAGCCGAGCGGGGCGGAGTAGACCGTGTCGAGCGCCTCGCCGAGCATTCCGGGGCTGCAGGCCGATCCGCTGCCGGGCGGGATCGCGATGCCCGCGATCGTGACGGCCTCGACCGGCTCCGTGCCGGTGCCGGGGCGGAGCGTGACGTTGACGTTCGCGCGCACGGCGACCCAGGCGGCGAGCAGCATGGCGGCGGGGGAGTGGACGTTGCCGACGACGTCTCCCGACGGCGCGAAGGCCAGGGTGCCCTGAGCCTGCTCGGCCGAGAACGTGGCGCTGATGCGGCGGCGCCAGTCGAGCGTGCGCAGCCACGCGAGATCGCGGGACGGGTGCTCGAGGGCCGTCGCGTGGGCGAAGCCGATCGCGCGGGCGGGGTCGGGGTCGCGGTCGCTGTCGAAGACCGTGACGTGCGCGGTGACGGCGAGCGCGGCCTCGATCCGGCCGTGGTCATAGCCCGGCAGCCACGCGACCGTCGGCAGCCCGCGGGCGAGGAGCGGTGCCACGAGCGACGTCGCGTGCTGGAGACGGCTGAGGTTCGCGGTGATCACGATGTCCTCGATCAGCACCTGCATGCCGCCGTCGCCCAGTTCGATCAGGCGCACCCGTACCTCCGCGTCGAGACGATCCTCCTTGTGCTCAACGAGGCGGATCATGCGCGCGGGGTGGAGCGCCGTCTCCTGCATCGACGCGCGATGCGCGTTGGCCTTGTGGGGATCGGGAGCGACGATCAGGTTCATCGTGCGCAGCGATACGTGATCGCCGCCCAGATGATCGGCCTGGCGCAGCAGCTTGGCGAGCGCGTCGGCGACGACATCCGTCGACGTGCCCTTCGCCGTCCAGTGCAGGCCATCGGCACTCAGCTCGCGGACCTCGGTGGCGACGCGCGTCACAGTCGCCGCCACTTCCGGCCGTCGGCGCGAATCAGCGCGTCGGCCGATGGCGGGCCGGGCGTGCCGGCGATGTACGGCTCGAGCGGAACCTCGTTCTGCTGCCACGCGTCGATCACCGGATCGACGATGCGCCAGGCCTGCTCGACCTCATCGGCGCGGGTGAACAGCGTGGCGTCGCCGCGCAGCGCGTCCAGGATCAGGCGCTCGTAGGCCTCCGGCGTATCGCGGGTGAAGGTCTCGCCGTAGAGGAAGTCCATGCGCACGGGGCGCAGCTCCTGCGCGACACCCGGGGCCTTGGCCTCGATGCGCAGCGACGCGCCCTCGTTCGGCTGGATCGACAGCGTCAGCAGGTTCGGACGGATGCTCTGCGCGACCTTCGGATCCGCGAACGGCTTGTGCGGCACGGGACGGAACGCGATCGTGATCTCCGTCGAGCGGCGCGGCATGCGCTTGCCCGCGCGGATGTAGAACGGCGTGCCGGACCAGCGCCAGTTGTTCACCTCGAGCTTGAGCGCCGCGAACGTATCGGTCGTCGAGGTCGGCGGAACGCCCTCCTCCTCGAGGTAGCCGGGCACCGGACCGCCGTCGACGTCGCCTGCCGTGTACTGGCCACGCGCGGAGGCGACGCAGCGGATCGACTTGAGCGCCTTCTCCTTCTCGTCGCGGATCGAGTCCGCGTCGAACACCGCCGGCGGCTCCATCGCGGTGAGCGCGACGAGCTGCATGACGTGGTTCTGGATGACGTCGCGGATCGCGCCGGACTGGTCGTAGTAGCCCGCACGGCCGCCCGTGCCGAGATCCTCGGCCGCCGTGATCTGCACGTGGTCGATGTAGCGTCGGTTCCAGAGCGGCTCGAAGATGCCGTTGGCGAAGCGGAAGACGAGGAGGTTCTGCACCGTCTCCTTGCCGAGGTAGTGATCGAGGCGGAGGATGTGCGACTCGTCGAACGCCGCGGTCACCTCGTCGTTGAGCGCGATCGCCGATTCGAGGTCGTGGCCGAACGGCTTCTCGATCATCAGCACCGACTCGGGGTCCGCGCCTCGCGCCAGACCGACGTCGTGCAGCGACTGCGCGATCGGGCCGAAGAAGCGCGGTGCGACGGCGAGGTAGTAGAGGCGGCGGGTCGGGCCGCCGATCGCCTTGTCGCCGGCCGCGAGGCGCTCCTTCAGCTTCGTGAAGAGCGCCGGCTTCGTGAAGTCGCCCTGGATGTAGTCGACGTTCTCGAGCAGGGCGTTGAGCACCTTCTCGTCGACGCCGCTGCGGGAGTGCTGCGTGACCGCGTTGACCATGTGCTCGCGGAACGTGTGCTCCGGCATGCGCGAGCCGACGCCGAGCAGACGGAAGCGCTCCGGCAGCCGACCCTCCGCATAGAGGTTGTAGACCGCCGGCAGCAGCTTCTTCGCCGCGAGGTCGCCCGACGCGCCGAACAGGACGTACGTCGCGGGCTTCACCTCGACGCCGGGGACGTCGGCGGCGAACGGATTGTCTTCGGGCTCGGCGGAATCGGTCATCGGTGGGGCGGCCTCCTGAGGCGGAACACTACCCCGTGCGCGGCGGTCGCGGGCGCGGGCTTCCGCTCCGTCGCCATTGCGCGTACGCTTCTCGGCAGTGAACGCGGCGGAGGGCGCCGCGCGGGAGGGAGTTCTCGGTGGGAGACGTTGCATTCCATACGGCGACGACGGTCGACGAGGCGCTGAGCCTGGTCGGCGACGGCTCGAACGCCAAGGTCGTGGCCGGCGGCTCCGACCTGATCGTCCAGGCCCGCGGCGGCCGCGAGCTGCCCGCGAACGTCGTGGCGATCCACCGCATCGACGCGCTGCGCGGGATCGACGCCTCCGGCGACCTGACGCTCGGTGCGCTCACCTCGCACTCCGACATCGTCGCGTGCGACGCGATCCGCACCGGCTGGACGGCCCTCGCCGATGCCTCCGCGATCGTCGGCTCGCACGCCACCCGCAACGTCGGCACCATCGGCGGCAACCTGATGAACGCCTCGCCCGCGATGGAGACCGGCAGCCCGCTGATCGTCCTCGACGCCTCCGTCACGCTGCGCTCCGCCGCCGGCGGCGACCGCGTCGTGCCGATCGAGGAGCTGTGGACCGGTCCCGGTCGCACCTCGGCCCAGCCGGGTGAGCTGCTCGTCGACGTCGTCGTCCCGTCGCTGCCGGCGCACTCCGGCAGCGCGTACGTGCGCCTCGAGTACCGCCGCGCCATGGAGATCGCGATCGTCGGCGCCGCCGCGAGCGTCTCGCTCGACGGGGACACCGTCAGCGCCGCCCGCGTGGCGCTCACCGCCGTCGGCCCGACCCTGCTGCGCAGCGGCGCGGCCGAGGCTGCGGTCATCGGCACCACCGGCGATGCCGCGGCCCTCGACGCGGTCGCCGCAGGCGCCTCCGCCGACGCCACGCCGATCTCCGATCTTCGCGCCAAGGAGGACTACCGGCGCGCGATGATCGGCGTGATCGCAAAGCGCGCCGTCGACGTCGCCATCCGCCGCGCCCGCGGCGAGGAGTTCCCGATCCCGGCCACGCCGGTCTTCATGGAAGGGTCCGCACGATGAAGCACGCAGCCACGCTGAACGTCAACGGGATCCAGTACCCCGTCGAGCTCGAGGGCGACGCGACGCTCCTCACCGCGATCCGCGAGGACATCGGCCTGACCGGCACCAAGACCGGTTGCGACGACTGCGAGTGCGGCGCGTGCATGGTGATGGTCGACGGTCGTCCCGTGAATTCGTGCACCTATCTCGCGCTGCAGGCGCAGGGCTCCGAGATCACGACGGTCGAGGGCCTCGCAGACGGCGACGATCTCAGTGCGATCCAGACCGCGTTCCTGGAGAAGGGCGGCGTCCAGTGCGGCTACTGCACACCGGGCATGCTCGTCTCCGCGCACGCGCTGCTGCGTCGCAATCCGGATCCGTCTGAGGAGGAGATCCGCATCGCGCTGAGCGGCAACCTCTGCCGCTGCACGGGCTACGCCAAGATCGCGGAGGCCGTGATGGCCGCCGCGAAGGCAACCGCCTAGACCGGCTGCTGCGAGCCGGCGGGCGTGTGCATCCCGTCGGCGAGTCCGGCGTCGCCGCGCCCGAGGATCACCTTGCCGATCGCGGGGTAGACGATCACGCTCAGCATGCCCGCGGCGATCAGCGCCGTCGAGCCGCGCTCCGTGATGGCATGCGCCGCCAGACCGGCAGGTGCCGACGCGATCAGAAGCGACAGCGACGTCGCCTGGAAGAACGCCGTGCCCGCGCGCTCGCGCTGCGTCATCAGGCGGCGGTAGAGCAGCACGGGCAGGCCGCGGACCACGAGCAGCGAGACGAGGAAGATCGGCACGAGCAGGAGCACCTCCACCGAGTCGAACAGCAGGGAGACGTCGAGGTTGATGCCCGTCGAGACGAAGAAGACGGGGATGAAGATGCCGAACGCCGCGCCCTCCAGCTTCTTGAGCTGATCGCTGTGCTCGAGCGCCTCCTTGCGGCTCGCGCCGACAACCAGCCCGGCGGCGAAGGCGGCGAGGATCACCTCGATCTGGAAGTGCGTGGCGAGCGCGGCGAGACCCAGGATCAGCAGGAAGGTGGCGCGCACGCGCAGCTGCGCCGTGGTGTTCTCGAGCCGCGCGATGCGGCGCTCGAGCCGCTGGTGGCGGCTCCCGCGCAGGATCGCCAGCGCGGCGAGGGCCGCGACGAGGAGGAGGATCACGATCTTGCCAGCCTGCTGCAGCACCGTGGCATCGCCGGGCGGGAAGCACAGCGCCAGGAGGACCAGCGGCACGACCTCGGCGATCGCGCAGGCGCCGAAGATCACCTGGCCCAGCTCCGTCTCGAGGTAGCCGGCGTCCTTCATGATCGGCAGCAGCACGCCGAGTCCGGTCGCGCTCAGCACGACCATCAGGAACAGCGGCGTGACGTCCATGCCGAGCGTCATGACGAGCTCGCCGACGAGCAGCGCGAGGGCGATCGACAGGACGTAGGCGAGCAGCAGCGTCCTGACGCGCGGATTGATGATCGCCCGCAGATCGAGCTCGAGGCCGGCGAAGAACAGGAGCAGCGAGACGCCGAGCAGCGCCAGCACGTGGATGACGGTGTCGGTGCGCGGCACGAGGTCGAGCGCGAGCGGCCCGATCGCGATGCCGAGCAGGATCTCGAGCACGACGGCCGGCAACGGCAGCCACGGCACGAGCGATAGGGCGAGCGGCGCGAGCGTGGCGACGGCGAAGACGTAGAACAGTCCGGTGAGCTCGAGCTCCATCGCGGGGACTGTAC
>CAWUMZ010000055.1:0-9392 GCA_963923625.1 uncultured bacterium | reverse complement strand
CGGCCTCGATCGCGCCGGTGAAGACGCTGAAGCCGGACGAGCGGACGAGGTCGGAGACATCGCTGATCTCGAGGCCGTAGCGGAGGTCGGGCTTGTCGCTGCCGTAGCGCAGGATCGCCTCGCTGTGCGGCATCTTCGGGAAGGGGCGCGGCAGGTCGATGTCGAGCACCTCCTTCCAGATGCGGCAGTAGAGGTCCTCGGCGAGATCGAGGATCTCGTCGCGCTCGACGAACGACATCTCGAGGTCGAGCTGCGTGAACTCGAGCTGGCGATCGGCGCGCTGGGCCTCATCGCGGAAGCAGCGTGCGATCTGGTAGTAGCGCTCGAGCCCGGCCATCATGTAGAGCTGCTTGAAGAGCTGCGGCGACTGCGGCAGCGCGTAGACGCTGCCCGGGTGCAGGCGGGCCGGCACGACGAAGTCGCGGGCGCCCTCCGGCGTGGACTTCGTCAGGATCGGCGTCTCGAGCTCGAGGAAGCCGCGCTCCTCGAGGTGGTCGCGGATGATGCGCGTCACCTGCGAGCGGATCTTGAGGTTGCGCTGCATCTCGTCGCGGCGCAGGTCGAGCGCGCGGTGGCGGATGCGCAGCGCCTCGTCGACGTTCTCGTCGTCGAGCTGGAACGGCAGCGGATCGCTCGGGGCGAGCTCGTCGAGCTCGTCGACGAGGATCTCGATCGCGCCCGTCGGGAGGTTCGGGTTGACGGTGCCCTCGGTGCGGGCCACGACGCGACCGCGGGCGCGGATCACGCTCTCGACGCGGATCGACTGGGCGACCTCGATCGCCTTCGGCGCGTGCTCCGGGTCGATCACGAGCTGGACGACGCCGCTGCGGTCGCGGAGGTCGATGAAGACGAGGCCGCCGTGATCGCGCAGGCGCGCGGTCCAGCCGGACGCGAGCACCTCCTCGCCGATCTGGCTGGCGTCGAACTCCCCGCAGTGCCTGGTCCTGTACGTCACGAGCGTCCCTTCGCGTTCACGAGATGGTCGACCAGCCCGTCGAGCGGCACCTCCACCTGCTCGCCGCTGGCCATGTCGCGCACGAGGCAGACCCGTCGCGCCCACTCATCGTCGCCGCACACGACGGTTCGTGCGGCACCGATGCGGTCGGCCTGCTTCATCTGGCCCTTGACCGCGCGGCCGGCGAGGTCGGCCTCGCACGTCACGCCCGCGTCGCGCGCGCGATCGAGCAGCGCGTGGAGTTCGGGGCGGGCGGCGTCGGCGAAGATCGCGAAGAAGGCGTCGACCGGGCGATCGGCGGCCGGCAGCCGCCCCTGGTCCTCGAGGGCGAGCAG
The DNA here is from genome assembly GCA_963923625.1 of uncultured bacterium. Classification (GTDB taxonomy): domain Bacteria; phylum Actinomycetota; class Thermoleophilia; order Gaiellales; family F1-60-MAGs149; genus F1-60-MAGs149. Next base: position 8,102 of record CAWUMZ010000055.1, on the reverse strand, counting down.
CACGCGCTCGACGCCCGATGCGAAGCCGACACCGGGCGTGGCCGGCCCGCCGATCGACTCGGCGAGGCCGTCGTAGCGTCCGCCGCCCCCGATGCCCGACTGCGCGCCGAGCTCGGGCCACGCGACCTCCCACGTGGTGCGGCTGTAGTAGTCGAGTCCGCGGACGAGCGTGGGATCGACGGTGTATGCGATGCCCCGGGCGTCGAGGAATGCGCGCACGGCGGCGAAGTGCTCTCGCGCCGCTGGGCTGACGTGATCGGCGATCTTGGGCGCATCGGCCATGATCGCCTGCGAGGCGGGGTCCTTGGTGTCGAAGGCGCGCAGCGGGTTGAGGTCGCGCTGGCGGCGGATCTCGTCATCGACCCGGTCGAGATGCTCGTCGAGGTACGCGCGCAGCAGCGCGAGGTACGGCTCGCGGTCGCCGCGGTCGCCGATCGTGTTGATGCGCAGCTCGACGCCCTCGAGTCCGAGCGCGTCGTACCAGCGCAGCTGCAGCGCGATCAGCTCGGCGTCGACCGCCGGGTCGTCGCTGCCGATCGCCTCGGCATCGACCTGCGTGAACTCGCGGTAGCGCCCGCGCTGCACGGCGGCGTAGCGGTAGCACGAGCCCGCGCACCAGAGCCGGACGGGCTGGGCCTCGCGCGACAGGCCATTGCCGAGGTACAGGCGCATCAGCGACGCGGTGAACTCGGGGCGCAGCGCGAGGACGCGCTCGCCCTGGTCCTCGAAGAGGTACATCTCCTTGCCGACGACCTCGGAGCTCTCGCCCGCCGTGCGCGAGAACAGCGCCTTCTCCTCGAACACGGGCGTCGCGGTCTCGCGGTAGCCGGAGCCCTCGCAGATCTCGCGGAAGCGCTCGATCATCGCGTGACGCGCGGCCTGGCGGGCTGGCAGCCAGTCGAGCGTGCCCCGAGGGGCGATGAAGTCGTCGCTCATGCCCGCAATCCTGACAGGAACGGGTTGGTCGCCTGCTCATGGCGCAGCGTCGTGACGGGGCCATGCCCGGGCAGCACGTGGGTATCGGGCTCGACCTCGCGCAGCAGCAGCGCGATCGACTGCTCGAGCACGTCCCAGTCGCCGCCCTCGAGGTCGGTGCGGCCGACCGAGCCGGCGAACAGCACATCGCCCGCCGCGAGCACCTGCGAGCCGTCCGGTCCGGTCAGGAGCAGCGAGACCGCGTGCGGGTAGTGCCCGGGCGTCGCGAAGACGTCGATCGTCATGCCCGCGAGGGTCAGCGCGACCCCCGGCTCGAGCAGGCCCTCCGGCTCGTGCTCGACGTACGGCCCGAAGCCCGGCCACAGGTGGTCGTTGATGCGCGCAACCACGGCAGCGTCTCCGGCGCTGGTATAGACTGGGCACGTCGCCTTCCCGGCGACGGCGCCGACCGCGCCGATGTGATCGAGGTGCCCGTGGGTCACGAGGACCGCAGCGCACCGCAGCCCCAACTCGTCCAGCGCGGAGATGACGCGCTCGGGCTCCTCACCGGGATCGATCACGACGCAGTCGGCCGAATCGTCGGGATGGACGATGTAGCAGTTGGTCCCGTAGGGTCCGAGCGAGAGCGATGTGACCTGCAGGGGAATAGGGTGTCTCCGTCGTACGTTAGGTCTGGAGCGCCAGTGCGCTTGCAGGAGTCTACCGGCGCGTCGCGCCGAACCAGCCGAAAGGGAACCGCATGATCGTCGAGCAGCCGCAAGAGGTCCAGGAGCTTCCCGAGTACCAGCGCCTGATCGAGGTCGGCAATGAGCGCGGCACCCTGGCCTTCGGCGAGATCGTCGAGGCGCTCGCCGAGCACGAGCTGGAGCCCGAGGCGATGGATGCCGTCAAGGGCATGATCGAGGCCGAGGGCATCGAGATCATCGAGGACAACGATCGTCCCGCCGAGCCGACCGCGCTCGAGCGCCGGCTCGCCTACGAGGGCACGACCGACTCCCTGCAGCTGTTCCTCCACGAGGTCGGCCGCTATCCCCTGCTGACGAAGGCCGACGAGATCCGTCTCGCCAAGCGCGTCGAGAAGGGCGACATGCAGGCCAAGCAGCAGATGGTCGAGTCGAACCTGCGCCTCGTCGTGTCGATCGCGAAGAACTACCGCGGCCAGGGTCTCGGCTTCCTCGATCTGATCCAGGAGGGCATCCTCGGCCTGATCCGCGCCGTCGAGAAGTTCGACTGGCGCCGCGACCTCAAGTTCTCGACGTACGCCACCTGGTGGATCCGCCAGGCCGTTGCGCGCGCCCTCGCCGACAAGAGCCGCACGATCCGCCTCCCCGTCCACGTCGTGGAGCGCCTCCAGAAGATCAACCGCGCGGAGCGCACCCTGATGCTGCGCCTCGGCCGCGAGCCCTCGAACGAGGAGATCGCCGAGGAGGCCAAGCTCCCGCTGTACCAGGTGCTCGACGTCCGCAAGGCCGCCCGCTCCCCCATCTCCCTCGAGGAGCCCGTGGGCGACGAGGGCGAGTCGAGCTTCTCCGACTTCCTGGCCGACAGCGAGGCCGTCGATCCGATGGACGCCGTCTCCGACCAGCTGCGCCACGAGGCGCTGCAGGAGGGCCTCAACGCCCTGCCGGAGCGCCATCGTCGTGTTCTGGAGCTCCGCTACGGCCTCGATGGTCTCGACCCGCGCACGCTCGACGAGATCGGCCGCGAGTTCGGGCTCACGCGCGAGCGCATCCGCCAGATCGAGGTCGAGGCGCTGCGCGAGCTCGCCGCGATCCGCGAGATCCAGGGCCTTCGGGCCGTCCCGGGGGCGTAACCTCCACGGGCGGTACCGATCCGCAGCGGGACGTGGCGCAGCCTGGTAGCGCACGCGCTTTGGGAGCGCGGGGTCGTCAGTTCGAATCTGACCGTCCCGATCCTGCGGATCGGAGCCTCTACGCGCTGGCCGGCGGCCTCCCCGCGCTGGAGCGGCTGACCACCCGCTTCTACGAGCGGGTCTTCGCCGACCCCGTCCTGCTGCCGCTGTTCCGCGATCCCGGCGACCCGCACGCGGAGCGCCTGACGCTGTGGCTCGCCGAGCTGCTCGGCGGACCGAAGCTGCACACGGAGCAGCGCGGCGGCTTCGACGTGATGCGCGGAGCGCACCAGGGCCTGCGCATCACCGGTGAGCAGCGCAAGGCCTGGGCCGACCACATGCACGCGGCCGCCGAGGAGGTCGGGCTCAGCGAGGACTTCCGCAAGGCCTTCATGCCCTTCATCGAGGGCGGCAGCACGTTCTGCCAGCGCGTCTCGTGGCCGCGCGACCAGCGCTGGCCGCGCTGACTCCTACACTGCTCCGGTGGAGCAGGCGACCCCGCTCTCGAACGCGCTGAACCCCGGTCCGGCGATCCGGCGAGGCTCGTGGTGGCCCGCTGCGGCGGGGCTCGCGCTCGCCGTCGCCGGCGGCGGGATCATCTCGTCCTCGGTCGCCGTGCCGGGTACGCCGGTCAGTCCGATCTACCTTCCGCTCGGCCTCGGTGTCGCCGTCCTCGCGATTGGCGGACGCTCGCTCTGGCCGGGGTTCCTGCTCGGCGATCTCGTCGCGCTGATCGCAGCGGATGACCGTGGGCTGGCGCTGGTCGGGGTCTCGGCCGCCCTGCATCTCGTGACGCTGCTCGTCGGCGCGACGCTCGTGCAGCGGAGCAGCGCCTGGATCGTCGACCTCCCATCGGCGGCGCGGTATCTGGGGATCACCATCGGCCTTTCGCTGTTCGGCGGGCTGACGGGCCTGCTCGTGCTCGGGCTGCGGCGCGCCTCGTACGGAGCGTACGGCCCCGGCGGCGACTTCCTGACGTGGCTGATGGGCGACCTCACCGGGTACATCGTCGTCGGAGCCCTGGTGATCGTCTGGACACGGCAGAGTGCCGCGCGCTCGGCGCTGCGGCAGCGGACGCCGCTCCTGGCGATGGTGGTCGTGCTCGGACTCGGCACCTGGCTCGTCGTGCAGTCCGCGCCTCAGGCTTCCATCATGGGCCTGCTCGCCCTCGGCCTCATCGCGATGCGCTTCGGGCTGCGCTGGGGCACCGCGGCAACGGCGATCCTCCTCGGCGCGGAGCTGATCGACGTCCTGCGTGGCCATGGCGACTTCGGCGGCGTCAGCGCCGACGCCCAGGCCTTCAACGCGATGGTCGCGGTGACCATCGCGGCGAGCGCATCGCTGCTCCTGGCCGGCTACCGGGACGGGGTCGACCGCGGGCGCGCCTCCGCGCGGGTCGTCACGCTCACGACGGCTGGCACCCTGATCGCCGCGGGCATCGCGACCTTCGGCTCGAGCGGACTCAGCGCCCAGCGCGGCTATCCCATCGCCACCACGTGCGTCTTCTACTTCGCCAGCGCGGCGGCGCTCGCGATGGTCCGCGGCGCGCGTCGTCCCGCGATACCGCTTGGCCGACGCGGAGTTCGCGTGTCCCTCGCGGCCGGCATGCTGTCCGCGGTCAGCCTCGCGCTCTACTACGCGTCGTTGCCGCGCCTCGGTCTCGGTGCGGGCACCGGACTCTCGATGACGGCTCCGGCGTTCATCGTCGCGATCGTGGCGGTGGTCACACGGCGGCTGCCCTCGGCGCCGGCGATCGCGGGCACCGCGGCAATCGCCTGCGGCGCGGTGGCGATCACCGTGGCGCGCGGCGGCGGCCAGCCCGCCGGCATCGCGCTGGCGTTGCTCGGAGCGCTGACCTTCGCGCTCTTCGTGACGGTGCTCGCGGCGGCGCTTCACGATGGCAGCCCCGTTGACGTCGCGCTGATCGTCGCGGTCGCCGCCGGCGTCATCAGCGGCGCGCTCGCCATCGTCACTGAGGGAGCGCAGGGCTTCGCCTTCACCCCCGCGGAGGTCGCGATCATCGCCTTCGGCGCGATCGGCAGCGGCGCGATCCCCACGCTCGTGCGCGCGTGGTCGCTGCCGGCGATCGGCCCGCCCGTGGTCGGGGCGCTCGGCGTGCTGGCGCCGGTCGTGACCGTGGCGCTCTCGATGCTCCTGCTCGGTACCGGTCGATCGCCGCTGGCGGTGCTGGGCGTGTGTGTGATCGCGGGCGGCGCGGCCCTCGCGGCTCTCGCTCCGCTCCTGATGGCGCGTCGGGACGCCTAGGCCGCGGCGATCGGCGGAATCGCGCCCGGCCGGTAGCCGAGGCGATTCGCCCATTCCATCCCTGCGCCGAGCACCAGCAGCCCGATCATCTGGCCGAGGTAGAGCGTCTCCTGGCCGCCGAAGCGCGTCAGCGTGCCGGCCAGCGCGATCACGATAACGCCGGCGAGGATCGTGGCGTTCGGCCCGATCCGCACGCGTCGCACAAGCGAGACGAGCGCGCCGGCGATCAGCAGCAGCGTGCCCACGCTGTTCATCGCGATCGCCCAGATCGCGGCGTGGCCGGCGATCGCGCTGTTCGGCGGCGCGGTGAGGCCTGTCAGCGTCGCGAACGCGCTGGTATCGACCGGCGCGATCAGGACGGTCACGGTGGCGCCGATCGCGGCGCTCACCGTCATGCCGAAGATGATCAGCGCCAGCGTGCGCGGGAGCGCGAGGAACGCGCTGCCGGCGCCGAGCACGGCAACGCACAGGCAGGCCCCGGTGAGGTAGTAGATGCGGAACGAGATGCTCCCCCAGCCGTCCGCCGTTCCGTACGCGGCGGCGGCGCTGGCGGCTGCGAACAGCAGCAGGCCGAGCGCCCACAGCGGCTTGGACGGCGCGAACGCGCGCGTGGCGCTGCCGGCCATCCGCGCGGCCAGCGCGCCGGCGATCAGCGCTGTCACGAGCGGCAGGATGGCGGAGTCGGCGAGCACTGCCCGTAGGCTACCGGCGATGCGCGCCTCGCGACTGCTCACCGGCACGCTGATGGTCGTCGGCGCAGTGACGCTGTGGGGCGTCAACGGCACCGCCTCGCGCGTCGTGATGGACGCGGGCGTGGAGCCGGCGCGATTGGCCGAGATCCGCATCTCCGCCTCCGCCGCGCTGCTCGTCCTGTGGCTCCTGTGGCGCGACCGCGCCGCCCTGCGCCTCCGCCGCGCAGAGCTTCTGCCCTACCTCGCCTTCGGTGGCATCGGACTCGTCTGCGTCCAGTGGACGTACTTCGAGGCGATCGACCGAGTCCCGATCGGCATCGCGCTGATCATCGAGTACTCCGCGCCGCTGATGGTCGCTCTGTGGGTGCGCTTCGTGTGGAAGCGCCAGCTGCCGTGGGTCGCCTGGGCGGCGCTCCCCGTCGCGCTCGGCGGCCTCGCGCTCGTCCTCGGTGTCGGCGGCGGCCAGCTGAATGGCCTGTCCACGATCGGCATCCTGTGGAGCCTCGCCGCCGGCGTCGCGTACGCCTACTACGTGCTCCATGCGGAGAGTCTCACGCGGCGACGGTCGTCGACCGCCGTGCTGGGCATCGGGCTCTCGTTCGGCGCGGTCGTGCTGGCGATCGCGCTGCCGTGGTGGTCGTATCCGTGGTGGGCGCTCGCGCAGACGGCGACCTCCGCCCCGCTGGACGCACCGGCCTGGCTGTACTGCGCGTACGTGGTCGTCCTCGGCACCGTCATCCCGTTCGCGTTGATGCTCGCCGGCGTGCACCGCATCGGCGCGGACGGCGCGTCCGTCACCGCGATGCTCGAGCCGATCATCGCCGGGGGCGTCGCCTGGGTCGCCCTCGATCAGGTGCTCAGCGCAGAGCAGCTGCTCGGCGCGGCGATCGTGCTGGCGGCGGTCACCGCGGCTCAGGTGAGCCGGGCGCGTGCCGCCAGCACGTGATCGCTACTGCCCGTTGAGGATCATGTCGGCGCACTTCTCGCCGATCATGAGGATGCCGACGACGGGATTGACCGTCGTCAGCGCCGGGAAGATGGCGCCGTCTGCGACGCGCAGGCCGTCGACGCCCTTGACCTTCATGTCGGGCCCGACGACCGTCGTCGGGTCGTCGACCGCGCCGACCTTGCAGCCGCCGAGCGGGTGGTACACCGTGTGGTGGGCGGCACGGCCGTACGCGGAGAGGTCCTTGCGCGACGTGATCTTCGGTCCCGGTGCGACCTCGCGCTTGATCCAGTCCTTGAACGGTCCGGTGGCGGCGACCTCGCGGGCGATCTCGAGGCCGTCGACGATCGTCTGCTCGTCGTAGCCGTCGGGATCGGTGAAGTAGCCGAAGTCGATGGCGGGCTTGATGTCAGGGTTGCTCGAGAGGAGCCACAGCCGACCGCGAGACTTGGTGCGCGGGATGTTCGGCGTCATGCAGATCACGTTCTCCGGCACCGGGTACCCGAGGCGCTCCGTGTTGAGGGTGAACGGCAGCTGGTACGTGTGGTACATCAGGTCCGGCCTGTCGTCCTGCTTGAGGCGGTTGACGAACAGCGCGCAGTCCGCGCCCATCGCCGTCTGCGGTCCGAGCGGCTTCTTCAGCTCCCAGATGATGATCGACTCGGGGTGATCGAGGATCTCGCCGCCGACGCTCGGCAGGTCGTGCTGCACCTCGATGCCGAGCTCGCGCAGCTCGTCCGCGGGGCCGATGCCCGACAGGAGCAGGAGGCGCGGCGAGTCGATCGCGCCGGCGCAGAGGATGATCTCCTTCGCCGCCGAGTAGGTGATGCGCTCGCCGGTGAGCTCGTTGACGCAGTCGACCGACGTCGCGCGGTCGTTCGTCAGGTTGACGCGCAGCGCACGCGTGTTGAGGATCACGTGCAGGTTCTCGCGCGTGTCCATGATCGGGTGCAGGTAGGCGACGCTGGCCGACGAGCGGACGCCGGTGTCCGGGTCGTAGGCGACGTCGAGGAAGCCGGCGCCATCGCTGAACGGCTCGGCGTTCCAGTCGGGCGACTTCTTGACGCCCGTCGCGGCGACGGCGGACTCGATCCAATCGGGGAGGATGGGGTCGCGGTCCTGCTCCGGCACGATCTGGTGCTTGTTCTGGAGCTTGGCGTAGTACTGCTCCATGTTGGCGCCCTCCCAGCCGGCGGCGCCCTGGTCGGCCCAGTCGTCCCAGTCGCCCGGGAGCGGCTTGAACCAGATCATCGTGTTGTGCGAGGAGCACCCGCCCAGCACCTTGGCACGGCTGTGCACGATGTGCGAGTTGCCGTTCGGCTGGATCTGCGTCGTGTACTTGTAGTCCAGATCGCTCTCGAGCAGTTCGAGCCAGCGCTTGATCTTGAGGACCTCATCGAAATCGCGATCG
>CAWUMZ010000054.1:0-9565 GCA_963923625.1 uncultured bacterium | reverse complement strand
TCAGACCGCCGGCTGCTGCGCCGGCAGCGATTCCAGGTACGCCACGACCTCGTCGTTCGGGAGGACGTCCGCGTACTTCTGGTTCATGTCGAACAGGTTTGCCTCGTGCGGGCCGGGTGCGCGGTCGCCCGAGCACTCCTTCGGCACGATCGTGCGGTAGCCGTGCTGCAGCGAGTCGACCACGGTCGCGCGCACGCAGCCGGAGGTCGTCACGCCCGTCACGATGCACGTGTCGGCCTGCCACGACGCCATCAGGGCGCCGAGGTTCGTCCCCCAGAAGGCGGACGCGAACTGCTTCACCACGAGCACGTCGCGCTCGTCCATGCCGAGCCGCTCGTCGATCTCCGCCCACTCCGAGCCCTCCTCGAGGACCAGCAGCGACGGCACCTTGGCCTGGAAGACGGCCGCGGCCTGCGCCGGCGACTTGTCGTAGTAGACCGTGGTGAAGACGACCGGCACGCCCTTCTCGTGACACGCGTCGACGAGCCTGCGGTTCTGCGCCACGAGCTCCGAGTAGTCGCCGCCGAGCGGCGACGCCGGATCCGTGAAGCCCTTCTGCAGGTCGACGATGACCAGGACCGGCCGCCGGCCGAAGCCGGCGGCCTTTCCGAAGCCGCGTTCCGCGTAGAACGCGTCGGTGTCCTGTCCGTGCGTGCTCACCAGGTCTTGACGATCTCGGGCGACATGCCGTCGGCCTCGCGCACGCGGCGCTGGGCGGACTCGCCGTCCTCGAGCGGCGACCAGCGCAGCGGCACTGCGGGGGTCGGCGGCTCGAGACCCGTCTCGGCCTTGCAGTTCGCGAGGACCTCCTCGAGCGGCGGGCCGTAATCGAAGGCCTGGGGCTCACCGCGCTCCTCGCGCTGCTTCGCCCGCTCGGCCTCCGTGGCCGCCTCATCGACGGAGCCGTCGGCGGCGATGATGACGCCGTAGCCCTCCTTCGCGTACGCGGCCGACACCAGGCCGTAGGAGACGTCCTTCTGGACGGCCTCGACCGGGCGGTCGAGACGATCCTTCCAGCCGCCGCCACCGGCGGTGCGGTAGACCAGCATGTCGCCGGGCTCGACCTGCACCTCGTCGCACTTCGACGGCAGCCGCTCCTCCGTGCCATCGGCGCGCTTGAGGATCTTCTCCGAGCGTCCGCCCGGCAGACCGCCGAGGACGCCCCACGGGCGGGTCAGCCAGCGGTCATCGTGGATCGAGACCTGACCGGGCTCGAGGTAGATGTACCGCTTCTCGACGCCGTTGCCGCCGCGATGGAGGCCCGGGCCGCCGGAGTCGGTGATCGTCGTATACCCGTCGACGCGCAGCGGGTAGTACGTCTCGAGGTACTCGGTCGGGATGTTCTCGAACAGCGGCCACCACGAGTGGCCGTCCATGCCATCGCCGATCGGACGACCCGGGATGCCGCCGTAGAGGATCTCCATGGCGAAGAAGAAGTCGCCCTTCTCGCCCCAACCCGAGTACAGCATGTACGGCGAGGTGCCGTAGCCCGCTGCCGTGTTGATCTCCGGAGCCTGCTTGCAGAGCGCACCGCCGAGCACGTCGAACAGACGCGCCAGCGCATGCGTGCGGCAGCCGAGCGCCGAGGGGAACCTCGGACGCAGGAGGCAGCCCTCGGGCAGGATGATGTGCAGCAACGGATAGAAGCCGTCGTTGAACAGGATCTGCGGGTCGTTGACCATGATCAGGTAGATGCCGATGAACATCTTGAACATGCCCTCAGAGAGGTAGAAGTTCACCGGCCCCATGGCCTGGGGATCCGTCCCGGTCCAGTCGAAGAAGGCGTGGTCGCCCTCGCGCCAGATCGTCAGCTTCATCTTGAACGGACCGTTGCCCAGACCGTCGTCGTCGACGTAGTCCTCGAACGTCTGAGGCGTCTCCGGGATGGCCCAGTTGATCAGCTGCTTCATCGCCGCATGGGTGCGGTCGAGCAGGGCCTGGCACGCGGCCAGGTAGATCTCCTTGCCGAAGCGGTCGCACAGCTCCTGCACGCGCTTCTCGCCTGCGCGGCAACCGGCCACGAGTGCGAAGAGGTCTGCGCGGTTCATCGCCGCGTTGCGCATGTTGTTCAGGATCAGGTCGAGCACCGGCTTCTGGATCTCGCCACGCTCGACGACCTTGATCGGCGGGATGATGAGTCCCTCGTCGTAGATCGTCTTGGCGTTCGTCGGCAGCGAGCCCGGCAGGCGGCCGCCGACGTCCATCATGTGGCCGAACTGCGAGGACCAGCCGACGAGCTCGCCCGAGTGGAAGATCGGGACGAGCACGAGCCAGTCGTTCGTGTGGGAGATCGAGCCCGAGCACTTGAACGGGTCGGCGCAGAGGATGACGTCGCCCTCGTAGACGCCCTGATCCCAGTCGGCCATCATCTCGTTGATGTAGGCGCCGAACTGGCCCACGACCATGCGGCCGCGAGGATCGGTGATCATCGGGAACTCGTCGTGCTGCTCGCGGATGACCGGGCTCATCGCCGAGCGGAAGAGCACGGCGTCCATCTCATAGCGGGCGCTCTTGAGTGCGCCCTCGATGATGTCGAGCGTCACCGGGTCGATGTCGACCCCGGTGGGGATGTCCGCGATGCGGAGTTCGTCTGTGGTAGCTGCCATGAGTCCTCCTCCCTAGGCCTTCGGGTTGATCAGGATGTTGTAGAACTCGTCCATCTCGGCCACGTAGCCGGGAAGGACGACCGTCGTCGAGTCGAACTCGGTGACGATGGCCGGACCGTCGAACTTGGCACCCGGCGTCATCTTGGAGCGGTCGTAGATCTTGGTCGGGACCTTCTTCCCCTGGAAGACGATCTCGTGGTCCTCGACGATCGCGTTCGAGCCGTCATTGGCCTGCGGCGTCGCCGACGGGAAGCTCATCGTCGGGACCGCACCGTTGCCGATGCAGCGGAGGTTCACGATCTCCTGCTTGGCGTCGTCCATCTTGAAGCCGTACAGCTGCTCGTGCATCGCATCGAACGTGTCACCGAGGCCCTCGAGCTTGCCGGCCTTGACGTCGTCCATGTTGACCGGCACGGAGATCTCGTAGCCCTGGAGGACGTAGCGCATGTCCGCCAGGTACGTGATCCGCTGGCCGCTCTCGTCGATGCCCTCGGAGGTCATCCAGTCGCGCGTGCGCTTGCCGAGGTCCTCCAGCACCGAGGCGACATCCTCGGGCTTGACGTCCTCGATCGGCGTCACGATCGTCTGCGCGAACTCGTTGCGGAACTCGGCGACGAGGTCGCCGATCGCGCAGAGCAGGCCGGGGCTCGGCGGCACGATGACGGGGAAGGACCCCATCAGCTCGGCCACCGCGTTGGCGTGCAGCGGGCCGGCGCCACCGAAGGCGACGAGCGCGAAGTCGCGCGGGTCGTAGCCGCGCTGCACGGAGACGAGGCGCAGGGCGCCCGCCATGTTCTCGTTGACGATCGCGAGCATGCCCTCGGCAGCCGCCTCGGTGTCGAGGCCGATGGCCTCGCCGATCTTGGCGACGGCCTTGGTGGAGCCCTCGACGTCGAGCGTCATCTCGCCGCCCAGGAGGCGCGGCGGGAGGTGGCCGACGACGACGTTGGCGTCGGTCACGGTCGGCTCGGTGCCGCCCTTGCCGTACGCCGCGGGACCCGGCTCGGCGCCCGCGGACTGCGGACCGACGCGGAGGGCCTTCGTCAGCTCCGGCACGTGGGCGATCGAGCCGCCACCCGCGCCGACGGTGTGCACGTTGATCGACGGCACCTTCAGGCGGAACTGCCCGATGGTCGTGTCACGGCCGATCGTGGGCTCGCCGTTCTCGCAGAGCGCCACGTCGGTCGACGTGCCGCCCATGTCGAATGTGAGGATGTTCGGATGCCCTGCGCGGACGGACACCGCGAGGGCGCCGGCGACGCCGCCGGACGGACCGGACAGGACGCCGTAGATCGGGTTGCGACCCGCCTCGCGCGTCGTCATCAGGCCGGCGTCGGAGCGGAGGATGTTGACGTCGCAGGTCGCGCCGCCCTTCTTCAGCTCCTCGTCGAGACGATCGACGTACGCCTGCACCTTCGGGCGCACGAACGAGTTCATGCACGCGGTCAGGGTGCGCTCGTACTCGCGGAACTCCGGCACCACGTCCGAGGACAGGGTGACGGGGAAGCCCGGGTAGAGGCGCTCGACGATCTCGCCGATCTGCTTCTCGTGCTTGTTGGAGATATACGAGTTGATCAGGCCGACCGTGAGCGACTCGACGCCGCTCTCGACGAGGTCCTTGACGATCCCCTCGACCTGCTTCTCGTCGACGGGCACGACGGTCTCACCGCGCGGGCCCATGCGCTCGACGGCCTCGCGCGTGTCGGCGAGGGTCGCCGGCGGCTCGGGCTTCTGCATGATGATCCAGCCGGCCAGCGGGCCCGGCGTCTGCGAGCGCGCCAGATGCAGGATCTGCTGGAAGCCCTGGGTCGTGATCAGGCCGACGCGAGAGCCCTTGCCCTCGAGCACGGCGTTCGTCGCGACGGTCGTGCCGTGCATGATGTTGCCGAGGTCGCCGGGCGTGATGCCCGCCGTCTCGCAGATGCGCGCCACGCCGTTGAGCACGCCCTGGGAAGGGTCGCTCGGCGTCGACGGGGTCTTCACCCGATGCTGTGTTCCGTCCTCGTCATTGACGAGGAAGAGGTCGGTGAAGGTGCCACCGACGTCCACTCCTAGGCGATACGCCACGAGTCCGTCCTTTCTCTCCTCTTGCAGGTCATTACGCTAGACGATCCCGGCCTCTTGCAGGCGACCGAGCTCACTCTGGGAGAGCCCGACCAGTCCGCACCAGACCTCTTCGTTGTCCGCCCCGACCTCCCACTTGCCGCCCCACTTGATGTGGCCCGGCGTCTCGGAGAGCTTCGGGGTGATGCCCGGGACCGGCATGGTGCCGATCTCGGGGTCCTCCAGATCCACGATCAGTCCGCGTTCGCGGAAGTGCGGATCGTCGTACATGTCGGCCGCCGAGTAGACCCCGGCGGACACGACGTTGGCCTCGGCGAGCATCTCATCGAGCTCGGCCCCGGTGTACCCGGCGGCCCACTCGTCGATCATCGCGTACAGCTCGTGCTCGTGCTCGCCGCGGGCGCGATGCGTGGCATAGCGCTCGTCCTCGGCGAGCTCGGGCTTGCCCATCAGCGCCGCGAGGCGCTTCCACAGCGAGTCGTGGTTCGCGGCGATCACGACCCACTTCCCGTCCTTCGACTTGTGCACGTTCGACGGCGCGATCTTCGACAGGTACGAGCCGGAGGGCTCGCGGATGACGCCGGTCAGGCCGTATTCGGTGATCGTCGACTCCGTCATCGCGAAGCACGCGTCGACGATCGCCGCGTCGATCACCTGGCCCTTGCCGCCGCCGCGGGCGTCGCGCCAGTAGAGCGCCATCAGGATGCCCTCGAACGCCTGCTTCGCGGCGAGCGTGTCGCCGAGCGAGATGCCGGAGCGCGGCGGCGCCTGATCCGGATAGCCGTTGAAGTAGCGCAGGCCGCCCATCGCCTCGCCGGCCGCGGCGAAGCCGACGCGGTCGCGATAGCGGCCGGTCTGGCCGTAGCCGGAGACGCGGGCGTAGATCAGGCGCGGGTTGCGCTCGAGCGCCGTGTCGGGCCCGATGTTCCACTTCTCCATCGTGCCGGGGCTGAAGTTCTCGAGGGCGACGTCGGCCTTCGCCATCAGCTGGAGCGCGAGCTCCTGCCCCTCGGGCTCGCGCAGGTTGAGCGTCACGACCTTCTTGTTGCGGGCGAGGCTCGGCCACCACAGCGTGTGGTTGTTGACCTGCTCGCGACCCCAGACGCGCATCGGATCGCCGGCCGGCGGAGCCTCCACCTTGATCAGCTCGGCGCCGAAGTCGGCCATCAGCGATGCGCAGTACGGGCCGGCGAGCAGCTGGCCGAACTCGATCATGCGGACGCCCTCGAGGGGTCCGGCGGTGTTCTCGGTCTCGCTCAATCCATCACCTCGGTCAGGAAGTCTCGTGCATTCAGTACGTGCAGGCGCATCGCGCTCTCGGCGCGTTCGGCCGAACCGGCGCGCAGGCCGGCGATGATCTCGCGGTGCGCCGCCAGGGAGCGCGAGCGCTCCGCGGCGTCGTTCCAGAACACCGTCTTGAACGGGCGCGGGATGCCCGCGACGGTCCGCAGGGCGCCCGTCAGGCGCGGGCTGCCCGCTGCCGCGATGACGGTGCGGTGGAAGTCCTCGTTGGCCGCGATCAGCGTGTCGATGGTGCGGGCGGTGGTGCCCGTCAGCCCCTCGGCACGGTCGCAGGCGGCGTCGAGCGCGGCCAGATCCTCAGTGGTGACACGCGCGGCCGCGAGCGCGGCGGCGCGAGCCTCGAGCACGGCGCGCACCTCGTAGAGGTCGACGAGGTCGGCCGGGTCGAAGGTGCGCACGACGGCGCCGCGGCGCGGCTCGATCTCGACGAGCCCGTCGCCCTCGAGCAGCATCAGCGCCTCGCGGACGGGCGTGCGCGACGTGCCGAAGCGGCTCGCGAGCGCCTCGGCGCGCAGCCGCTCACCGGGCGCGTACTCGCCGCCGATGATGGCCGCGCGCAGGTCCTCGTACACGCGCTCAGCGCTGGTCCCCGCAATCGTGATCTCCGCGCTCCCCATCGATTGCGTACAAAACCAGACCTGAGGCGGGAATGCAAGCGACCGTTTCCGGTCGTTTGCATGCAATTCATGTACGGCTGGACAAATTGGGTCCGGATCCAAATTGTCCGCCTCGGGGACAGAATGGATCCGGATCCAAATTGGCTAGATCAGCTCGTAGCGCTTGAGCAGGCCCTTGGCGATGATCGTCTCCTGGATCTCGTTGGAGCCCTCGCCGATCATCATCAGCGGCGCGTCGCGGTAGAGGCGCTCGACCTCGTACTCCGTCGAGTAGCCGTAGCCGCCGAAGATGCGCATGGCCTCTTCGGCGCAGCGCTGGCACGTCTCCGTCGCGTAGAGCTTGGCCATGCCGGCCTCGATATCGGCACGCTGCCCCGTGTCCTTCTTGCGCGCCGCGGCGAGGATCAGGTGCTTCGACGCCTCGATGCGCGTGGCCATGTCGGCGATCTTCTTCTGGATCAGCTGGTGATGGCCGATCGGCTTGCCGAACGCCTCGCGCTGCTGGACGTACTCGAGCGACAGCTCGAGGGCGCGCAGCGAGATGCCGAGGCCGCGCGAGGCGACGTTGATGCGCCCCGTCTCGATGCCCGACATCATCTGCAGGAAGCCGGTGCCGATCTTGTCCTCGCCGCCGAGCACGGCCGATGCCGGCACACGGTAGTCATCGAACGAGATCTCGACCGACTCGACGCCGTGGTAGCCGAGCTTGCCGAGTGGCGGCGAGATGGTCATGCCGCCCTGGTCGGCCACCTGCGGGAGCTTGTCGACGAGCAGCGCCGTCATGCCCTTGTAGCGGGGCTCGGCCGTCGGATCGGTCTTGACGAGCAGCGCGATCACGGACGCGCGGTCGCCGTTCGTCACCCACATCTTCGAGCCGTTGATGATGAAGTCGTCGCCGTCGCGGACGGCGGTCGTGATGATCGACTGCACGTCGGAGCCGGCGCCCGGCTCGGTCATCGAGAAGCACGAGCGGATCTCGCCGGCGGCGAGCCGCGGCAGGTAGTTCGCCTTCTGCTCCTCGGTGCCGTGCGCGGCGATCATGCCGCCGACGATGTACTGGCCGTTGACGATGCCGGACACGGCCATCCAGCCGCGCGTCAGCTCGGCGATCGCGAGCGCGTACGTGACGAGGTCGAGACCGAGGCCGCCGTACTCAGTCGGGATGCGCATGCCGAAGGCGCCCATGTCGCGCAGGCCCTCGACGATCTTCGCCGGAAACTCGTTCCGGCCCTCGAGCTCCTTGGCGACCGGGATGATCTCCCGATCCACGAACTCGCGGATCGCCTCGAGGATCTCACGCTGCTCCGGCGTGATGTCGAGTCCGTCGAATGCGCTGATGCGCTCCTTGAGGGGCATGTCCCGGCCTTTCCGTGATGGCGAACCCTGTCGCCGAATGCTTCGCTGCGCGGAAGATTACGGGCGGTCGCCCATGAGCGGAAGGAGCACGGCACGCACCGCGTCCGGCACGGGCACCGGTCGGCGCGTCTCGCGGTCGACGTAGACGTGGACGAAGTGCCCGTCGGCGCTGGCGAATTCGGCGCCGACCTTGAAGATGCCGATCTCGTAGCGGACGCTGCTGGTGCCGATGCGCTCGACGCGCAGGCCCGCCTCGACCGGCTCGGGGAACGACACGGAGTCGTGGTACCGACAGAGGGTCTCGACGACGACGCCGACCACATCGCCGGCATCCGGATCGAGGACGCCGTGCTCGATCAGGTACGCGTTGACGGTCGTGTCGAACCACGCGTAGTAGACGACGTTGTTGACGTGCCCGTAGGCGTCGTTGTCCATCCAGCGCGTCGTGATGCCGCGGAAGACGGGGAACGTGTCCCGATGCGGCATCTGCGGTTTCGCGCTCACGGCGGTAGCCTACCGGGGTGAGCGCCTCCACCCCCCGCCCCACGCACGGCGCCGGCTCCAGCTGGGATACCGACGAGGCGGTCGAGCGCATCGTGCAGGCGTATGCGACGGCCGACGTCGTCGCGATCCGGCAGGCGCAGATCGACCTGCTCGGTCCGATCGACGGTGCGGCGATCGTCGACGTCGGCAGCGGTCCGGGCATCTATGCGCGCGACCTCGCGCTGCGCGGCGCGCGCGTGACCGCCGTCGACTCGGCGCCGGCCATGCGCGCCGGCGCGGTCGCGGAGGCGGCCGCGGCCGGCGTCGCGATCGACGTCGCCGACGGCGAGGCCAACGCCCTCCCCTTCCCCGACGCGACGTTCGACGCCGCCACCCTCGTGCAGGTGATCGAGTACGTGCCCGACGCCGTCGGCGCGCTGCGCGAGATCGCGCGTGTCCTCCGACCGGGCGGCGCGCTGCTCGTGTGCGACACCGACTGGGCGACGGCCGCGTGGGGCATCGGCGACGCCGAGCTGGCCGAGCGGATCAAGCGGGCCTGGTGCGATACGAAGCCGCATTACGACGCCGGCCGGCGGATCCCGGAGTGGCTGATCGCGGCGGGCTACCGCGTCGTCGCGTGGGAGCCGCGCGTGCTCGCGAACGCCGACGCCGTCGGCGATACCTTCCACGGCCACACGTGGAAGACGTACCGGCGGCTGCTCGAGCGCCTCGGCACCGTCTCGACCGCCGACCTCGACCGCTTCGACCGGCTCTGCGCGGAGGCGACCGCGGCCGGTACCTTCACCTTCACCGTCACGCGTCACGCGTGGCTCGCCCGCACCCCCGGAGGATCCCCATGATCGTGCGTCCCGTCGGCGACACCGCCGAGCTCGCCATGCAGGTCGACCACGCCGAGGTGGCGGGGCAGCTCGCCGCCGCATGGGGCGGCCCGAACGTCCCGGCCCTCGATCCGCGCGACAGCATGATCACCGCCGTGCGCCTGCACGACATCGGCTGGCGCCATTGGGAGGCCGCGGCGCAGCTCAACCCCGACACCGGTCGGCCGGCGAACTTCCTCGACGTGATGATCGACGAGCACCTTCGGCTCTACCGCCTCGGCATCGACGAGGTGGCGGC
>CAWUMZ010000053.1:0-9826 GCA_963923625.1 uncultured bacterium | reverse complement strand
CACGCACGGCGGCAAGTCGCACACGCACTGATTCCGGAGAAGGAGCCCTCATGTCGTCCAAGAAGACCGTCGCCCACGCGATGTGGCAGATGCTGCACGACGCCGGCGTGCGTCGCGCCTATGGCATCCCCGGCGATGCCATGAACGGCATCCTCGTCGCGCTGCGCGACTTCCCCGACATCGAGTTCATCCACGTGCGCAACGAGGAGGCGGGCGTCTTCGCCGCCAACGCGGAGGCGTTCGTGACGGGTCGGCCGGCCGCCGTGTGCGGCACGTCGGGCCCCGGCGCGACGCACCTCGTCAACGGCCTCTACGACGCGCTGCACGAGCGCGTGCCGGTCTTCGCGATCGCGGGCGATGTCCCGCCGCAGTACGTGGGCTCGGGCATGGTCGAGGAGGTCGATGTCTCCGCCGCCTACGCCGACTGCACGCACTTCCGCGGTCGCGTCGAGCTGGCCGAGCAGGCGCCGTCCGTGCTGCGCGGCGCGCTCAACACGATGATCAATCGCCAGGGCCCCGTGCTCGTCGCGATGTCGAGCGAGGTCGGCCAGGCCGAGTGGCCCGTCGGCGAGCCGATCCCCGGCTCGCCCGAGCTGGGGCAGCCGGTCGTGAGCCCGTCCCCGGCGGACCTCGCGGCCGTCGTCGAGCTGGTGCAGAAGGCGAAGAAGATCATGGTGTTCGGCGGCGACGGCTGCCGCTTCGATCGCGACGCGGTGATCGCCCTCGGCGAGCATCTGCAGGCGCCGATTGGCGCGACGTGGCGCGGCAAGAGCGCGCTGGAGGCCGACAACCCGAACTGGGTCGGCCTGTCGGGCCTGCTCGGCTACGGCGGCTGCTTCAAGGCCATGCGCGATGCCGATCTCGTCATCCAGCTCGGCGCGAACTGGCCGTTCACGCCCTTCTACAAGCACTCCGTCGCGCTGGTCCAGGTCGATATCCGCGCCGAGGCGCTCGGCCGCCACGCGCCGCGCCTCGACAAGGGCGTCGTCGCCGACGTCGGTGAGTTCTGCCGCGCGCTGATGGCCGCCGTGCCCGCGCGCACCGATCGCGACTTCCTCGACTCGATGCTCCATCACCACGAGAAGCGCCTGGGCAGCATCTCGCACTACGTGCACAAGGGGCCCGACCTGACGCCGATCCGGCCGGAGTACCTCGCGTCGGTCATCAACGACGTCGCGGCGGATGACGCGGTCTTCACAGTCGATACGGGCACGCCGTACATCTGGACGGCGCGCTACATCGAGGTGCGGGGCGACCGGCGCATCTTCGGCTCGTCGACGTGGGCGAGCATGGCGAACGCGATGCCGAACGCGATCGGCGTGGCGCTGAGCCAGCCGGGGCGCCAGGTGATCGCGATGTGCGGCGATGGCGGCCTGTCGATGCTCTTCGGCGAGCTGCTGACGATCGCCGAGCGGCAGCTGCCGGTGAAGCTCGTCGTGTTCCACAACGGCATGCTCGACTTCGTCGATATCGAGTTCCAGGAGGCGGGGCTGATCCCGTTCGGCACGACCCTGTGGACGCCGAACTTCGCCGACGTCGCGAAGGCGATCGGCATCGGCTCGGTGCGCATCGAGAAGGGTTCCGATGTCCGCGCGGGCATCACCGAGGCGCTCGCGATGTCGGGACCGGTGCTGATCGACGCCGTCGTCGACAAGCACGCACTGGCGCTGCCGCCCGTCGTCACGCCCTCGATGGTCGAGAAGTTCGGCTTCGGGGCGATCAAGCGCATCCTCCACGGCCAGGCCGAGGAGGTCGTCGAGGAGGCGCTGGACAACGTGCGCATCCTCTAGCGATGCGAGGGTGCCTGCCGGGGAGGGATCCCCGGTGGGCAGCCCGTGTCAGCGCACGGCGAAGCGGAGGGTCGAGCGCGTGTGGGGCGGACGCCGGGTGCCGCGCCTAGAGGGCGCGCTGCACCTTGCCGGCCTTGAGGCAGCGGGTGCAGACGTAGGCGCGAACGGCGACGCCGTTCTTGAGGATGCGCAGCTTCTGCAGGTTCGCGTCGAAGCGGCGCTTCGTGGCGATCATGGAGTGGCTGCGGTTATTGCCGAAGGACGGACCACGGCCACAGGAGGAGCAGATGCGCGACATGGGCGGAAGTATGCTGGTTCCGCTCGGTCCCCGCAAACGGGAACCGTCGCCGCATCGTGTCGAACCAGCCGCTGAAGCCGTCTGAGGTCCCGCTCCCGTCGGTGCTGGCGCTCGCGCTGGGCGCGCGGCAGCGGCTGGCGGGCGCGCGCGAGCACCTCGATGCGATCAACGTCTATCCCGTCGCCGATGGCGATACGGGCTCGAACCTGCTCGCAACGGTCGATGCAATCGTGGCCGCGCTGCGTGCCGCGCCCGCGGATCCGGCGCGCGCCGCCGCCGATGCGGCACTGCTCGGCGCGCGCGGCAACAGCGGCACGATCCTGTCCGCGCTCGTGCGCGCCGCGGTGCTCTCGCCGCTCGTGCCCGCCGATGGCGCTGCCGTCGCCGCCGCGCTTCGGGCGGGCGCCGACGCCGCCTACGCGGCCGTGCCGGAGCCGGTCGAGGGCACGATGCTCACAGTCGCCCGGGCAGCCGCGGACGGCAGCACGGGGGACACGGTCGAGCAGGCCCTGATGTCGGCGCTGGCTGCTGCCCGTGCCGCCCTGGAGCAGACGCCGCAGGAGCTCGAGCAGCTCGCGGCCGCCGGCGTCGTCGACTCGGGCGCCGCGGGACTCGTCGCGATCCTCGAGGGTCTCGTCGCGGTGCTCGACGGCGAGGAGGTCGTCGACGAGGGCGCGCTCGAGCTGGCGCCCGTCGCGCACGTGCACGATCCGACGAGCCTCCACCGCTGGTGCATCGGCGTCGTGCTGCGCGGAGCGGACCCGGATGCCGTCCGTGCGGCGGCGGCGACGTGGGGCGACTCGGTGGTGGTCGTCGGCGACGCCGCGCTGCTGCGGGTGCATGTGCACGCCGATGATCCCGACGCCGTGCTCGCTGCCGCCGCGACGCTCGGCGACGTGTCGGACTCCGCGCTCTCCGACATGCGCGCGGGTATCCGCGAGGCCGCGGCGAAGCGGGTGGGCGGGACGGCGATCGTCTACGACTCGACGGCCGATCTGCCGGTGCCCGATCGCGACAGCTGGCGGATGGTGCCGCTGACGGTGCACTTCGGCGACGAGGAGGTGCGCGATTACGTGGATCTCGCCGTCGATGAGTTCTACGAGCGCCTGCGCACGTCGCCGCACCATCCGCGAACGTCGCAGCCATCGCCCGGTACGTTCGCCGCCGTCTACGCCGAG
The DNA here is from genome assembly GCA_963923625.1 of uncultured bacterium. Classification (GTDB taxonomy): domain Bacteria; phylum Actinomycetota; class Thermoleophilia; order Gaiellales; family F1-60-MAGs149; genus F1-60-MAGs149. The sequence goes on along the minus strand of CAWUMZ010000053.1, from coordinate 6,560 downwards.
CTGCTCGAGACCCACGATCACGTCGTGTCGATCCACATCTCCTCGAAGCTGAGCGGCACGTGCGCCTCGGCGCGCGCCGCGGCGGGTGATTTCCCCGGCCGGGTGACGGTGATCGACAGCCTCAACGTCTCGATGCCGCTGGCCCTCGCGGTGACGCGCGCGCAGCAGGCGCTCGACGAGGGAGTGGCGCCTGACGAGGTGGCCGGGCTGCTCGAGGCGGCGCGGCTGCGTGGCGATTGCCTGTTCAGCGTGCCGACGCTCGAGTACCTGCAGCGGGGCGGCCGCATCGGGCGCGCCCAGGCATTGGTCGGCTCGTTGCTCGGCGTGCGCCCGCTGCTCGCGATCGAGGACGGCGAGGTGGTGCCGGCCGGGAAGGTGCGCGGCGCCGATCGCGTGCTGCCGGCGCTCGTCGACGAGTTCCTGCGGCGCGCGGCGCCCTATGGCGAGATCGACGTGGCGATCGGCCACGCGGCGGATCCGGCGGCGGCGGCGGAGCTGGAGGCGCGGGTGCGTGCCGCGCGCGGCGGTATCCGCTCGGTGCGCGTGCTCACGCTTGGCGCGGTCATCGGCGCGCACGCCGGGCCGGGTGCGCTCGGGCTCGCCTACTCGGCGTCGGACTGATCCGCTGCCGCGCGGGCGGCCTTGCGCTCACGATGCTCGGACACGAGACGCGTGCCCTGCTGGATCGCTCAACCGGGGCCGTAGACGGGGCGCTTGAGCAGCGTCGTGACCACGGCGATCACGACCCAGGCGACGAACAGGGCGATGATCCACCACGGCATGCGCACACGCTATCAGCGGGGCTTTGGCGATCCGGGCCCGAATGTTATAGTGCGCAACATGAGCGAATATCAGATCACCTACTGGCGCGACATCCCCTCGATGGTGATGGCGCGGGACGGCGACGACACGGCTCGCGCCCAGCTGGCGCAGCGCTTCCAGGAGGCGATTGACGAGGCCGCCATGCGCCTCGGCGAATCCGACGCCGACGCGTACATGGAGGGCTGGCGCAAGGGCGAGTGGATCGCCGCCGACGAGGCGCCGACCGACCTCGTGCACCGCATCGCCGCCGAACTCGAGGCCGACCTCTCCGAGGATCGCCTCAACGCCCTGCTCGACGAGCTCGGACCGGCCCAGGAGGCATGACATGAGCGGCATTCTCGAGACCCTGCAGTCCGGCGGGCACCTGCTCGGCGACGGCGCGATGGGCACGATGCTCCAGGACGCCGGGCTCACCGATGGCGGTGCGCCCGAGCTCTGGAACGTCGAGCACCCGGAGAAGATCGAGGCGATCCTCGAGGCCTACGCGGCCGCGGGCTCCAACCTGATCACCACGTGCACCTTCGGCGGCACCCGCCCGCGGCTCGAGATGCACGACCTCGGCGACCGCGTCGAGGAGCTCAACAAGGCCGGCGCCGAGGTGGCGCGCAGGGTCGCCGATCGCCATCCGGGCTCCTACGTCCTCGGCGACGTCGGCCCGAGCGGCGATCTGATGGAGCCGATGGGCACGCTCACGCTCGAGTCCGCGCAGCAGCTCTTCGCCGAGCAGATTCGCGGCCTGGTCGCCGGCGGCGCCGACGCGATCCTGATCGAGACGATGAGCGACCTGCAGGAGGTCGAGGCCGCGGTCAACGCAGCCAAGGCCGAGGCGCCGGGTCTGCCGATCCTCGTGACGATGTCGTTCGACACGAACCTGCGCACGATGATGGGCGTCAAGCCCGGCCAGGCCGTCGAGGCGATCAGCGCGATGGGCGTGAGCATCATCGGCGCCAACTGCGGCCGCGGCGTCGACGAGATGCGCACGATCGCGGCGGAGATGGTCGAGGCGCGTCCCGCGGGCGTGTTCCTGATGACGCAGTCGAACGCCGGTCTGCCGAAGCTCGTCGGCGACGAGTTCGTCTACGACGGCTCGCCCGAGGTGATGGCGGAGTGGGCGACCGACATGCGCGAGCTCGGCATCGACGTGATCGGCGCGTGCTGCGGCTCGACGCCGGAGCACATCGCCGCGATGCGCGACATCGTCACCGCCTGACGCCCGGCGTCACGGCATGTCGGTGAGCCAGCGGGCGAGGCGCGAGCGCCAGGTCGGCGCGGGCTCGAGCAGCGCGGCGTCCTCCGCGCTCAGACCGAGGTGCGCGCGCGGCAGCTTGAGCGCCGACGGGGCGTAGCGCGGGCGCGGCCCGAGCGGGTCCTCGCCGGGATCGATCGCCGTCGGCACGCCGTACGTCTCCTCGAGCAGGGCGGCGAGCTCCTCCGCCGGCGTCGTGCGCAGCTGGCCGGTCTCCCAGCTGAACACGAAGCACAGCCCGTCGGTCGTTGCGGCGTGCACGCGCAGGGAGTGGGGATAGGCGAGGCCGGCGCGCCACCCCTTGTCGTGGCGCAGCACCTCGCCCCACAGTGCGACGCCCCCCGAGACGGCGCGCAGGCCGCGCGTGTCGGCGGCGTCGAGCAGCATCTTGCCTTCCGACGCCCAGGCGTGGACGCCGCACGTGCACCCCTCGGCCGGCGCCTGGTGTCCGCGCGGCGCGTGCGAGACGGGGCGGACCGCCAGCGGCGATGACCAGTCGCCGATGCCGCAGCGCGCGGTGGCGGCCTGTCGCGGCTCCCAGATCGAGCGTCGAAACGGCGAGCACAGGCGCGGCTCGCCCGACGGGTGCACGCGAATCGTCCACGAGCGGAAGCCGACGATCGGTTCGACCAGATCGGGGACGACGTAGCCCGGGTCGGTCATGCGGGCGCGGGCTCGGGCTCCCGCGCGGGCTCCGGTGCGGGTGCGGGCACGCGCTCGGGGGCCGGCGTCTCCTGGGGAATCGGCGAGGTCGCCGGCTCCACGATGATGCGCTCGCGCTCCTCGCCGATGTCCATGCCGGAAGCCTAGGCCAGGTTCAGTCCGCGAGCACGCTCGGCGGCACGAGCATCGCGCCTTCGCGCGGATCGCCGGGCAGCGTCGCGTGCAGCGCGGCCCGCAGGTCGGGGCTCCGGGAGAGCACCACGGCGCAGGCGGCGGCATCGAACGCGTCCTCGGAGTCGGCGGCATCGCGGAGCAGGCGGCCGCGGACGTCGGTGTTGGCGCGCAGCCAGGCGCGACGCGCATCGGCCGATGACTTCGCAACCGGTCCCGTCAGGAGGCGCGTCCAGATCTCGGCGACGACGTGATCGGTCGGCGCGTCGTACGGCCAGATCGCCCAGCCCGCATCGCGCAGGGCGGGGAGGAAGGGGATGCCGCGCAGCGTCCCCGTGCCGACGGCGCCGGCGCCGCCGATCTGGAAGACGCTCTTCGGCGCGATGCCGCGCACGCTCCAGCCCTCCTCGCAGCCGCGCAGCTGCGGCTCGGCGCCGCGCTTGTGCCCGGGGCGGCCCCAGAACGGCGCGGAGCAGGTGCGCAGCCACTCCTCGCCATGGGCGGAGACGAGCTCCCAGACCTGGTCGATCTCGACGCAGCCGTGCTGATCGAGGAACCACGCGGGGAGCGAGAATGAGAAGTCGAAGCCCGCCACGCAGCTGGGAACCTGGGTGCGGCGCGCGCACACCCACGCGATCACCTCCGCGCGGGAGCGCCCGCTCTCCAGCAGCTGCAGCTCGCCGTCGACGGCCTCGGCGATCCACAGCTTCCGTCGCTCGCCGGTGAGCGCGCCGGACCAGTCGACTGCAATGGCGCGCGGCATGCGCCGAGTCTCGCAGATCCGCGCCCGAGGGTGGATTCGCGAGAATGGGGAACGTGCTGGCCCCCTTTCCCGGAGTCGAGGATGCCGCCGCGCCCCGCCTGCGCACGGCGCCGCGGACGTTCGCGCTCGGGCAGCCGATCACCGGCCCTGCCAAGCGCGTCGCCGCGCTGCGTGCGCTCGGCGTCGAGACGCGCGGCGACCTGATCGACGAGCTGCCGTTTCGCTTCGAGGACCTGACGGCGCAGCAGACGATCGCGGAGGCGATTCTCGGCGGCGAGGAGGAGGTCACCGTGATCGGCCGGATCGGCTCGATCACGGAGCGGCCCACGCGGCGTCGTGGCCTGCGCATCCTGCAGACCCGCCTGCGCGACGACACGGGCGAGCTGGCGCTCACCTGGTTCAACCAGCGGCACCTGGCGCGAACCCTCGAGCCGGGCACGCGGCTGGTGGCGCGCGGCGCGCTCAAGGTCGGCGCGCGCGGCGCGGAGCTGACGGTGCGCAGCCACGAGGTGCTCGACGACCCCGAGGGGACCACGTTCGGTGCCGGCCTGATTCCCGTGTACCACGCGTCGAGCCAGATCTCGACGGGCGTCCTGCGCGGTCTCGTCGGCGAGGCGCTCGACGACCTGATCGACGGCGTCGCCGATCCGGTGCCCGTCGAACTGCGGCTGCGCCATCGCCTGCCGCTGCGCCGCGACGCGCTCAAGGCGGGGCATCAGCCGCGCACCCGCAACGCGTTCCAGACCGCGCGTCGCCGCCTGGCCTACGAGGAGCTCCTGCTGCTGCAGCTCGCGCTGCTGCGCCATCGCCGCGAGGCCGATGATCGCGGCGGCGCGATCCCGCTCGGCGCGCCCGGCGAGCTGTCGGCGCGTTTCCGCGAGGCGCTTCCGTTCGCGCTCACGGGCGCGCAGCAGCGTGCGCTCGACGCGATCGACCGCGACCTCGATGCGGAGCAGCCGATGCAGCGGCTGCTCGAGGGCGATGTCGGCTCGGGCAAGACCGTCGTCGCGTTCGCCGCGCTCATCCGCGCCGTCGAGCAGGGCGGCCAGGGCGCGCTGATGGCGCCGACCGAGGTGCTCGCGCTCCAGCACCTGCGCGGCGCCGAGCGCCTGCTCGAGCCGCTTGGGATCGAGATCGCCTACCTGTCCGGTGATGTGCCCGAGAAGGAGCGCCGCGCCCGCCGCGCGCGCATCGCCGCCGGACAGCCCCTGATCGCAATCGGCACGCACGCGCTGCTGCACACCGAGTTCCCCGATCTGCGCGTGCTCGTCGTCGACGAGCAGCATCGCTTCGGCGTCGCCCAGCGCGCCAAGCTCGCCAAGGGCGAGGGGCCGGTGCCGCACGTGCTCCACATGACGGCCACGCCGATTCCGCGCTCGCTCGCGCTCACGGCGTTCGGCGACCTCGACCTCAGCGTCATCGACGAGCTGCCGCCCGGCCGCAAGGAGATCAAGACGAGCGTGATCCCCGAGGCCAAGCGCGAGGACGGCTACCGCTGGATCGTCGAGCAGGTCCAGGCGGGGCGGCAGGCGTACGTGGTGTGCGCGCTCGTCGAGGAGAACCCGGAGGTCGAGGCGCGCGCCGCGGAGGAGGAGGCGGCGCGGCTCGCCGCGGGACCGCTCGCCGAGGTGCGCGTGGCCTGCGCGCACGGGCAGATGCCCGCTGCGGATCGCCAGCGCGTGATGGCCGAGTTCGCCGCCGGCCGCATCGACGTGCTCGTGGCGACGACCGTGATCGAGGTCGGCGTCGACGTCCCGAACGCCTCCGTGATGGTCGTCGAGGACGCCGACCGCTTCGGCCTCGCCCAGCTGCACCAGCTGCGCGGCCGGGTCGGCCGCGGCGACGAGCAGTCGTACTGCCTCCTCTACAGCTCGGCCGAGCCGACGCCGGAGGGGCGCGAGCGCCTCGACGCGCTGGTGCGCAACTCGAGCGGCTTCGCGCTCGCCGAGATCGACCTCGAGATGCGCGGCGAGGGCCGTCTGCTCGGGGAGGCCCAGAGCGGCCGCACCGACCTGCGCTATGCGCGTCTGCATAGCGACCGTCGTCTGCTCGACCGCGCCCGCGATGATGCCGCGCGTCTGCTGCGCGATGGCGGCGACGCGATCCTCGAGCAGGCCGCGGACGATCGCTTCGGCGAGCTGATCGCCGCGCTCCGCCGCGCCTGACGCCTAGCGGGCCCCCGCGGTGAGTGCGGCCGACCACGCGGGTCGCGCCCATGCCGCGCGCAGCCGGGCGGCGAGCACGGGCCAGCGGTCGAGGTCGAGGTCGAGCTTCGGAGCGGTCGCGAAGCGGCCGGCGATCGCGCAGTCGGCGATCCCGAATCCGTCGAGCTCGCCCAGCAGCTGTTCGAACCCGTCGAGGACGTCGGCGAGCGCGGTCGTCGCCGCGGCGACGGCGTTGGGATCGGCGCCGGTTGGATCGCCGCCGCCGAGGTGCGAGGGGACCGCGTGGTAGATCGTCGCCGCCTCGAGGTCCCAGAGGACGGGGCGCACCGCGAGGCTCAGCGCGTCCATCGCCTGATCGAGACGTGCGCGCTCGGGTGGATCGATTGGGTAGAGATCATCGCGCTGCTCGCGATCGGCCAGGTAGCGGAGCATCGTGTTGGACTCGTAGACCGCGAAGCCGTCGTCCACGAGCAACGGGATCGTCGCGAACGGGTGCCGCTCGCGATACCAGTCAGGGCAGAGCGGGCCCATACCGACCGCGATGGGCTCATAGGGCAGTTCGAGCTCAGCCAGGAGGAAGCGCACCTTCTGCGCGTTGGTCGAGAGGGCGTTGTCGTAGAGGGTCAGCATCGCGGCTCGAAGTGGAAACGGCGCACAGCCACGATACCCTCACCGGCATGCGCATCGTCGCCGGCCAGCACCGCTCGCGTCGCCTCGTCGTCCCGCCGGG
>CAWUMZ010000052.1:0-10066 GCA_963923625.1 uncultured bacterium | reverse complement strand
TCGTGATCCTCACGAGCTATGAGGATCCCCGTCTGACCGGCCGCAACCTCGACCATCTACCGAGCAACATCGTCTACCTGGTCAAGGGCCAGCTTGGCGATGCGCGAACGCTGTCGACGGCGATCGCCGATGCCGTCTCCCTCGCCTCCAACGAGCCCTCAACCGGCCGCAGTCCCGTCCCCGCCTCGACCGGCGACGTGGCGCGCCTGACCGACACGCAGATCGAGGTGATCCGCCTCGTCGCCGAGGGTCTCTCCAACGCCGAGATCGCGCGGCAGCGCTACATCAGCGAGACGTCGGTCGAGCGCATCATCATGCGCGCCGCTCGCGAGCTCGGCATCCCCACGGAGTCCTCGAGCAACCGCCGCGTGCTGCTCACCCGCGCATACCTGCGCATGAGCGGCACCGCCTCCGACGGTGCCTGAAACCCCCTCCCTCCGCGATCGTCTCGGCGGGCGCTGGGCGGTGTCGTTCAGGGGTTGGGTGGTCCTGACATCGATCGCCCTGCTGAGCCTCCCGTTCAGCGCCCAGATCGCCGACGACTCTCCCGCCCGACGCGGTATCGCCTTGGGCTGCACGCTGATCTCCATGCTCGGCGTCGGCGCCGTGATGCTCCTTGCGAATGCGACGACGTTCCGCCAGCGCGCGATCCATCCGGTGCCGATCTGGATGGTCCTCGGCCTCGGCCTGGTCCTCGGCCTCGTCCACGGCGCGATCGCCGATGTCCTGTTCCACGCCGCTGACCTCGGTCCGAACGCCTACCCGCACCGCCGTCTCCTGCTGGAGCCGTTCGTCTCCGCGGTCGTCGTAGCCGTCGTGATCCTCGTGCTCGACGATGTCGACCGCTATCGGCGTAATCGCGACAGGCTCCTGCGCCGTGCCGCCGACCTCCGCGCGCGCGAGGTGGAGCGCAGCGTGCTGACCCGATCGATCGAGACCGCCGTCAACGACGAGGTCGAGACGATGACCCAGGCGATCCTCGGCGATCTCGGTCGTGCTCACCCCGGCATGAGCCGGGAGGAGCGTCTCGAGATGGCCCGGCAGCTGCAGCGAACGGCTCATCACGAGCTGCGGCCGCTCAGCCAGCGGCTCTACGCGACGCCGATGGAGCCACTGCCCAAGGCGCGCCTGATCGAGGCGCTGCGCGCCACCCTCGGCCGGCAGTCCGTTCCGATCTGGTGGTGCACCGCCGCCGTCGCCGTCGTGTCTGCGCTCTTCCTCGAGACGCGGTCGACCCTCGACAACGCCGTCGTGGCGGGCCTGGTTCAGGGAGCGACCGTGCTCGTCACCCTCGCGGTCGTGGTGCAGCTCGGTTCGCGCGACGGGCACCAGCGCGGGTGGCTGCTGCCGATCGCCGCCGGTTCGGCCAGCGTCACCACCACGCTCCGCACGTTGCTCTTCCAGCACATGGGCATCGCGGATCCCGATGCGACGGTGATCGTGATCAACATCGTCTGGGTGGCGCTGCTGGTCATCGCGACGGCGATGATCGTCGCGGCGCTCGGCCGTCGCGACGAATCGCTCAGCGAGCTGGAGTACGAGGTCGACGAGCAGGTGCTCGAGTCGATCATCGCGAACCGCGAGCTCGTGCGGGTGAGCCGCGAGCTCGCCGGGCACGTCCACGGGACGCTCCAGTCCACGCTGCTCGCGACGGCCTTCGCGATCGAGAATGCGACGCGCACGAACGACGGGGCTGCGTTCGACGCGGCGGTCGACGGTGCGCGGCTGGCGCTCGCGGGCGGCGCGCCATCGGCGCGCGCATCCACCGACCTCGCCGCGGAGGTCCAGCGCCAGATCGACCTCTGGAGCGAGTTCACCGACGTGAGCGCCACACTCGACGTGCCCGCAGTGCTGCCGGTCGATGTGGTGGCGGACGTCGCGCGCATCGTCGAGGAGGGCATCGGCAACGCCAAGAAGCACGGCCTCGCACGGCGCATCCATGTCGCCGTCGAACAGCCCGAACCGCTCGTGCTGCGCGTGAGCATCAGCGATGACGGCGGCGGCCCACAGGGCGGCGCGCCGGGCCTCGGCAGCACCCTGCTCGACGAGCTCGCGCCGGGCGCCTGGTCACTGCAGGTCAACCCCGCCGGCGCCGGGTCGCTGCTCGTCGCCGACGTCCGCCTGGGCTAGTCGCCGAGGCGCGGACCGCGCTCGTCGTGCTGCAGCTCGAAGGCACCCGAGCGGGGCTCGAGCTGGACGTCGAAATCAGCAACGACGCCGGCGATCGTGGCGTACAAGCCGACGACGAGGTGCAGTTCGACGAGCTCCCGCAAGCTGAACGCCTCGCGCAGCGCATCGAAGACGTGGTCCTCCGAGCGCCGGTGCTCGAGGATGTGCGGCACCGCCTCGAGCAGCAGGCGATCGGCGTCGGCGAAGGGCGCGAGGTCGAGACGCCCGACGTCGATCGCGTTGAGCTCCTCCTCCGTCACGCCGACCATGCGCGCCACCTCGATGTGGTGCATCCACTCGTAGGCCGAGTCGACGAGCCGTGCGGTGCGCAGGATCGCGAGCTCTCGCTGGCGCTGGTCGAGCACCGCGTCGTTCCAGAGGCTGGCGGTCAGCTCCATCAGCGGTGGGAACGCCGCGTCGGCGTGCGCGAGCGCGCGGAACACGTTGTTCGCCGGCAGGGTCGCGAGCACCTCGCGCGTCTTCGGCGACAGCGCATCGGGGTCTGGGTGCGGTCCGCGCGTCATCGGTGGGGGCATCCTCGCAGACACTCCGGGCATGTCCACGAGTGAGCAGACAAATCCTTTCAGTTTCGGTAACGTAAGGAATATGGGATGGAAGAAGCCGACCAAGCGGAACCCCGGCGGGGCGTGCCTCGCGCGCATGACGAGCAAGGGCCAGCTGACGGTGCCCAAGCGCGTCCGCGAGTTCATGGATCTCCAAGCGGGCGACGCCGTGATCATCTCGATGATGGGCCCGAAGGTGACGATCGAACGCTGCCCGCGCCACGGCGAGCTCGAGCGACCGGTCCCGCGCGAGGACCTGAAGGGCTTGACCGAAGCGCAGATCCAGCGCAAGCTCGACGCCGAGTTCGCAGAGGAGTGGAAGCGGAAGCACGGGTGACGGCATACGTAGACACGAACGTGCTCGTCCGGTTCGTCACCGGCGACCATCCCACACTCACGCCACACGCCGAGGAGCTGCTGCACGGCGATCAGCCGCTGGTTCTGCTGCCCGAGGTGGTGCTCGAGACCGCCCATGTACTGCGCTCGCGCTACGAGTGGCCGCGCTCCGCCGTTGCCGAGTGGCTGCGCGAGATCATCGGCCTGCCCGCGATCGCCTGCGACGACGTGCTGCTCGTGACCGCCCTCGATCTGCACGCCGAGCACCACATCGACCTCCCCGATGCCCTCCTCGCCGCGACGGCGCTGCTCGAGGGCCCACCGCGGGTCGCGACATTCGACCGCACGCTCAGACGCATCGAGGGTCTCGAGCTGGTCGCCACGTAGCCCGATGCGGCATGCTTCCCCTCGACGTTCCGGAGGGGAGACCGACATGGCCGAGCAGCTGATCCGCATCACGAGCGGCGACGTGGAGTTCATCGCGCGCCTTGAGCGCGACAAGGCGCCGAAGACGTGCGAGGCGTTCCTGACGCTGCTGCCGTACGAGCAGAAGATGATCCACGTCCGCTGGAGCGGCGAGTCGTGCTGGATCCCGCTCGGCGACTTCGACCTCGGCGTGCCGTTCGAGGACGCCACGAGCCATCCCGCGCCCGGCGAGATCCTCTGGTACCCCGGCGGCATCTCGGAGTGCGAGCTGCTCTTCCCGTACGGGCCGTGCTGCTTCGCCTCGAAGGCGGGCATGCTCGCCGGCAACCACTTCCTGACGATCATCGAGGGCAAGGAGCAGCTCCACGCCCTGGGTGCCAGCACGCTGCAGGTCGGCGCGCTGCCGATCCGCTTCGAGCTGGCCTAGCGCGGCAGCCGGCCGACGAGCCGGATCTCGAACAGCTCGGGCCAGAGCTTGCCCGTCACCGCGATCGTGTCGGCGCCCGGATAGCGCGCGATGCCGTTGAGGACCTCGCCCGGCGAGGAGAGCCGCGTGCGCAGCGACGTCATGTTCAACCAGGCCCGCACGTGGCCGTCGGCGGGATCGATCAGCGCGATGCGGTCGGAGTGCCAGACGTTCGCCCACAGCACGCCGTCGATCAGCTCGAGCTCGTTCAGCTGGTCGATGCGGCGCAGCCCGTCGTGCACGGTGATCGTGCGGGTGACGCGCAGCGTCGTCGGATCGAGCCAGCGCACGGTGTCGGAGCCGTCGCTCGCGATCAGCTGGCGGCCGTTGGTCGTGAGACCCCAGCCCTCGAAGGGGTAGCGGCGGGAGTCGGTGCGCTGGAGCGTGGCGGGCATGTACGAGAAGACCCGATGGTCGGTCCAGGTCAGCTGGATGGCGGCGCCGTGCAGGACCGTCAGCCCCTCCCCGAACAGCGAGGCGGCCAGTGGCCGCAGCACGAGCACCTGGCCGCTGGCCGGGTCGACGCGCCGCACGGACGACTGCCCCTCGAGTCCGGTGCTCTCGAGCAGCACGCCGCCCTCCGCGACGAGCCCTTCGGTGAACGCCGTGGCGTCGTGCGGATGCGTCGCGACGAGCGTCCAGCGAGCAGCCGGCGCCGCGCCCGCCGCAGCGGCCGACAGCGCCAGCAGGACAACTGCCAGCGCACTCGCCCGGCGGATCACCGGACCGGTAGCGCCGAGGGCGCCACGCGCCCGGCGACGACCTCGATCAGCGTGGGACCGTCGGCCGCGAACGCCTCGCCGATGATGCCGGGCAGCGTCTCGAGCGACTCGGCGCGCACCGCGCGGCAGCCGAAGCCCTCGGCGATCTTGAGGAAGTCACGGGCCGAGGTGTCGACGGCCACCGGCGGGACGTCGGCGCGGAGCATCGAGTCCTTGATCTCGCCGTAGCCGTGGTTCTGCCAGATCACGACCGCGATCGGCAGGCCGAGATCGACGGCGGTGGCGAGCTCCTGGATCGTGAAGAGGAAGCCGCCGTCGCCCGACAGCGACATGACCGGCCGCTCCGGCGCGCCGAGCTTCGCCCCCATCGCCATCGGCAGGGCCGGGCCAAGCGTGCCGAAGCCGCCGTACGGGAGGTACGCGTTGGGGCGCACGCCGCGCCACATGTGCGCGGCGGCGTAGGCGGGCTGCGTCGAGTCGACGGCGATGATGCCGTCCTCCGGCAGCGCCGCCTCGAGCGCGGCGAGGAACGGCTGAAACTCCTCGCACCCCGGCCACCAGTGATTGCCCTCCCGCAGCGCCGCGGCGCGAGCCGCGCCGTCGCCCTGCACGCCGCGCTCGGCGAGCAGCGCCTCGATCGCCGCCATCGTCTTGGCCGCGTCGCCGAGGATCGGCAGGGCCGCCGGGCGGCGCTTGCCGAGCTGCTCGGCGTCGATGTCGACGCGGATCAGCGAGCCGCGGAAGACCGGCGGGGCGAGCGTGGACGAGTAGAAGTAGTCCGTCTCCGAGAACTCGGTGCCGACCGCGAGGACGACGTCGGCGGCCTCGAGCTCCTCGAAGATCGGCGAGATCGTCGTCGTCGTGCCGACCGAGAGCGGGTGGGAGTCGGGCACGATGCCCTTGCCCGCGATCGTCATCGTCACCGGGGCGCCGACGCGCTCGGCCAGCGCGATCGCCTCGGTCTGCGCCTGACACGCGCCGCCGCCCAGCAGGATCATCGGGCGCTCGGCGCCGGCCAGCAGCGACGCGGCCTGCTCGACGAGGACGTGCTCCGGCTGCGGCGAGACCGCGCGCTCGGGCAACCGCTGATCACCGGCGGCCGGCTGGGACAGCACGTCGATCGGCACGCTGATGTGCACGGGCCGCGGGCGCTGCGACGTGAAGATCTCCCACGCCTGGGCGAATGCCTCGGGCAGTTCGGCGGGGTCGCGGACGTCGATCGAGACCTCGCAGATCGTCGACATGAAGGCAGGCTGGTCGGGCAGGTCGTGCAGCGGGCCGTGCCCCTGCTCGGCGTCCTCAGTGGCCGTGCCGCTCGAGAGGATCAGCATCGGCAGCGAGTCGTGATGCGCGGTCGCGACGGCGGTCGCCACGTTGGTGAGGCCCGCGCCGGTGATCAGGATGCAAACGCCGGGCTTGCCCGTCGCGCGGGTGTACCCGATCGCCATGTACCCGGCGCCCTGCTCGTGCCGCGGCGTGATGTGGGTGATGGGCGAGTCGGCCAGGCCGCGGTAGTACTCCAGCGTGTGCACGCCGGGGATCCCGAACGCCGTGTCCACCTCGTACTGCTCGAGCAGGCGGATCGCCGCCTCGCCGCATGTCGCCATTTCCCTGACCTCCCGCGCGAACCGTAGCGGTAGCGCGCGGCCCGCGTCACCGGCGGCTCAGCCCGTGACGGGCGGCGCGGGACCCGGCGTCGCCCGCACGATCGCGAGCTTGCCGATCGCGCTGACGTAGGCGGCGTTGCCGGCCCAGGTCGAGCCGCGCGGACGGACCTGCCCGACCGCAAGCGCGAGCGCGGAGTAGCTGAAGGTCGTGCTCTTCCCGTGCTTCAGCTGATCGACGGCGAAGCACACGCGGCCCTTGGCCTTGTCCAGCGTGCCCTTCGACTTCAGGTACCGGAGTGCCTTCGGGATCGTGATGCACGCCTCGACGCTGTTGGCGGCGTTCGTCTTCGCCGTATTCGTCACGACGGCTGTGATCACGACACGGCCGCCCACCCGCGTCGACGCGGGCTTCGCGGACACGCGGATGCGCAGCTTCGCGAGCGATCCCTTCGGCGTCGTCACCTTCACCGTCGCACTTGCCGTGTTGCTCTTGAGATCGGGATCGCGCTGCGGGCCGGGAGTGAGCGTCGCCGTATTGACGATCGTCTCGCCCGCGCGGTCGGTGCCGACGGTCGCCACGATCAGGATCTGGAAGCTGGCGCCGGGGATGATCTCCCCTGCGTCGCAGGTGACCTTGCGCCCCGTGACGGCGCAACCGTCGAATGCGCTCGACGTCGCGCTGGCGACGGTGAGCCCGGCAGGCAGGTCGTCGACGACCTGCGCGCCGGTCGAGCTCGACGGGCCGGCGTTCGCGACGCCGATGGTGTAGCTGACCGTGCCGCCGGGCGCGACCTTCGCCACGTCCGCGACCTTCGTGATCGTCAGGTCGGCGACCGGGCCGGCGACGAGCGGCGCGTGGTCGGTGTTGTTCGCGGTGATCGGATCGGGCACGTCGGAGGTGACCGAGACGGTCGCCGTGCGCGATGCCTCGGTGAGGTCGGTGGCCGCCGTGACCGTGATCACGCGCTCGGCACTCGCGCCGTTTGCGAGCGTGCCGATCGCGCACGTCACGGTCTGCCCGGCGGCGGTGCAGCCCGACGGCACCTTCGACGGCGTCAGGCCGCTCGGCACCTCGATCGTCATCACGGTCCCCGTCGCGCTCGACGGGCCGTTGTTGACGACGCTGAAGGTCAGGTCGCCGCTGCCGCCCGCCGAGATCGTCGCGCCGCTCGTGGCCGTCGCCTGCAGGTCGGCTGCCGGAATCACGGTCACCGTCGCGGTCGCGCTGTTGTTGCCCTGGTCGGGGTCGTCGGTGTTCGAGAACGCGTTCGCGCGGTTGATCGCCGTACGATCGGCGACGGGTACGGAAGCGAGCATCGTGCCGGCGATGGTGACGCTACGGGTGGCGCTCGCCGCTGTCGCGCCCGTCCACAGGCACGAGATCGTCGCGGCGGATCGCGTGCACGTGCCGCCGCTCGACGGCGTCGTCGTGATCGTGGCGCCGGTATCGAAGGCCGCCGGCAGGCGGTCGACGATCTGCACGTTCGTGGCGGTGGCCGGCCCCGCGTTGGCGGCCGTGACGGTGTAGGAGATGGCAGCGCCCTGATCGACCGTCGCGGCCGACGCGGTCTTCGTCGTCGAGATGTCGGCGCCGGGGCGCACCGTCAGGGTGGCCGTCTTGGTGACGGGCGTGGGCGTGATATCCGACGATGCCGTCGCCGAGTTGGTGACGGTGGTGCCGAGGAGCGACGCCTCGGGTCGTGCGCGAATCGTGATCGTCGCGGTGTCGTTGACCGCCAGCGATGCGATGTCACACGTGACCGTGGTGGTCGTGGCGCTGCTGCCGCTGGTCGTGCACGTGCCGCCGGAGAGCGTCGCGGAGTCGTAGGCGAGTCCGGTCGGCAGCGTGTCGACGACGCGCACGTTCGTCGCGGCGGACGGGCCGTTGTTGCGGACCTGCAGGCGGAAGCCGGCGAGCGTGCCGAGACTGACGGTGCCGGTCAACGCCGCCTTGCTGAGCGAGAGCGCAGCACTCGGACTGACGCCGGCGGCGGCGGTCGACGAGTCGTTGAGCAGTGCGGGAGATCCGGCACCCGGCTGCCCTCCACCCGACACGGTGGCGGTGTTCGTCACCTGCGCGCCCGCCGAGAAGGTGTAGGCGACCGTGATCGCGGGGTAGGTGCCGCTGGCGGCGAGGACATCGGACCGCGTGCAGTGCAGGTTCCCGCTCGGCGTCGTACAGGTCCAGCCGGTGCCGCTCGGCGTACCGCTGATCGTCGCGCTGGCCGAGGTCGTGTCATCCACGGTGACCGTCCCCGTCGTCGGCAGCGTGCCCTGGTTCGCGATGCTCAGCTGGAACGTCGTGGTCGAGCCGGCCTGCGAGACGACCGACTTGGCGATCCCGGGATCCGGATAGGTCACGGTGCTGGTCGCCGACGCGACGGTCGAGATCGGGAGGCCGAGGTCGGCAGAGACGAACTGCAGCGTGGCCGCGTTGTCGATCGTCTGCCCGAGTGCGGCGGTGCCGAGGATGTCCGCCTCGAACGTGATCGATACCGACTGCGCCGGCGCGAGGGTGCCACCCACGCCGCTCGATGCGCCGCTACCGAGCCAGGCGTTGACGGTCTTCGCCGTCGAGTCGTACGATCCCGCGCCGTTGCCGGAGCCGCCGACAACGGTGACGTTCGCGACCGTCGCCGGATCGAGGCCGGCGGGGATCGGGTCGCTCAGCTGCACGCCGGTCGCGTTGCCCGTGCCGTTGTTGGTGGCGGTGATCGTGTACCGCACCGTCTCGCCGGGCTCCGCCTCCCCGGTGTCGATGTACGCGGCCGACTTCGTCAGCGTGACGTTCGGCGAGAACAGCTCGGTCGCGAACGTGATCGCCTGCGGCGCGTACGTGTCGCCGTTCGTCTTGGCGCGGAACATCGCCGTGGTCGCGCCGTTCGGCAGGAAGCCGTCGGCTTCGAACAGGCTCGAGTCGTAGCCGAGCTGGTTCACCCAGTTCGGCGTCTTGGTCGTGACGTACGAGCCGCGATTGGCGATCGTCGAGTTCTCCGTGTTGTTCGCCGGATGCACGGCATCGGTGAGCAGCTGGTCGTTGAGCGTCAGGTAGTCGCCCGTCGCACCCCAGTCGCCCTCGGCGGCGACCACGCCGATCGTCGTCTTGACCGTGCCCGTCGACGGCGTCTTGAAGCCCGACAGCGGGATGTCGACGAAGGCCTGCGCGCTGACGATCGCGAGTCCGTCGAAGACGGTGAGGTTGCGCAGCGGCTCGGCCGGATCCGAGTAGGCGACGACGAGCGACCAACCGCCGAAGGAGTTGCCGCCCGTACCGGTCTGGACGTCGGCGATGGTGTACGTGCCGGCGCCGGCGGCGTTGACGAGCGACGTGACATCCGCGAAGGCCGTGTACCCCGACGATTCGGCGATCGGACCGGTGTCGACCTGCGACGCCGTCACGGCGGTGTAGCCGGCGACGCCCGGGACGGCGAGCTTGACGCTGCCGATCGCGCTCGCGTCGGGCGGCGCCTGCGGCGTTCCCCTGTAGCCGTTCGCGCCGGTGATGACGAGCGCCTTCTTCTGCAGCCCCGTCCAGTAGAGCCCGGCGAACTGCACGTGTCCGCCGGTCGGCAGCAGCAGCTGCGCCGACGAGGAGTCGAACGTCGCGGGATCGGCGTCGACGTCGAGCCAGCCCATGTCGAGGGTGTTGTTGTTGCGCGCGTTGGTGCCGGCGCGTGCCCCCGTGCAGCCCGAGTTGAGCAGCGGGTCGGCCGTCGTGGTCGGGCACTGCACGATGGTGTTCGCCGCCGTGATGATCTGGCCGTTGATGTTGGCCGA
>CAWUMZ010000051.1:0-10125 GCA_963923625.1 uncultured bacterium | reverse complement strand
ACGCTCCGCACGGTCGAGCTCCATGTCCACTCGCTCAGTCGCGGCGCACAGCTGCTGCGCCGTCCCTGGCTGGCGGTCAGCTCGTTCGGCGCCGGACTCCTGTCGTGGATCGCGCAGATCGTCGGCATCTACCTCGCGCTGCTCGCCTTCGACATCCACACGCATCCCGTCGCGGCCGCGTGCGTCGTGTTCCTGGTCTCGAACCTCGTCGGCTTCGTGCCGCTCGTGCCCGGCAACCTCGGCGTCTTCCAACTCGCCGTCGCGACGGCGCTGTCGCAGGCCTTCGACATCTCGTTCGGCCAGGCCGTCACGTTCGCGATCGGACTGCAGGTGATCGAGGTCGCGCTCGGCGCCGGTCTCGGCTTCGTGTTCCTGTCGCTCGAGGGGCTGTCGTTCGGCGATGTGCGGCGCACGATCTCGCGCACCGAGGATGAGCAGGCCGTGCTGCGCGCCGGGCCACCGCCGGTGGTGGCCGCCACGCGCGGTGGAGCGCTCGGGGCGTGAGACGCCTCGCGCTCGCGCTGCTCGTCGCGCTCGCGGCGGCGGCGCTGACGGCCTGCGGCCTCGAGCCGAAGCCGCGCACGCTGCCGGCGGGCTTCGCGCACCCGCGCTTCATGCTCATCTCGGACGAGGCGCAGGGGCCGCTGCTCGTCGGCGGCGACTATGGGATGCAGTACAGCCTCGACGGCGGGCGCACGTGGCAGCTACCGGCGATGGGCGCGAAGCCGGCGGTCGCCGCCGCGCCGTACTACGACCGCATCCTGGTCTCGCGCGGCGCGACAGGGCAGGTCTACGCGTACAGCCTGCAGGGCGAGGCCGAGCCGCGCGTGCCGTGGCCGTTCGGCAGCGCGGTCACGCTGCTGGCCGGCAATGCCCGCCAGCTGCGGCTGTGGGCGATCACGAACGAGGGCGGGCTCCAGCTCCACTACTCGAACGACGGCGGCTCGTACTGGTGGGACCTGCCGGCCATCGGCCTCTGCGCGCATCCGCGGACCCTCGCCGTCGGCGGGGCGAGGTCGGGGCGGAACGAGCGCCTGTGGGTGGCGTGCGGACGGCAGGGCCTGTTCGCATCCGATGATCTCGGAGCGAGCTTCCAGCGGGTGCCGGGCGTGTCGAACGCGCAGACCGTCGCCGCCGCGCGAACCGCCGCCGGCCGCATCGTCGTCGCGACGCCGAAGGTCATCGCCACGCGCGACAACGGCCACACATGGGCGATCAGCGCGCTCGATGCCACGGCCGTCGCGATCGATCCGCGCAATCCCGACCTCGTCTTCGCCGCGAGCACCGACGGCCGCCTGTTCGCGTCGCTCGACGGCGGCAAGTCGTTCTAGTCGGGACGCCTACGGGTGCAGGGCGGTATCGCCCTCGCCCAGGTCGAGCAGCCACTCGGGCACGCGCATGGGGCGGCCCTCCGGGTTGACGCACGCGTGCGTGGTGAGGCCGGTCAGGGCGACGTCTTCGCCGACCGTCACCAGGTACGCGATCTCGATCAGCGTCCGCGTGATCGCCGCGATGCCGGCGTGGACGACGACGGGGTCGCCGAAGCGGACGGAGCGCCGGTAGCGCGCCACCACGTCGACGACGGCGAGGTCGAGCCCGCCCTGATGCACCTCGGCGTAGTCGTGGCCGCCGTGGGCAAGCAGTGCGACGCGCGTCTCCTCGAGCCAGGGGATGTACGACGCGTGGTGGACGACGCCCATCGCGTCGGTCTCGGCGAAGCGCACGCGGATCGGGTGCGAGAACGGGTAGCGCGCCGGGTCGAGCGGCGGCTCGGCGAATTCGCGCGCCACGCTCAGGCCGCCGGCTCGTCGGTCGGGTGGATGCGGCCGGTCGTGTCCTTCAGGTGCCGTCCGGACCGGCCGGAGCGGTAGGCGATGATCTCGGCGAGGATCGCCACGGCTGTCTCGGCGGGGGAGTGCGCGCCGATGTCGAGCCCGACGGGGCCGTGGATGCGCGCGATCTGCTCCTCGGTGTTGCCGGACTCGAGCAGACGCTGGTTGCGCTTCTCCTGCGTGCGGCGCGAGCCGAGCGCGCCGACGTAGCCGACGCCGAGGTCGAGCGCCAGCGAGATCGCCGGATCGTCGATCTTCTGATCGTGCGTCAGCACCACCAGGTGGTCGGCGGCCTCGAGCTCGAGCTCCGGGTAGGCCTTGTCGGGCCACGAGGTGAGCAGCACGTCGGTGCTCGGCATGCGCTCCTTCGTCCCGAACTTCGAGCGCGGATCGACGACGGCGGTGCGCCAGCCGAGCGTGCCGGCCATCCGGCACAGCGCCTCGGCGGTGTCGACGGCGCCGACCACGACGACGCGCGGGGCGGGGTGGATGCTCTCGACGAAGAGCGTCACGCCGTCCTCGAGGTCGGTCGCGCTCGACGACTCGGTGGCGACGGCCTCGGCGATCGCGGCCTCCGCCGTGGCGCGCAGGGCGCCCTCGAGGTCGCCGGTCAGCGCATCGGCGTCGACGTCGAGCGTGAGCGTGCGGCCGTTCTGCTCGCCGCCGAAGACGTGCGCGACGGCGCCACGGCGCAGGGCCGGGCGCGGACGGTAGCGGTCGAGCGACACCCACAGCTCGCCGCCGCAGGCCAGGCCGACCTCCAGCGCGAGGTCGTCGGAGATGCCGTAGTGGATCAGCCGCGGCGCCTCGCCGTCGCCGGCGAAGAGCTCCTGCGCGGCGCCGTAGATGTCGCCCTCGACGCAGCCGCCGGAGACCGAGCCGGCCATCTCGCCACTCGACGACACGGCGAACACGCTGCCGATCGGGCGCGGCGCGGAGCGGTACGTGCGCACGACGGTCGCGAGGGCGACGTCGTCGCCGCGGGCGGCCCAGTCGGCCGCGGTCTGGAGGGTCTCGTCGTTCATGCCGCTGCCCGCAGTGTGGCGGGTCGCACGCCCGAATGTCGCCCATCGATCTTCTTCAGCGCCTCGGCGAGCGACTCGAGCGCGTTGAGGTTGTGGCCGGGCAGGAACGTGTCCACGTACGGCAGCGCCGCGGCCATGCCGGCGGCGAGCGGCTCGTAGCCCTCGGAGCCCTTGAGCGGGTTGACCCAGATGATCGAGTGGCAGCGGCGCCGGAGCCGCGCCATCTCGGCGGCGAGGGTGGAGACGTCGCCGCGTTCCCAGCCGTCGGAGACGATCACCACGACGGCGCCGCGCGTCAGCCCGCGTCGGCCGTAGAGGTCGTTGAAGGCCTTGAGGTTGTCGCCGATGCGGGTGCCGCCGGCCCAGTCGGGCACGGCGCGGGAGGCCCGCTGCAGCGAGGCCTCGGGGTCGTAGCCGCCGAGGAAGGGCGTGAGGCGCGTGAGGCGCGTGCCGAAGGTGAACGCCTCGACCTTGCGGCCGGCGCTGACGGCGGCCTGCAGGAACAGCACGAGCGCGCGGCTGTACGGCTCCATGGACCCGGACACGTCGCAGAGGAACACGACGCGCCGCTCGACCTTCTTGGGGCGGCGGAAGGCGCGCTCGATCGGCTCGCCCTCGCGGCGCATCGCGCGGCGCAGCGTCTCGCGCGGGGCGAGCTGCGCGCCATTGGCCGCCAGTTCAAGTCGGCGAGAGCGCCGGGTGGGCAGGACGCGCACGAGGCGATCCATCAGTCGTCGCAGGCGCAGGAGCTCGCTGCGCGTGAGCGTGGAGAAGTCGCGGTCGTGCAGGCTCTCGTCGGCGCTGTAGGCGGCGAGGACGTCGGGCTCCTCCTGGTCCTCATCGACCTCGTCGGGCTCGCCGTCCTCATTGGGGTGCTTGGCGGGCGCGGGCGGCTGGGTGCGCTCGTCGATGCTGATGCCGAGGTTGGGCACGCGGGTCTCGCCGAACGTCGGATCGTTCTCGAACCACGCGCGGAAGGCGCGGTCGAAGATCTCGAGGTCGTCGCGGCGCGCGACGAGCGTGCAGGCGAGGGCGGAGTAGACCTCGTCGCGGTGGCGCAGATCGACCTGATCGAGCGCGCGCAGCGCGTCCTGGATGCGGCCGGGTCCGACCTCGACGCCGCCCTGGCGCAGGATGCGGCCGAAGGTGACGAGCTTGCGGACGACGGCGTCGCCGGTGCTCATCAGCCTGCCGGGATGGCGTCGTCGGCGACGGTGCGGGCGCGCTCGACGAGCTGCTGGAGGTCGGCGTCGCGCACGCGGCCGATGTCCTCGTGGAACTTGAGGACCGAGCCGAGCGTCATGTCGACGACGTCGGCGGCGAGCTCCTGCTGGCCGAGCGCGAGCAGCGCCTGCGTCCAGTCGATCGTCTCGGCGATGCCCGGCTGCTTCGTCAGGTCGAGCGTGCGGATCTCGTGCACGAACGCGGCGGCCTGCGCGGCGAGGCGCGTGGAGGCCTCGGGCACGCGGGCGCGCACGATCTCGATCTCGCGATCGAGGCTCGGCATCTCGACCCACATGTAGAGGCAGCGGCGCTTGAGCGCCTCGTGCAGCTCGCGCGTGCGGTTCGAGGTGAGGAACACGATCGGTCGGCGCTCGGCCTTGATCGTGCCGATCTCGGGGATCGTCACCTGGAAGTCCGACAGCAGCTCGAGCAGGAACGCCTCGAACTCGTCGTCGGCGCGGTCGATCTCGTCGATCAGCAGGACGGGCGGCACCTCGTCGTCGCAGGCGATCGCGTCGAGCAGCGGGCGCCGCTCGAGGAAGCGCGGCCCGAACAGCTCGTCGAGCATGGCGTCGCCGGACAGCTGCTCGCCGCTCGCCTCGAGGCTGCGGATGTAGAGCATCTGCCGCGCGTAGGCCCAGTCGTAGAGCGCGTGCGCGACGTCGATGCCCTCGTAGCACTGCAGGCGGATCAGGCGCGCGCCGAGCGCGTCGGCGACGACCTTGGCGAGCTCGGTCTTGCCGACGCCGGCCTCGCCCTCGAGCAGCAGCGGCTTCTCCAGCGCGAGCTGCAGGTGCACCGTCGTGGCGAGCCCGCGATCGGCGATGTAGGAGCGCTCGGCGAGCGCGGCCTGAACGCCGTCGATCGATTCGCGCATCTGGCTCTGGCTCACGTGCGGTGCTCCCGGGGGTCGCGGTGGTCGGACGATACCCGCAGAGCGGGCAGCGCGCCTCTGCGGTGCCCTTCGCACGCAGCCGGGAAACCGCCGACCAGTCGTGATGGCTACTTGGCCGTCACGAGCCGCAGCGCGCCCGGCAGGCACCGGAACGTCGCGGGCGTCGTGCCGGCGAGCTCGCCGTCGGCCTCGATCTGCAGCGGCGTCGCGCCCGTCACCTTCACCTCGAGGCCCTTGACGTGCGTGATCTGCGGGTGGTCGCCGAGCGTCCCGGTGTAGAGCCGGTGGACGTTGAGCGCGAGGTCCTTGGCGCCGACGTCGCCGACGAGCACCATGTCGAGCAGGCCGTCGTCCTGGCGCGCGCCGTGCGCGACCTTGATGCCGCCGCCGAGCGAGTGGCCGATCGCGCAGACGATCGCCGAAGCGGTGACGTCGATCGGGCGGCCGTCGAGCTCGATGTGGACCGGCGTGTTGGTGTACCCGCGGAAGCCCTGGAAGGCCGCGATCAGGAAGGTCGGCGTGCCGCCGAGGCGCTTCGACATGCCGTTGGCGCGCTTGGCGATGGCGCCGGTCACGCCGCACGAGGCCGCGTTGGCGAAGCGCCGGCCGCCCTCGGGATCGTCGGTGGCGATCAGCTCGCCGACGTCGACGCGCCCGATCGGGCCCTCGGCGATCGCGCGGATCGCATCGGCCGCCTTGGTCGGGATGTCGTGGCTGCGGATGAAGTCGCGACCGGTGCCGCGGGCGATCACGCCGAGCGCGGCCTCGCCGAAGGGCGCGCCGCCCGCGCCGACGAGGCCGTTGACGACCTCGTGCACGGTGCCGTCGCCGCCGACCGCGACCACCACGTCGGCGCCATCCATGCTCGCCTCGCGCGCCAGCTCCGTCGCGTGGCCCGCCGCCTCGGTCAGTCGCTCCTCGACGCGGACGCCCAGGCGCTGCGCCTCGGCGACGAGCTGCGGCCACTCCTGTCCGGTCTTGCCGTTGGCGGAGGCCGGGTTGATGATCAGGACGACGCGGCGGGTCACTTGGGCTTCGGCTCCGAGAGGAGGGCGCCCAGGGCGACGGGCGCGGCGGTCAGGAAGGCGGCGCGATGCTCGTCGGCCGTCCACTGCGTGGCGGGCGCGTCGACGACGTTCGAGCAGACGAGGAACGAGCCCGCCGAGATCCCGCGCAGCGGCGCGAGCGTGAGCAGCGTGGCGGTCTCCATGTCGACGCCGACCGCGCCGCGCGCCGCCCAGCGGCGGTCGAGGTCGTGGTCGGGATCGAAGTAGAGGTCGGTCGTCGCGACGAGGCCCACGCGCATGCGCACGCCGAGGTGCTTGGCGTCGTGGACGGCGGCGTGGACGATCTCGAAGTCGGCCATCGGCGCGTGCGGCTCGCCGCCGACGAGCGCGCGGCTGGCGCCGTCGTGCGGGATCGCGGCGGCGGCGCAGAGCAGGTCGCCGGGCTGGAAGGCGGGGGAGAGGGAGCCGAAGGTGCCGAGCCGCACGATGCGCGCGGCACCGGCCTGCACGAGCTCCTCCACGACGAGCGCGGCCGAGGCGCCGCCGATGCCGTGCGTCTGGATGCCGACCCGCTTGCCGTTGAACATGCCGACGTAGCCGAGCATGCCGCGCGCGTCGCCGACGAGCTGCGCGTCCTCGAGCACCTCGCGCGCGAGCAGCTCGACGCGCTTCGGATCGCCGACGATCAGCACGTGCGTGCCGAACACGCCGGGTTCGGAGAGGACGACTTCCGCCATGGGGGCATCGTAGGGGCGCGGTACCGTGTCCGCATGTCGCACGCGCCCGCCGCCTCGCCCGTCCGAGCCGGCGCCGCCGCGATCACGGCGCTCGCCGTCGCCTCGGCGACGATGTTCATGATCCCGTACTCGACGCAGGCGATCGTGCCGGAGATCGGCCGCAGCCTCGACGTGGGTCCGGCCGTGACGGGCCTCACGATCACCGTCGTCGTGGTCGGCATCGCGCTCGGTGCGTGGCTGATGGGCCCGCTGTCGGACCGCATCGGCCGCCGCTCGGTGATGGCCGGCTCGTGCGCGCTGCTCGCCGTCCCGACGGTGCTGATCGCGTTCGTCTCGGGCATCGTCGAGCTGCTCGTGCTGCGGTCGCTGCAGGGCCTGCTGCTGCCCGGCCTGCTCACGGTCGCGACGGCGTACGTCTACGAGGCGTTTCCCGCACATCGCGTGCCCACCGTCGTCGGCATCTACACGTCGTCGCTCGTGCTCGGCGGCTTCCTCGGCCGCACGATCCCGGCGCTGCTCGTCGACCACATCGGCTGGCGCGACTCGCTCGCGCTCCTCGCCATCCCGGTGGTGATCAGCGCGGTGCTGATCCGCATGCTGCTGCCGGTCGCGCCACCGCCGCCGAAGGCCCGCTCGCCGCTGCGCGCCCTGCGCGCGCACCTGGGCAACACGCCGATCCTGCTCAACGCGTTCGCGGCGGGCGCGACGTTCTTCGCGTTCGTCGGCATGTTCTCCGTGCTCGCGTACCGGCTCGAGTCGGGGGTGTTCGGCATGAGCCACACGCAGGTGGGCGCGTTCTACATCGTCTGGCTCGTCGGCGCCTTTGCGCCCGTCGCCGTGCGCATCGCCGGCCGCCTCGGCCCGCGCACGGTCCTGCCGGTGTTCCCGGTCATCGCGGCCGGCGGCCTGCTGCTCGGCTGCGTCCCGAGCCTGATCCCGACGGCAATCGGGATGATGGTGATGGCCGGCAGCCTGTTCTTCATGGTCGGCGTCGCGCAGCTGCTCGTGCCCCAGCTGACGCTGCGCGATCGCGGCAGCGCGATGAGCCTGCACTTGACGATCTACTACCTGCTCGGGTCGCTCGGCCCGTTCGTGATCGGCGCCGCGTGGAGCGCCGCCGGGTGGACGGGTGCCGTCGTGCTCGGCATGGCCGCGCTCGCGATCGCCTTCGGTCTGGCGCTCATCCTGCGCCGCTCCGCGACGGGTGGCGCCGCACCCGGAGGCGACTCGGAGCCGCTGCTATCGTGAGTCCACTGACGCACCCGCGTCACCGACCTGCCGGAGCCTCGTGAATCGGATCTTCAAGAACGCGGTCTTCCCGATTCTCGTCGTCATCCTGCTCGCGTTCCTCGCGCAGCGGCTCCTGCTCAGCAACAACTCGTCCGACGCGCCGCCGAAGACGTGGTCGACGATGCTGACGGACCTCAAGGACGGCAACGTCACCGCGCTCGACCAGAACGTCAGCTCGAACAACGTCAAGGTCACGCTCAAGCCCGTCAACGGCCAGCCCGCGCAGAACTACACCGTCGGCATCCCCGGCGACGCCGCCTGGGACCAGGTCTACGAGGCGAACAAGGACAAGCTGACCGTCACGGGCGCCGAGGTCGGCGGCTCGTCGTGGGTCTCGCTGCTGGTCAGCATCCTCCCGTTCGTGCTGTTCCTCGGCTTCTGGCTGTTCCTGATGAACCAGATGCAGGGCGGCGGGTCGCGCGTGATGAGCTTCGGCAAGAGCAAGGCCAAGCGCATGACGGTCGACTCGCCGAAGGTGACGTTCAAGGACGTCGCCGGCGCGGACGAGGCCGTCGAGGAGCTCCAGGAGATCAAGGAGTTCCTCGAGAACCCCAAGAAGTTCCAGTCGCTCGGCGCGAAGATCCCGAAGGGCGTCCTGCTGTTCGGGCCTCCCGGCACCGGCAAGACGCTGCTGGCGCGCGCCGTCGCGGGCGAGGCCGGCGTGCCGTTCTTCTCGATCTCGGGCTCCGACTTCGTCGAGATGTTCGTCGGCGTCGGCGCGAGCCGCGTCCGCGACCTGTTCGAGCAGGCGAAGCAGAACTCGCCGTGCATCATCTTCATCGACGAGATCGACGCCGTCGGCCGCCATCGCGGTGCCGGCATGGGCGGCGGCCACGACGAGCGCGAGCAGACGCTCAACCAGCTGCTCGTCGAGATGGACGGCTTCGAGGGCAGCACCAACGTCATCCTGATCGCCGCCACGAACCGCCCCGACGTGCTCGATCCGGCGCTCCTTCGCCCGGGCCGCTTCGACCGCCAGATCGTCGTCGACCGCCCCGATCGCTCGGGCCGCGAGGCGATCCTCAAGGTCCATTCCAAGGGCAAGCCGCTCGGCACCGAGATCGACCTCGGCGTCCTCGCCGGCCAGACGCCGGGCTTCACCGGTGCCGACCTCGCGAACCTCATCAACGAGGCCGCGCTGCTCACGGCCCGCGCCGGCAAGAAGACGGTGACGATGCACGAGCTCGAGGAGGGCATCATGCGCGTCCTCGCCGGGCCGGAGAAGAAGACGCGCCTCCTGTCCGAGGAGGAGCGGCTCATCACCGCGTACCACGAGATGGGGCACGCGCTCGTCGGGCACTTCCTGCCCAACTGCGACCCGGTCCACAAGATCTCCGTGATCTCGCGCGGCCAGGCGCTCGGGTACACGATCAGCCTGCCCAGCGAGGACAAGTTCCTCGTCACGCGCGCCTCGCTCAACGACACGCTGGCGATGACGCTCGGCGGCCGCGCCGCGGAGGAGCTCGTCTTCAACGAGATCACCACGGGCGCCTCGAACGACATCGAGAAGGTCACGGCCACCGCCAAGGCGATGGTGATGAAGTACGGCATGAGCGAGAAGCTCGGCCCGCGCGCCCTCGGCCACGATCAGGGCAACCCGTTCCTCGGCCGCTCGTTCGGGGCCGAGGCCGACTACTCGCAGGAGATCGCGCGCGAGATCGACGACGAGATCCGCCGCATCATCGAGGACGCCCACGAGCGCGCCCGCGCGCTGCTGATGGAGCACATGGAGTCGCTCCACCGACTCTCGAAGATCCTGCTCGACCGCGAGACGATCGACCGCAACCAGTTCCTCAAGCTGCTCGACGGCGTTCCCGAGGACGAGGTCTGGCCCGCCGAGATCACGCAGGACCAGACGCCCGCCGTCGCCGACGACGCCAAGTCGAGCGGCCGCCCGCGCCTGCCCGGCTTCCCGCTCCCGGCCCCGCCGGAAGCGCCGCCCGCCGGCGCGTAGCGTCCGATTTCGCGCGTACTCGCGCGTCGTGATCCGGAGCGAGTGACGCAAAGGGGCCAGACCCCTATGCGTCACCAAGCGGCCCGGGGAATTCGTGGTGCTTCTCGTGACGCATAGGGGTCTGGCCCCTTTGCGTCACTCGCTCCAGATCACCTCGCCGT
>CAWUMZ010000050.1:0-10126 GCA_963923625.1 uncultured bacterium | reverse complement strand
ATCAGGAAGGTGACGAGCGTCCAGATGCTCAGCCCGAGCTCGGGCGTGATCAGACTGGCGTCGCTGGCGACTACGGCGGGCAGCATCGTGCGTTACCCGATGAAGAAGGCGACGAAGCCCATCAGGAGGGCGTAGAACGTGATGGCCTCGGTGAGGGCCAGACCCAGGAACATCAGACCCTGCAGGTCGGAGCGGAGCTCCGGCTGGCGGGAGACGCCCTCAATGGTCTTGCCGATCAGGTAACCCACGCCGATGCCCGGTCCGATTGCGCCGAAGCCCGTGCCGAGTCCAAGCGCGATGACCTTCGCTGCGCTGACGATTCCCTCGTCGGTAACTGCCATTTGTCCGTGTCCTCCTGTGGTGGTGCTGCGTTGGGGTCAGTGATGGGGCTCGATCGCCGAGCCGATGTAGATGCCCGAGAGCATCGCAAAGATGTAGGCCTGGAGCGACGCCACGAGGCCCCACTCGAAGATGTAGAAGGCGACGGCGACGGGGATCGTGGCCGGCGCGATGAAGACGTTGCCGAGCAGGATCACGAAGCCGACGCACATGATGATCAGCAGGTGGCCGCCGAGCATGTTGGCGAAGAGGCGGACGCTGAGGGACACGATGCGGAGGAACTGCGAGAGCACCTCGAGGATGATCATCGCCGGCAGCAGCGCGGGCGGGCTCGGCGGGATCCACGACTTGAAGTACGGGACGAAGCCGTTCGCGCGGACGCCCTCGACGTGCGAGATGATCACCGTCAGCAGCGTCAGCGTGAGCGTGACCGACAGGTTCGACGTCGCGGCGTAGATCGTCAGGCCGGGGATCGACCCGATGAAAGGATTGTGCGTGTCGAGCGGGAGCGGGATGAAGCTGATCATGTTCAGCACCCAGATGAACACGAATAGGGAGGCGACGTACGGGAACCAGCGGACGTACGCGACCTTGGGCAGCGTGGCCTGGCCGATGTTCGTCTCGGAGAACGTGTAGAGCACCTCGACGACGTTCTGCGTGCGCTTGGGGTCGGTGCGCAGGCCGCCGCGGACGATCCACAGCGTGAGGATCACCGCGATCAGGACGGCCAGCCACAGGTAGACGACGGCCTTCGAGATGCCGATCTCGATCGGGCCGATCGTGAACGACGCCCAGTACGTGTTGATGAACTCGTCGACCGGCTTGAACTCGCTCTCGGAGCCGAAGGCGGCCAGCGGGAACACCAGCAGCCCGGCGAGGGCGAGGAGCGTCAGGCTGAGTCGTCGGCGGATCAAGCGGTTCCTCCAGAGGCCGGCAGTGTGACCGGGTTCTCGTCTCGGGACAGGACGTGGCTGGCCGAGCGGCCCGCCATGTCGAAGGTAAAGTAGACCAAGAAGGCCCCGGCGGCGGCGATCGCCAGCTGGCGCTCGCCCGAATAGGCGATCACGAACAGCGTGGCGAAGATCAGCCAGGCCCGCACGATCAGGCTGATGCCGATCATGCCGACGATCGTGACCTGCGAGCGACCCTTGCCGATGCGCTCGAAGGCGAGCGCGATCACGATGTTGAGGGCGAGCAGGCCGGCGCTCAGCGCCCAGGCGTCGTAGCCCCAGCCGGCGATCAGGAAGATCGGCAGCGCGATCACGCACGGGATGACCGCGATGAAGCGCAGCGCGACGATGGCGGCGTGGCGGGTGGTCGTGGTCATCAGCGTGGCTTGAAGTACTTGAGGTAGAGCAGGTAGAACCCGAGCACGAGCCCGATGCTCGAGCCGACCATGATGGCGGGCGCGAGCCGATCGATCACGAGGCCGACGGCGACGCCGATCCCCGCTCCGAGCAGGATCCCGGCGATCACCACCATGCCGGCTCCGAGCCCCGAGGCGTCCGCCCCTCCGTTGGTTCCCGATCCGGTGATGCTGAGCTCCGGTGTCCTGGTCGCAGCCGGTCGCCCGGCCGCACGGAAACCTAGCAGGGCACCCGCGCGACGCGGGTGACGTCAGCGCGCGTCATGCGTGATCCGGCCGTCCATCATCGTCAACATGACGGGAACCTCGTGGATCGCGTGCGGATCGACGCGGAACAGGTCGGCGCCGAGGACGACGAGGTCGGCCGCCTTGCCCGCCTGGAGCGAGCCGGTGCGATCGTCGAGCATCATCTGGTGCGCCCCGTTGATCGTGTAGCCGCGCAGCGCGTCGTGCAGGCCGATCCGCTGGCGCGGGACGAGCGGGCGATCGTCCGGGAAGCCCGGACGCTGGCGGGTCACGAGCGCCTCGATCTGGATCAGCGGCGGGATCTCGGCGATCGTCACGCCGGGGATGTCGGAGCCGTACGTCACGACGGCGCCGGAGCGCACGAGCTCGCCATAGGGGAACAGCCGCTCCTCCATCCGCTCCCGCCCGAGCGCGTCCTCGTACACCCCGAGGTAGAGGCCGTTGTAATCGGTGGCCCATAGCGGCGTGCAGTTGGCGATCAGCCCCAGCGCCGCGTAGCGGGGGATGTCGTCGGGATGCACCATCGAGTTGTGGGCGATCGTGTGGCGCAGCTTCCCCCGCCCGTGTCGGGCGAAGACCCGCTCGAAGACATCGAGCACGTCGCGCGCCGAGCCGTCGGCGTCGAGATGGATGTGCGTCGGGATACCCGCGAGGTGCGCCGCCTCGATCATCGCCTCGACGTGCGCGGGCGACAGCGTCGCGTGGCCGTGTCCGAAGTGCGCGGAGTGCCCGCAGAGCGGATCGAGTACGCGCGCACCGCCGCTCATGAACGTCCCGTCGACGTAGATCTTCATGACGCCGATCGAGACGTGCTCCGACCGCAGCCGCTCCCGCCAGTCCTCGATGGTGGCGACGATCTCGGCGGGCACGTCCGCCTCGAAGCGCGTCCAGTGCACGCCGAGGACGCGCACGTCGAGCTCGCCGCGAGCGTCGCGCGCCACGAGGTCCGCGTAGACCGGCTCGGCGGCGCGACCGGTCGGCCCGACGAACACGCCGGCCTCCATGTAGGCGGTGATCCCCCACCCGGGCGCCGGGTCGAGCGTCAGGCGCTGGGACTCGCGCACGTTGTCCAAGCTGAAGATCTCGAGCGGTCCGGCCATCAGCAGCGTCGGCGCGCCCTCGACGATGTGGCCGGTCGGGGTGCCGTCGGGATCGCGCACCCAGTACTGCTTGCCCGGATCCGGGTCGGGCGTCGCCGCCGTGATCCCGCAGACCTCGAGCGCCCGCGTGTTGACCCACGAGTCGTGGGCGTCGGCCGAGAAGATGAAGGCCGGCAGGTCGCCCGTCACCGCGTCGAGGTGCTCGCGCCGCGGCTCGTTGTCCGGGAACGACGCCGGCAGCCAGCCGTGGCCGCGCACGACCCGCGCCTCCGGATTCGCGGCGATCCAGTCGGCGAGCGCGCGCTGCATGCCGGCGACGTCGTCGATGCCGCTGAGGTCGCAGCCGATCTTGGAGATCCCCATCATCGCGAGGTGGTTGTGCGCGTCGACGAAGCCGGGCAGGCACATCCCGCCGGCGAGGTCGATCGTGACGGTGTCCGCGTCGGTGTGCGCCTCGGCCCCGGCGAGGGTCCCGACGTATGCGAGATCCGTGCCGCGCACGACGATCGCCTGGGCCCAGGGCTGGTCGGGATCGCCCGTCCAGATCGCGCCGTTGCGGAGGAGGAAGGACGCCATGGGCCGATGCTACCTACCGCCGCGCGAACGGACGCGGCAGCGGCGTCTGGTCCGACGCCGTCGCGCGGCGCAATAGCCCGACCTTCCGCAGGTGGCCGTACTTGAGGAGCTCGAGCGCGACGACGACGTAGTACGTGACGGCGAGCGCGAGCAGGCCGAACAGCGTCAGCCCGATCGTCGGCCAGAGGTTCCACGTGCCCTCGGTGCGATACGGGAAGAGCCGGATCGCGAGCGCGAATCCCGCGAGCACGCCCGACCACGCGTAGAGCAGGCAGACCGCCTGGCGCTGCGTGTACCCCACCCGCAGCAGCCGGTGGTGGAAGTGGTTGCGGTCGGCGCTGGCGATCGACTGGCCCGCCTTGAGGCGCTTGAGGATCACGAACGACGTATCGAGGATCGGGACGAGCAGCACGACGAGCGGGAACACGAGCGCGAGGGCCGCGGCCGTCTTCATCACGCCCTGCACGGAGACGCACGCCAGCAGGAAGCCGAGGACCAGTGCGCCTGAGTCCCCCATGAAGACCTTGGCCGGATTGAAGTTCCACGGCAGGAAGCCGAGGCACGCGCCGGCGATCGCCGCGGCCATCACGCCCGCGGAGATGCGCCCCAGCGACAGCGCCAGGATGGCGAACGTGATCGCGCTGATCGCGCAGACGCCGGCGGCGAGCCCGTCCATGCCGTCGGCGAGGTTGACGACGTTGGCGACGGCGACGATGAAGATGATCGTCAGCGGATAGGCGAGGATCCCGAACGAGACCGTGCTCGGCGTGATGAACGGGATCGTGATCGAGTCGATCGTCATGCCGTGCGCCACGGGAATCGCGGCGCACGCGACCTGGCCGAGGAACTTCGGCAGCGGCGGGATCCCGAAGCGGTCGTCGAGCGCGCCGAGCAGGCAGATCAGCGCGGCGCCGAGCAGGATGAACTCGTAGCGCGCGTCGACGTCGACGTTGGGCAGGACCGCGGCGAGGATGCCGAGGAACATGGCGACGCCGCCGAGCAGCGGGATCGGCCGATCGTGGATGCGCCGCCCGCCCGGCTTGTCGACGACGCCGAGCCGCCACGCGACGCGCATCATCACGGGCGTCAGCGCGAACGCCACGATGCCCGCGATCAGCAGCGCGTAGATCGCCGACGGCGCGAGGACGAGCCGGGAGAAGGCGTCGGGCACCACGACCTCAGGGTACCCATGCCACGGGACGGGTCGGGTATCGGGTCGGAGACGACGCGGCCCCCGACCCGATGCCGATCAGTGCGTCAGCCCGCGTGGATCGAGCTGAAGCCGCGCATGCCGGCGTACAGCGGGCGGCTGGCGAGGATCGAGTCGACCTGGCCGCGCAGCGCGTCGAGGTCCGCGTCCTCCGACACCGCCGTGCCGATGATGCGGCCGACGTTCGCGAAATCCGCCTCGTCGAGGCCGCGCATGGTGGCGGCCGGCGTGCCGATGCGGATGCCGCTCGTCTCCATCGCGGGGCGCGGATCGAACGGGATCGAGTTGCGGTTCACGGTGATGTGGATCGAGTGCAGGCGATCCTCCAGCTGCTTGCCGGAGAACGCGGCCTCCTGCAGGTCGAGCAGCACGAGGTGCGTGTCGGTGCCGCCGGAGACCAGCTTGTTGCCCGTGCCGAGCAGGCCGTCGGCGAGCGCCTGCGCGTTGAGGCAGATCTGCTTCTGGTACTGCTTGAAGGCCGGCGTGGCGGCGATGCCGAAGGCGACGGCCTTGCCGGCCACGCCGTGGCAGAGCGGCCCGCCCTGGAGGCCCGGGAAGAGTCCGGAGTCGACCTTCTTCTGCCACTCCTCCTTGCAGAGGATGAAGCCCGAGCGCGGGCCGGCGAGCGACTTGTGCACGGTCGAGGTGACGACGTCGGCGTACGGCACCGGGCTCGGATGCTCGCCCGCGGCGACGAGGCCGGAGATGTGCGCCATGTCGACCATGAAGAGCGCGCCGACCTCGTCCGCGATCTCGCGGAACGCGGCGAAGTCGAGCGTGCGCGGGTACGCGCTGGCGCCCGTCACGATCAGCTTCGGCTTGTGCTCGTGGGCGGCCTTGCGGACGTCCTCCATGTCGATCGTGCCGGTCTCCGGCGAGACGCCGTAGTGCACGAACTCGTAGTACTTGCTCGACGAGTTGACCGGGTGGCCGTGGGTGAGGTGGCCGCCGTGGTCGAGGCGCAGCGCCAGCACCGTGTCGCCGGGCGACAGGAGCGCGAGATACGCGGCCATGTTGGCCTGCGCGCCGGCGTGCGGCTGGACGTTGGCGTGCTCGGCGCCGTACAGGCTCTTGGCGCGCTCGATGGCGAGCGACTCGATCTCGTCGACGACGTCGCAGCCGCCGTAGTAGCGCTTGCCCGGGTAGCCCTCGGCGTACTTGTTGGTGGCGACGCTGCCGACCGCCTCCATCACCGACGGCCACGTGAAGTTCTCCGAGGCGATCAGCTCGAGCTCGTCACGCTGGCGGTCCAGCTCGCGGTCGAGGAGGGCCGCGATCGCCGGATCGACTGCTTCGAGTCCAGCGGTGCGGAGGGTGTCGAGGGGGAGATCGTTGACAGACATGTGGCGGAGTGTACGCGCCGCGCGGATTCCGACGAGCAGCACCCCCACCCGTCATGCGGCTGACGGGGTGTGCAGGTGCGACATGCGCCGGAGGTCAGGCGCGCCGCGCCGCCACGACGCGATCGACTCCGGCGAGATCCCGGTGCACGGCGATGTCGACGAGTCCGGCCGTCTCGAGGAGGCCCCGCACCGCAGTGGCCTGCTCATCGGAGTTCTCCAGCACGATCGTCCCGCCGGCGTTGAGCAGCGCCGGCGCGTCGGCGATCAGCCGCCGGATCAGGGCGAGGCCGTCGGCGCCCGCGTACAGCGCGAGGTGCGGCTCGTGTCGGACGACGCCCTCCTCGGTGCGCGGATCGCCGTCGGGGATGTACGGGAGGTTCGCCGCGATCACGTCGAAGGTCCGCCCCGCCACCGCGTCGGCGAGGTCCGACTCGAGCAGTTCGATGTCCACGCCGATGCGCTCCGCGTTCTCCCGCGCGAGCGCCAGCGCGTCCGGCGAGAGATCGACGGCGGTCACGGTGACGTCGGGACGCTCGTGCTTGACGCTGACCGCGATCGCGCCCGAGCCGGTGCCGACGTCGAGCAGCGTGCCTCCCTTCGGGAGGCTCGCGAGCGCGACCTCCACGAGCGTCTCGGTCTCGGAGCGCGGCATCAGGGCGCGGGCGTCGGTCTTCAGGACGAGCCGATGGAAGCCGACCTCGCCGAGGATGTACGCGACCGGCTCGAGGTCGGCGCGACGGCGCAGCAGCGGGCGGATCGCGTCGAGCTCGGCGGGCGTCACGGGGCGATCGTGATGCAGGTACAGCTCGAGTCGATCGAGCCCGAGCACGCTGCCGATCAGCTTCTCCGCGTCGAGCCGCGCGGTCGTGATGCCCTTCGCGTCGAGATAGGCGGCCGACAGCGCGACGACGTCCTTGACGTTCCGCATGCCCCCGGGCATGGCCTCAGCCATCGGCGGAGGCGGCCTCGAGCTGCTGGCGGTTCCAGTCGGCCTGCAGCGCGGACGTGAACGGCTCGAGCGCGCCGAGCAGCACCTGGTCCATGTCGTGCGACGTGAACTTGATGCGATGGTCCGTCACGCGGCTCTGCGGGAAGTTGTACGTGCGGATCTTCTCGGAGCGGGCGCCGGTGCCGATCTGCGAGGTGCGCGTTGCGGCGCGCTCGGCCTCGAGGCGCTCGCGCTCGGCCTCGTAGATGCGGGCGCGCAGGATCTTCATCGCGCGTTCGCGGTTCTGCAGCTGCGAGCGCTCGTCCTGGCAGGCCACGACGACGCCGGTCGGCAGATGCGTGATGCGCACGGCCGAGTCGGTCGTGTTGACGGACTGCCCGCCCGGCCCGGTCGAGCGGTAGACGTCGATCTTGAGGTCCTTCTGGTCGATCGTCACCTCGACCTCCTCGGCCTCGGGCAGCACGGCGACGGTGGCCGTCGACGTGTGGATGCGCCCCTGCGTCTCGGTCGCGGGCACGCGCTGGACGCGATGCACGCCCGACTCCCACTTGAACGCGGAGTACGCGCCGTCGCCGGTGATCTCGAAGGAGACGTCCTTGAGGCCGCCCGAGTCGGATGGGTCGCTCGTCAGCACCTGGTGCTTGAAGCCCAGGCGATCCGCGTAGCCGGTCAGCATCTTGAAGAGGTCGGCCGCGAACAGCGCGGCCTCCTCCCCGCCCGTGCCGCCGCGGATCTCGACGATCACGTTGCGATCGTCGGCCGGGTCGCGCTCGAGCATGGCGATCCGCAGCTCCTCCTCGAGGGCGGGCAGCTCGTCACGGGCCGCCTCGAGCTCCTCCTGGAGGAAGGCGCGGACGTCGGGATCCGTCTCGCCCTCGAGCCCCTCGGCGGCGTCGGCGACCGTCGCGGTCGCGGTGCGCCAGCGCTTGGCCAGCTCATTGGCCGCCTGCAGGCGGCGATGCGCGCGGCCCACCTCGGCGAGGCGCTGGTGATCGCCGAGGACCGCGGGGTCGGCGAGCTCCTGCTCGGTCTCCTCGAAGGATCGTTCGATCTGGGCGACGAGGCGTTCCATGCCTGCAGGGTACGCGGGAGCGCCCGCGCGCCGCGTCGTCAGGCCATCACGTCGACGGGCGCCTCGGCGCGACGTTGGCGGTTGAACGCCTCGCGCTCGAGGACGGCATCGAGCGCGGCGACCGCGACCTCGAGGTGCTCCGCATCAGCCGGGCGCGTGGTCAGGCGCTGCAGCAGCAGGCCCGGCCAGAGCACGGCGCGGATGATCGGGTTGTGGCCGTAGCGCCCCGCGAGGCGGATCACCTCGTAGGCGATGCCCGCGATCACGGGCACCAGCACGATGCGCGAGGTGATCAGCCACGGCAGCGAGGGCCGTCCGACGAAGGCGAAGACGATGATCGCGATCACCATCACCCACAGCAGGAAGGCGGTGCCGCAGCGCAGGTGGATGCGCGAGTGCCGGGCGGCGGCCTCCGCGGTGCGCGGCTCGCCCGCCTCGAGCGCGTTGATCGCCATGTGCTCGGCGGCGTGGAACTCGAAGACGCGGCGCAGATCGGGCAGGAGCGTCAGGAACAGCAGGTAGCCGACGAAGAGCCCGACGCGGATCAGCCCCTCGACGATGACGAAGGTGACGGTGTCGTCGATCGGGAGGAAGTTCGCGACGACGCTCGGCACGACCTTGAAGAACGCGATGCTGAAGACCACGGCGACGACGAGCGCGATGATGATCTCGCGGCGGCCGAGCTCCTCCTCCGCCTCGCCCTCCTCACCCTCATGTCCGGTATCGCTCGACGACAGGCGCGCGGCGAGCGACAGCGCCTTCATGCCGATCACGAGCGATTCGCCGAGCGCGACGACGCCGCGCACGACGGGCCAGCGCAGCACGGGCGAGCGCAGCGCGACCGAGCGCTGGTCCTCGACCACGGTCGTGATGCGGCCGTCCGGGCGACGCACGGCGACCGCCCACGCGGACGGCGTGCGCATCATCACGCCCTCGACGACGGCCTGCCCTCCGACGGACTGGCTCATCGCGCGCCTCCGGTTCCGACTAGGAGGTGGCCTTGGCGCGGCGCTTGTTGAAGCGCTCCACGCGGCCGCCGACGTCGATCAGCTTCTGCGTGCCCGTGTAGAACGGGTGGCAGGCCGAGCAGAGCTCGACGCTGTAGTCGCCCTTCGTCGAGCGGGTCTCGAACGAGTTCCCGCACGAGCACGTGATCGTGACGACGGGGTAATCGGGATGCGTGTCGGCCTTCATCGCGGGGCACCGTAGCACGGGGCCGGCGACGGGCACGCCGCATGCCGGGCTCAGACGCCGACCCAGAACCCGATCGCATCGTCATCGGCGAGATTGCGCCAATCCGCGATGCCGGCCTCGCCGGCGAAGAGCGCCTCGCCCTCGCGGATCACGGGCGTCGTGCCGTCGGTCATCGTCAGCAGCAGCAGGCCCTGGCCGAGCAGCACGACCTCGCTGCCGCGCGTGCGCGAGGGCGGCGAGCCGTGGGCGCCGGGGTCGAGGCGGAACTCGTAGACGCGCATCGCCGCGTCCTGGACGTCCTGGAGGGCGACGCGCGAGGCGCCGCCGCGGTGGGGCGCCGTGCGGCCGCGGATCCGGTAGCCCGCGCCGCGCGAGCCGATGACCAGCTCATCGACCGTCACGCCCAGGTTCGACGCGAGGCGCACGAGCGTGTCGACGGAGAGGCCGCGCTGTCCCCGCTCGGCCTGGGAGATCGCGCTCGCGGAGACGCCGGCGAGGCGGGCGACCTCCGTCTGCGTGAGCCCACGCTGGACCCGCACCGCGGTCAGCGCAGCGCCGATGCGCGAACCCTCGCCCCGTGCGGTCAGGTGCAGTGCGCCGGCGTCGTCGACCCGCGTGCCGAAGGCGAGACCGACCGCCGATCGCGAGCGGGCCTCGGCGCGGTCGACGGCGAGCAGCTCGCCCTCGATGCGCAGCACGACCTGCGTGACGCGGCGGATCTGCTCGGCGAG
>CAWUMZ010000049.1:0-10459 GCA_963923625.1 uncultured bacterium | reverse complement strand
GGCGCACGCGACGGCCCTCCGGCAGCGCGCTGAACAGCCGGTCGCCGTGCACCTGCAGCATCGCGAGCTCGGCCGACGGCGGGATCTTGACCGCCGACGCGCACGCGCTGTCGACGTCGCGGGCGAAGCGCGACAGCGCGGGGCCGGAGACGCGGGCGCCGAGCGACTCCGCGGCGATGCGCTCGAAGTCATGGGCCTCATCGACGACGAGCGTGTCGTGCTCGGGCAGGATCACCGGCTCGCCGCCGCGCGCCGAGCGCAGCGCGAGATCGGCGAGGTACAGCGAGTGGTTGACGAGCACGATCTGGCAGCCCGTGGCGCGCTCGCGCGCCAGCTCGGCGTAGCAGCCGTCGCGCTCCGCGCAGCGAATGCCGCGGCAGCGATCGGGGCCGACCGACAGCTCGCGCCAGACGGTCTCCGACGGCACCATCGGCAGCTCGTCGCGGTCGCCCTCGCGCGTTCGGATGAGCCACTCGTCGAGGCGCGCCAGCTCGGGCTGATGCTCCTCGGGGACGCGCTGGTGCGCGAGCGCGCGCTGCACGCGGCACACGTAGTTCGAACGCCCCTTCACCACCGCGGCGGAGATGTCGAGCCCCGTCGCCTGGCGGGCCAGGGGCAGGTCCTCGTTGAGCAGCTGCCCCTGCAGCGCCTTCGTCGACGTCGAGACGACGACGCGGCGACCGCTCAGCGCGGCCGGTACGAGGTAGGCGAGGCTCTT
This sequence comes from uncultured bacterium, assembly GCA_963923625.1. Taxonomy (GTDB): domain Bacteria; phylum Actinomycetota; class Thermoleophilia; order Gaiellales; family F1-60-MAGs149; genus F1-60-MAGs149. Next base: position 9,741 of record CAWUMZ010000049.1, on the reverse strand, counting down.
GCCGATGCCGGTCGCCGCCTCGGCGACGAGCACGCCGCCCCTGTCGAACGTGTCGCCGACCTCCTGCGCCAGACGCAGCTGGCCATCACGCGAGCGGAACGCCGGCAGGGTGTGCTTGAGCGGCGAGGCGTACCCCAGCTGGTCCTTGTAGCGGCGCATCTCGGACGTCCCAACCTACCAGCGGGATCGGGGGCCGCTACGGTGCCTGAGGTGACGACGACGCGCATCGCCCTGGGGGTCCTGCGGAGCCCCGCCGGCCACGTCTGGATCGAGCGCGCGAAGCCGCCGTCGCTGGGTCGCTGGGCGCTGCCGGGCGGTCGCATCGAGTCGAGCGAGGATCCGCTCGAGGCGGCGCGGCGCGAGGTGCTGGAGGAGACCGAGCTCGTCGTCGACGGCGGCGTGCACCTGGCGATCCTCGAGGAGCGCTTCGAGGACGCCGATGGGGCTCCGCTGTACCTCGTCGAGGTGCACGCGGTCCTGTTCGACGATCCCGGCGCCGATCCGGTCGCGGCCGACGGCGTCAGCGCCGTGCATCGCGGCCCCGTCGCCCCCGCTCCCGCGCTCGAGCCCGACGTGCGGCTCGCGCGGCTGGAGCCCATGATGGAGCCGCATCGCATCACGGCACGGGTGCGCGCCGACGGCGATGACCTCGTCGTCCTCGCGTGGGACTAGCCGGGCTCCGCTAGCGTGCACGCACCCGCTTCGGAGGAACCCATGTCCCGCATCTCCCGCCGTCTCGTCCTGCTGGTCGTCGCCGTCGCCCTCCTGGGCGCGATCGGCGGCGGCATCGCCACCGCCGCGATCGTGCGCGCCACCGCCGTGCAGCGCGACGTGCTGTCCCGCTTCGTCAATCCGCGCGGAGCCGACGGTCGCACCATGTACCTCCAGCGCGTCACGATCCCCGCGGGCACGAAGCTCGCCGCGCACTTCCACGACGGGTCGCAGATCGGCGCGGTCACCTCGGGCACGCTGCGCTACACGGTCGAGCGGGGCGGGAAGGTGAAGGTCGTCGACATGGACTCGGCCGGCCAGGTGCCCACCGTCGTCCACACGATCCTGCCGGGCGAGACGTACGACGTGCACACCGGACAGGGCGTCGTCGAGCCGTCGGGGATGGTCCATCACGTCGAGGCCCTGCCGGGTGCGGACGTGGTGGTCTACGTGTCGTCGCTGCTCGTCAACGGCGCGCCGCTCTCGGAGAAGGTCATCGCCACCGCATGAGCCATGAACGCCCCCGCTTCTGCCCGTTCTGCGGCGAGCCGATCGGCTCGTTCTTCGGGCACCAGGGCGACCACGGCGAGTGCTGGTGCGAGCGCTGCCAGGAGTGGTTCCGCGCCGAGCGCGTCGACGACGCGGACGTCGCGCCCGCCCCGGGGCCGGATGCGGAAGAATAGGAATGCGCCCGTCTGACGGGCCGTTTGACCTCTCGACGACGCATTGACCGCAAAGGGACTGACCATGGCAGACGACGGAATCCACGAGATCGCGATCATCGGCGGCGGGCCGGCCGGCTACACGGCCGCGCTGTACGCCGCGCGCGGCGATCTCTCCCCCGTCGTCTTCGAGGGCTACGCCGCCGGCGGCCAGCTGATGATCACGTCCGAGGTCGACAACTTCCCGGGCTTCAAGGACGGCATCATGGGCCCCGAGCTGATGATGCAGATGCGCGCGCAGGCCGAGCGCTTCGGCGCCGACATCCGCACCGAGGACGTCACCGCCGTGCGCTTCTCCGACGATCCCGTCGCGACGCCGCACGAGCTCGACACGCACAACGGCACGATCAAGGCGCGCGCCGTGATCGTCGCCACCGGCGCCACGGCGCGCCAGATCGGCCTCGAGTCCGAGGCGCGCCTGCAGGGCCGCGGCGTCTCGTACTGCGCGGTCTGCGACGGCGCGTTCTTCCGCGAGCACGAGATCGTCGTGGTCGGCGGCGGCGACTCCGCGATGGAGGAGGCGAGCTTCCTGACGAAGTTCGCGTCCAAGGTGACGATCGTGCACCGCCGCGAGGAGCTGCGTGCGTCGAAGGTGATGATCGACCGCGCCCGCGCCAATCCGAAGATCGCGTGGGAGCTCGGCTACGTCGTCGACGAGTGCCTCGGCGAGGACTCGCTGACGGCCATCCGCATCCGCGAGACCGAGGGCACGGGCACGAAGGAGATCCCCTGCACCGGCCTCTTCGTCGCGATCGGCCACGACCCGACGACCGCGCTGTTCCAGGGCATGCTCGACATGGACGAGAACGGCTACCTGCTGCAGAACCCCGGCTCGACCTCCACGAAGGTGCCCGGTGTCTTCGCGGCCGGCGACGTCGCCGACCACGTCTACCGTCAGGCGATCACGGCGGCCGGCAACGGCTGCCAGGCGGCGCTCGACGCCGAGCGCTGGCTCGCCGACGTCGAGGCGTAGCGCGTGCCGTACTTCATCTGCCCCAACTGCCAGACGCGCTCCTTCGACGAGGACGGCCGCGAGGGCCTGTCGCACCAGGCCGTCGGCTGCGAGAAGTGCGGCTTCGGCTTCCTCTTCCAGCTGCTCGAGGACTACTTTCCCCGCTCCGGCGCGGGCTTCGTGGCGTGCGATGCGGAGACGCGCATCCTCGCGTCGGGCCACGGCGTGTTCGAGGTGACGGGCCGGCTGGAGGAGCAGCTGCTCGGCCAGGAGGCCGTCGTCGGCCTGCACCTGACGTTCGCCGACGGCGATGATCCCATCTCGACCACGCTCGAGTGGGGCGTGCGCCAGCTCGACAAGGCGGCGACGATCGTGCACGCCGCGGGCATCGAGAAGCCGGTGATCGTCGACTGCTTCCCGGCCTACGACGATGACGGCGGCCTGCTGATCGCCCTCTCGCCGCCCGCCTGACGCACGGCGGCTCGCTGCCCCTCGACCAGCGTCTGCAGGCGGTGGATCGCCGCGAGATCGCGCGTGCGCTCGGCCACGCTGCGCGCGACGACGGCCGCGGCCGGCGGGGAGATGAGCAGCCCGAGCCCCTCGAGGCGCGCCGCGTCGCCGGCGGTCAGCCCGCCGCGCACGTCCTGCTCGAGCTGCCACCACGCCTCGCGCAGGCGGGCGTCGGCGAGATCATCGGCGGCGCGCTCGGCATGGCGCGCGAGCCGTTCGGCGTAGAGCTCGATGTCGAGGCGGTCCATGCCGCCAGCATCGTCTAGCTCGAGCGCCCGCCGGCGCGCGCGGGACGCGCGGTTCGTCGCCGCTCCTGCAGGCCGGTGGGACAGAGGTCGAACAGCACGCACCGATCGCAGTGCGCCTTGCGCGAGGTGCACACGGCGCGCCCGTGCGCGATCAGCAGGTGCGTCCAATCGGTCCACATCCGGCGCGGCACGATCGCCATCAGCTCGCGCTCGGCCTTGACCGGCTCGACGGTGTCGGTGAGCCCGAGGCGCAGGCTCAGCCGCGAGGCGTGCGTGTCGACCGCGATGCCCTCCGCGAGCCCGTAGGCGTTGCCGAGGACGACGTTGGCCGTCTTGCGCCCCGCGCCCGGTACCTCCTTCAGCTCCTTCATCGTGCGCGGCACCTCGCCGCCGTGCTCGTGGAGGATGCACCGCGCCGCGCCGATCAGCGACTTCGCCTTGTTGCGGAAGAAGCCCGTCGAGCGAATCGCCTCCTCCACCTCGCCCTGCGTCGCGCCGGCGAACGCCTCGGGCGTCGGGAACTGCCGGAACAGCGGCGGCGTGACCATGTTGACCCGGTCGTCGGTGCACTGGGCGGAGAGGATCGTCGCGACGAGCAGCTCCCACGGCGTGCGGAACGTCAGCGAGCACTTCGCGTCGGGGTACTCGGCGCGCAGCCGGCGGAAGATCACGCGCGCGCGGGCCTCCGGCGGGCTGGTGCGCGTGACCCTAGGCATCGCGCTCGCCGAGTCGCGGTCCCGCGCACAGCACGTTCAGCGCCGGGCAGTCGCCGCACCCGTGCGCCGGCGGCGTCGGGCGCCACGGACCGTGCACGGCGCGCTTCGCCAACTCGACGAGGGAGTCGCGCAGCCGCTCGCGATCGTCCTGCGTGAAGACCCGCGTCGCCATGGCCAGCGCGGCCTCCTCGTCGCCGAGCCACTGGTACGCAACCTCGACCTCGGTGTAGCCCGCCTCGAGCCCGGCCAGCGCGTACATCGATTCCTGGATCAGGTAGCTGTCGTCGCGGCGCTCCTCCGGCGTGCGGCCCTTGAGCTTCGCGACCTTGACGTCGCCGATCACCAGCCGCCCGTCGGCAACCGCGCTGAGGTCGAAGAAGCCCGTCGCCGTCGCCGCGCCGAGGCGGAGCAGGAACGGCTGCTCGTGACGGACGTCGGGAAGCGCGGCGAAGCGCTCGCGCAGCGGCGAGGAGAGCCAGCGACGCAGGCCGTCGCGCGCCTCCTGCTGCTCGGCCAGCGTCGCCGCGGGCTCGGCCTCGACGAGCAGGAGGCCGGCATCGATCTCCTCGCCGATCTCGATCGCCGCGTGGACGGCCTTGCCGACGGCCGCACTGCCGCCGGCCTGCTCGGCCGGGAGCCCGAGCATGCGCTGGGCGTGGAAGCGGTATGCGCAGGCCTCGAACTGCTCGAGCGCGGAGTACGAGAGCGGCGGCGCCTCCCACCCCTCGCCACCCGCCAGCGGCGCCAGCGCGGCGAGCCCGTAGTCGGACGTCGGCTCGGCGGCGCCCACCGCGTCGATGTCGAACGTCAGCTGCGCGTCGCCGTCATCGAGCACGTACGCGCGCCGCTCATCGTCGTCCTCAGCGGAACCGGCCGGCCTCGTCGGCTCGTCCGACACCGTCACGCCGATGCGGGCGCCGTCCACCTCGAGCACGCGCTCGCCGAGCCCGGCGTCGTCGTCGAGCAGGCCGCACAGCCAGGTCAGCGGCGTGCCGGCCGAAAGCTTGTCCCCGCGCGCACCCGACAGGATCAGGTGGTTCTCGGCGCGCGTGCACGCGACGTAGGCGACGCGATGGCCCTCGAGCTCGCGGGCCTCGTCGTCCCGCTCGATCGCCGCGACGAGCGCCCGGGTGGGACAGCGGTTGCCGGTCGCGGCCGGCACCACGGCGGCCGGCGCGCCGAGCGCCGGCACCAGCGCGGCCGGCGAGGCGTTCGGCGGGCGCAGCGCGAGGTCGGGCACGACCACGACGGGGAACTCGAGGCCCTTGGCCTGGTGCACGGTCATCAGCCGCACGGCGTCGTCGGTCTCCGACGAGATGACGCCCTCGATCTTGAGCGCGCCGTCGAGGCGCCCCGACTCGACGGCCGTCACGAAGCCCGCGAGGTCGGCACCGCGCGCGTTCTCGTAGGCGTGGGCGACGCGCCGCAGCTTCTCGATGTTGGCCATCCGGCTCGCGCCGTCCTGCTCCACGAGCATCGCGAGGTCGTACCGCGTCTCCGCCACGATCGCCGCGATCAGATCGGCCAGGCCGAGGCGACCCGCCAGCGGACGCAGGCGCGCGATCGCATCGCGCAGCGACACGGCCCGCGCCAGATCGTCATCGCGCAGCCCGACGCCGCCGAGATCGTCGAGCGCGACGGCGAACTCCCACTCGACCGCCTGCCGCATCAGCGCCAGCCCGTCGTTCGAGACGCCCGCCATCGGCGAGGCGAGGCACGTCAGCAGCGCCAGGTCGTCGAAGCGGTTCCAGAGCACGCGCAGCATCGCGAGGATGTCGTTGACCGGCTGGCGCTCGAGGAAGCCGCGGCCGGTCGACGACACCGTCGGCAGCCCCTCCGCGCGCAGCGCGCGCTCGAAGACCTCGGCGTTCGAGCCGGCGCGGAAGACGAGCGCGATGTCCTTGCAGCGGTACCCGCCATCGACGAGCTCGCGCAGGCGGCGCGCCACGAGGCCGGCCTCGACGGCCCGCCCGCCATCCGTCTTCTCCCCCACGCCGATCAGCAGCTCGACCGCGGGATCGGCCACGCCGTCGGCCGTGCGCACGGGCACGAGCGGGTGGTGCGCGAAGCGCGACTCACGGGAGAAGATCGCGTTGATCGCGTCGAGCACGGGCGAGACGGAGCGGCGGTTCTCGTGCAGCTCGACGACGGTGATCGACTCCTCGCGGCCGGCGCGCTCGCGCTCGCCGCGGAACACCTCGACCTCGGCGCCGCGAAAGCCGTAGATCGCCTGCTGCTCGTCGCCCACGGCCAGGAGCGGCGTATCGGGACCGCGCAGCGCCCGCAGGATCGATTCCTGCAGGCTGTCCGTGTCCTGGAACTCGTCGATCAGCATCTCGCGGAAGCGCTCCTGCAGCGTCGCGCGGACGTCGGGATGCTCGTCGAGCAGCGTGCGCACCTTCAGCTGCAGATCCTCGTTGTCGACGGCCCCAGCCTCGAGCTTGGCGCGCTCGTACTCCACGGCGAAGCGGTCGATCAGCGCCTGCAGCGTCTCGGCGACCTCGGCGGCCAGCAGATCGCGGGCCACGAGCTCGGCCTCGCCGATCAGGTCCTTGTAGGCGGCATCGCCGAGCTTGAACTCCTTGAGGTCCGCCAGATCGAACGGCTCAGGTGCCCCGGCCAGCAGCGCGAGGAGCTCGGTCGCCGCCTGCCGGCGCTTGAGCACCGTCGGCCCCTCCTTGCCCTCGACCGCCACCTGGGCGGCGCGCTCCTTCAGCTCGGCGACGTGCTCCGCGAGCTCCGCCGCCGAGCCGCCGCCGGTCGGTGCGAGCGGCTCCCGGCCGCGCATGCGCGCGCCCAGCAGCAGCGTGGTCGCGATCTCGCGCAGGCGATCGGTGCCGTAGGCCGAGACGAGGCGCAGGCCGTCGTCGCCGAGGTCGTGCAGCAGCGCCGCCAGCGCGCGGTCGAACGCGCTCTCGCGCAGCAGGACGGTCTCGACGTCATCGGCGACGCGCAGGCCGGGCGGCACCTCGGCCTGGTCGGCGAACTCGAGCAGGATGCGCTGGCACGTCGCGTGGATCGTGCCGATCCAGCCGCCCTCGACGAGCGGGATCAGATCGGCCCGCCCCTCGCCGCGCAGGCGCGCGCGGATGCGCTCGCGCAGCTCGCCCGCCGCGCGCCGGGTGAAGGTGACGGCCAGAACCTGCGACGGCAGGTGGTTGCGTTCCGTGATCGAGCGCACGTAGCGCTCCACCAGCACGGTCGTCTTGCCGGAGCCGGCGCCCGCGTCGACGAAGACGCCGGCGGGCGCCTCGACCGCGGCGAGCTGCGGCGGCGACAGCGGCGGGCGCGTGCCGACGGCGCTCATGGGCGCACCCGGCAGATGCCGCTGTAGTCGCAGTACTGCCTGCACGACGCCTCGTCGGACGGGTCGTGGCGCACATCGCCCGCCCGCATGCGCTCGACGCGCTCGGCGGCCTGCGCCCGCGCCGACTCGAGCACCGCCTCGAAGGTCTCGTGATCGACGATGTCGTTGCCCGTGAGCCCCGGCGGCAGCACGTCGTCCTCGGCTGCATCGACGATGCCGCGCATCGAGCCCTTGCGGATCGACACGAACAGCCCGCCGACGGGCTCGCGGCCGAGCACCTCGCGCAGCGCGAGCAGGTAGAGCGGCACCTGCAGCTCGCCCTTGTCCCGGATCTCCGGCCCCGTGGGGATCGTGCTCGTCTTGTAGTCGACGACCAGCGCGCGCGCCGTCATCGTCGGGTCGGTGTCGATGCGGTCGATCTTGCCCGACAGGCGCGCGACGCCGACGTCGATCCCGTCCTTGCGCCCGGCCTGCGCCGTGCGCATGCCGAACGACACCTCGAACTCGCTTGGCACCAGCGGCGCATCGGCGAGCGCGGCGCGTCGCACGAGCCGGCCGATGTCGCGACGCAGGCCCCAGCGCATCAGGTCGATGCGGGTGCGATCGCCCGGCGCGATCGGACGCAGCTTGCCCACCTCCTCATCGACGATGCGCTCGGCCTCGACGACCGCGCGATCGGCCTGCTCCGGTCCGAGTGACGTGACGTTGAGGATGCCGGGCACCTCGCGGTAGAAGCGGTTGAGCACGCTGTGGGCGATCGTGCCGAGCCGCAGGCGGTCGTCGACCGGCTCGTCGATGCGCTTCGGGCTGAGACGACGCTCGACGAACCAGATGCTGGAGCACTTGCCGAAGCGGTCGAGCTCGGTGACGCCGAACGGGTCGCGTTCGCGCAGCTCATCGAGCAGCCGCGGATCCGTCAGCCGCGTGTCCTGACGCCGTCCGGCAAGCGCACGGCGGATGGCGCCGGTGACGCCGGCTGCCCCGGCCAGCCGCAGCGCCTCGTCGGGGTCGATCGCCGCGCACGCCGCGATGCTGCGCGCGCGCTCGCGCACCGTCGGCGCGTCGGCGACGTCGAAGACGACGTCGGAGAACCCGCGCCGAGCGACGATGGCGGGCTCTCCGGCCGCGCTCATCAGGTCCTCCCAGATCGCGGTCGGCGCGAGCGGACGCCCGTCGTCGTCGGCGATGCGCCGCAGCAGCACGAGGCGCTCGCGCGGCCTCGTGATCGCCATGTACGCGAGGTGCCGCGCCACGTCGCTCTGCTCGGGCAGCTCGACCAGCGGATCGCTGACGCGCGCGGCGCCGAGCGCCTGCTCCTCGAACCCGATCACGATTGCGACGTCCACGTCGATCGTTCGCGCGGCCCGCGGATCGAGGATGCGGATCGCATCGCGACGCGGGCGACGCCCGCGGAACGCCAGGTGCACGAGCTGCTCCCGCACCTCCTCGCGCGTGGGCGGCGGCTCGACCGCGGCGAGGCGCTGGAGCTCGCCGAGCACCACCGTCGCCACCGCGACATCGTCGCGCAGCGGGTTCGAATCGTCGGCGGCGCGGAGCCCGTGGGCGCGCTGCAGCATGCCGCGAACCGCGGCGGTCGCCTCGGCCACGGGCGTGCTGGCCCCGCGCGCACCCGCCGGCGGCGCGAGGGCGCGCATGATCGGCTCCAGGCGCTGCACGCCGTCCTCGAGCGTCTCCTGCGAGCGGCGCACGGGACGCTCGATGCGCTCGACGAGGTGGGCAGGCGCGCCGCTCCACGGCGACCGCAGCCACGTCAGGCGATCGGCATCGCCGGGCGCGTCGTCCCACGCGAGCGCGAGCAACGCGAGCAGCGCGCGCCCGAACGGCGTCTTGACGAGCAGGCGCTGCTCCTCGCCGTCCACCTCGAGGCCCGCCTCGCGCAGCTGCCGCACGAGCCGCAGACGGTCGGAGGCGCCACGCGGCGCGATCACGGCAATGCGATGCCCCGGCGTGCCGGCACGCAGCGCGGCCGCGACCTCGGCGACGACGAGCTCGGCCTCGCCACGCTCACCTTCCGCCTCCAGCACGACGACGCCGCCGGTCGAGGACGCCGGCATGCGCCCGTCGGGGTCGAGCTCGCCGAAGCGGCGCTCGAGCGCGACGAGATCGGGATGCCGGTCGAAGTCGCCCGGACGGAGATCGGCGATGCGCGACGAGCCGGCCTGCTCGGCGAGCCGACCGACGACTGGCGTGAGCACCTGGAAGGGCGTGCGACCGGCCTCGTACGAGAGGCTCAGGACGACGCTGGCTCGCTCGGCGATGAGCCGCAGCAGCTGCTCCTGCGCGAGGCTCAGATCATCGAAGCCCTGGGCGAACAGCGCCTCGTGCTCGGGCCAGGCGGCGAGGTCGGTGCGGAGCGCGTGGACCACGGCGATGCGCATGCGGCCGCGGTCGATCACCTGCTCCTCGTCGAGCGCGCGCCACCAGCGCTCGTACTGCTCGGCGAGCGTCGCGTCGCCCGCTGCGCGGACGTCGGCGGGCGTCAGCAGCGCCGAGCCGAGCCGCTGGAAGCGCGTGCCGATCGACTCGGGCGCCTCGGGCAGCACGCGGCGCAGCA
>CAWUMZ010000048.1:0-10527 GCA_963923625.1 uncultured bacterium | reverse complement strand
TCGCCATCGCGACGTCGGCCCGGCGCAGCACGCCGCGGATCGGCGCGAAGACCGACGCCGGGTCGGAGAGATACGAGCGGATCGGCTCCTCGAACATCACGTCGCCGCCGAAGGCGAACGTGACGGGCTGACCGCTGCCGAGGCGCTTGGGGATGGCGGGCGTCGCCGCCTCGGTCGTGACCGGTGCCTCCGCGGTCGTCGCTGGCGCGACGGTCGTGGTCGGAGCCGCCGTGGTCGGCGCCGCAGCCGAGGCCTCCCCACTCGACGAGCCCCCACACGCGGCGGCGAGGGCCGCGGCGAGCACGCAGAGGACGGCGGAGACGACGAGACGGCGCATGCGCCCATTGTTCCCCAGGTTCCGCGCCGATCCTCGTGCGGGTACGCTGCGCCCAGTCGAGATCGAGGAGCACAGCATGCGCTGCGTCGTGTACACGGGAGCCGGAGGCAACGAGGTCGTCACCTGCGAGGAGCGGCCCGATCCCGTCTGCGGCGACGAGGAGGTGCTGATCCACGCGGCGTTCGCCGGCATCAACGGCGCCGACGTCGCGCAGCGCAAGGGCGCCTACCCGGCGCCGCCCGGCTGGCCGTCCGACATCCCGGGCCTCGAGGTCGCGGGCGTCGTCGAGCAGGTCGGCTCGAAGGTGCGCAGCTGGAAGGTCGGCGATCGCGCGTACGGCCTGGTCGGCGGCGGTGGGCTCGCCGACCGCGTCGCCGTGCACGAGCGCTGCGTCGTGCACGTGCCGTCGCGTCTCGATGCGAAGGAGATCGCGGCGATCCCCGAGGTGTTCATCACCGCGCACGACGCCATCTCCACCCAGGCGGGCCTCCGCCCCGGCGACACGCTGCTCGTCCACGGCGCGGCCGGCGGCGTCGGCTCGGCCGCCGTGCAGATCGGCGTCGCGTCGGGCGCCACGGTGATCGGCGTCTCGCGCCACGCCGAGGGCCGCAAGGCGATCGAGAGCTGGGGCGCGACGGCGATCGACGCCGAGGGCTGGGTCGACTCCGTGCTCGACCTGACGGGCGGCCGTGGCGCGGACGTCATCCTCGAGCTCGTCGGCGCCCCCAACTTCGAGGGCAACATGAAGGCGATCGCGCGCCTCGGCCGTCTCGCCATCGTCGGCATCGGCGCCGGCCAGAAGGTCGAGCTGCAGCTGCGCGATCTGATGACGAAGCGCGCGTCGATCTTCGGCACGACGCTGCGCGCCCGCCCGATCGAGGAGAAGGCCGATGCCATCCAGCGCTTTCATCACGAGCTCGGCCCGCTGTTCGACGCCGGGCGGCTGAACCCGGTGATCGACCGCTCGTTCCCCTGGTTCGAGGCAGCCGACGCGCTCGCGCACATGGAGGGCTCGGGCAAGGTCGGCAAGGTGCTGCTCGACTTCGCGTCGTAACCCCGCCTTCGATTCCGTCAGCGGGCGTAAGCGATCCGCGGCTGCGGCCGACGGCAGCGCATCATGGACTTCCTCCTGCGCATCCCGCTTCCCTCCGAGGGCCCGAACCGGCAGAATCAGCACGCATGCCGGACGACTCCGCCATCGACGTCGAGCTCACCCGACGCGCGCGAGCCGCGTATCGTGCGGGCGATCTTGACGCGGCGAAGAGGGCTGCCGCTGAGCTCTGGCTGCGGTACGAGAAGCAGGCCATCCTCGCATCGCGACGCGTGGCCCGCGGCGCTGAGAGGGACGACGTGCTGGGGTGCATCGGCATCCGCTTCACACGCTGGGTGTACTTCCGCAACGAGGATCCGCGGAACATGGTCGGCCTGATCAACCAGATGGCGTCGTTCGCGTACGGCGACGTCCAGCGCACGGAGGCGCGCCAGGCGCCCACGATCGAGGAGATCGAGGGCGCGCGCTATGAGGAGCACGAGCTCGATCTCATCCTCGACCGCGATCTGCTGGAGCGCCTCTTCCCCGTGCTCGACGAGCGCGAGCGGCGCATCATCGACCTGACGCTCGAGGGCATCAGCGATGCCGACATCGCCGCCGAGCTCGACGTGACGACCAACAACCTCCACCAGATCCGCTGGCGGGCGCACAAGCGCCTGCGCGCGGAGGCGGAGCGGCAAGAATTGGAGTCGTGATGGACGATCGCGAGATCCGCCTCGGCAACCTCCTCGTCGATGCCTGCGCCGCGCTCGACGAGCGCCGCCTCGACGACTTCGACGCGATCGTGGAGCAGGCCGGCGACGACCGGCAGGAGCTGCTCGACATGGTCGAGGTCGCGCTGTCCCTGCACGGCCCGCCCGAGCCGAGCACCGCGCAGATCGATGCGCTCGCAGCCTCGCCGATGTTCGACGTGCGGCCGTGGGCCGAGATCCTCGAGGCCGCGCGCCTCGAGGCGAGCATCAAGCGCCCCGCGCTGCTCGCGCAGCTGGCCGAGCGGCTCGGCATCCGCGGCGAGGCAGCGCAGGAGCGGCTGGCGGAGCGCTACCACGAGCTCGAGACCGGTCAGCTCGAGCCCGCGCGCGTTCAGCCCGCGCTGCTCGATGCGCTCGGCGACCTGCTCGGCGGCATCCGCGAGACGCTTGCCGCCACGCGCTTCAATCCCCTGCCCGACCTCGGGCCGGCGGTGGCGCTCAACCGCAGCGCCGAGCCGACGGAGTTCATGCTGATGGACGCGAGCATGGCCGAGCCCGAGGCGACGACCGACGGCGAGCGCCTGGTCGACGAGCTCTTCGGCGTCTAGTCCAGGCCCTCGTAGTCGCCGCGGTACGGGCGGCGCGTGATGTAGCCGTAGTTGAAGAGGCGCCACGCCATCGACAGCGCCGACACGTTGAAGCGCTCGGCCTGCTCGACGACGTCGGCGCCGTGCGCGTCGACCGCCGCGTGGATGCGGTCCTCGGGCATCAGGAGCTCGGCGGCGAAGCGGTTGGCCTCGCGCTCGCGGATCTCCTCGGGCGTCTTCGCCTTCTCGCGCGCGGCCGGCACGTAGTCGTGCGTGCGCGTCACGACGAGGTCGGCGATGTCGTCCTTGTGGAGCTGCCAGTGCCCCACCTCGTGCGCGATCGTGAAGCGGCGACGGCGCGGCCACGTGACGCCCTCAGCGGCGTTGACGCTGATCTCGCGCGTGCGGATCTCGAGCATCCCCGACACGCCACGTTCGAGCTCGGCGTCCTTGACGCGGAGACCGAGGAACGACTCGGCGATGTCCTCCACCGGCACGATCTCGGCGCTCTCGAGCGGGTAGACCTCGGCGTACCGCGCGAGCAGGTCGCGCGCGGCGAGGATCTCGCGATCTTCCGTGACGGCCATGACGCAGATCGTACCGCCTGCGCGTGCCGCCCCGGCACGATTCTGTCCCGATTCAGGCCAATCTGGATCCGGATCCAGATTGGCTGCGTCACGGGCATCCTGGATACGGATCCAAAATGTCCTGAACCATATGGTTCATTGTTGTTTGGTTGATGATCCGTCTGCGACGGCAGATCGAATAGACTGCCGAACCATGCGGAACGCGGAGCACACCGGCGGTCTCTACGACCGGCAGTTCGAGCACGATGCCTGCGGCCTCGGAACCGTCGTGCACCTGGATGGCATCGCCTCCCATTCCGTCGTCGAGCAGGCGCTGACCGTCCTCGAGCGCCTCGACCATCGCGGCGCGACCGGCTCCGATCCGGAGACGGGCGACGGCGCCGGCATCCTCATCCAGATGCCGCACCGCTTCCTCGCGCGCGTCGCGAGCGAGGAGGGCATCGACCTGCCGGCCGCCGGCGACTTCGGCATCGGGATGGTCTTCCTCCCCCACGATCCGAGCGCGCGTCTGCGCTGCTCCGAGATCGCGGTGCGCACCGTCGCCGAGGAGGGTCACCGCGCCGTCGGCTGGCGCGAGGTGCCCGTCGTGCCCGAGGCGATCGGCCCCGTCGCGCGCGAGACCGCACCGCTCGTGCGCCAGCTCATCATCGAGCGCCGCCACGGCTCGCTCGACGCGTTCGAGCGCAAGCTCTACGTGATTCGCCGCCGCATCCAGAAGGCCGTCAGCGCCGCCGGCATCTCCGACGCCGAGTTCGCGATCCCCAGCATGTCCGCGAAGACGCTCGTCTACAAGGGCCTGCTGCGCGCCACCCAGGTGCGCGCGTACTACCCCGACCTCGCCGACCCGGACGTGGAGTCGGCGCTCGCGCTCGTCCACTCGCGCTTCTCGACGAACACGCTCGGCACGTGGGACCTCGCGCACCCGTTCAACATGATCGCCCACAACGGCGAGATCAACACGGTGCGCGGCAACGCCAACTGGCTGTCGGCCCGCGAGCCGCAGCTGCACAGCAAGCTGTTCGGCGGCGACCTCCAGAAGCTGTACCCCATCACCGAGGAGCGCTGGAGCGACTCGGCCAAGCTGGACGCCGCGCTCGAGCTTCTCGTGCAGGCGGGGCGGCCGCTCGAGCACGCGCTGGCGATGCTGATCCCGCCGGCGTGGAGCGACACGACGCTCGACATCGACGACGACATCCGCGCGTTCTACGAGTACCACACCACGCTCGTCGAGCCGTGGGACGGCCCGGCGGCGGTGATCGCGACCGACGGCGACAAGGTCGTCGCCACGCTCGACCGCAACGGCCTCCGCCCCGGTCGCTGGCTGCGCACGCGCGACGGCATCTGCGTGCTCGCGTCCGAGATCGGGGTGCTCGACATCCCCGAGTCGGAGGTCGTCGAGACGGGCCGCCTCGAGCCGGGCCGCATGCTGATGTTCGACACCGCGTCGGGCCGCGTCGTGCAGGACCGCGAGATCAAGCGCGTGCTGTCGCGCCAGCGCCCCTACCGCCAGTGGCTCGATCAGTACAAGCTCCATCTCGACGACCTCCGCCCGCAGCAGGGCGTGGGCATCGACGAGCAGGCCCTCCCGCTCCAGCACCGCATCTTCGGCTACACGCGCGAGGACCTCTCGCTGCTGCTCACGCCGATGGCGCTGACCGGCGCCGAGCCGATCGGCTCGATGGGCGACGACACGCCGCTCGCCGCGCTCACGCACCGCAACCGCCTGCTCCCGAGCTACTTCAAGCAGCAGTTCGCCCAGGTCACGAATCCACCCGTCGACTCCGAGCGCGAGCGTCTGGTGATGAGCCTGCGCGTCGGCGTCGGCGCGATCGGCAACCTCCTCACCGAGACGCCGGAGCACTGCCGCCGCGTGACGACGCTGAGCCCGATCCTCACGAACGGCGAGCTCGAGAAGCTGCGCGCCCTGCGCCGCGAGGGCTTCCGCGCCGCCACGATCTCGACGCTGTACCCCGTCGCCGAGGGCGAACAGGGTCTCGCGAAGGCGCTGGAGATGGTGTCGCGCGAGGCATCGCAGCTGGTCTGGAGCGGCACGACGATCCTGATCCTGTCCGACCGCGGCGCAGACGAGACGATGGCGCCGATCCCGCCGCTGCTCGCGACCGCCGCCGTCCACTCGCATCTGGTGCGCCAGGGCGCGCGCACGATGTGCGGCCTCGTCGTCGAGTCGGGCGAGCCGCGCGAGACGATGCACATGGCGCTGCTGATCGGCTACGGCGCCGCAGCCGTCAACCCGTACCTCGCACTCGAGACCCTGCGCGACCTGCACGCCAAGGGCGAGCTCGGCGACCTCGAGCTCGGCGAGGCGCGCAAGCGCTACGTGCAGGCGCTCGGCAAGGGCCTGCTGAAGATCTGCTCGAAGATGGGCATCTCGACGATCCAGAGCTACCGCGGCTCGCAGATCTTCGAGGCCGTCGGCCTCGGCCGCGCGCTCGTCGACCGCTACTTCCCCGGCACGATCTCGCGCGTCGGCGGCCTCGAGCTGGTCGACATCGCCGACGAGATCCGCGAGCGCTACGAGCTCGACGTCGACCCGATGCAGCCGGACGACATCCTCGACGCCGGCGGCGAGTACCAGTACCGCATCGGCGGCGAGCGCCACGCGTGGCGGCCCGACTCGATCGTCAACCTCCAGCGAGCGGTGCGCGACGACGCCTACGAGAGCTACCGCGCCTTCGCCGAGGAGATCGACGCCGGCACCGATCGCGCGATCGCGCTGCGCGACGTTCTCGAGCTCGTCCCCGCCGGTCCGGCGATCCCCCTCGAGGAGGTCGAGCCGTCGAGCGAGATCGTCAAGCGCTTCGTGACGGGTGCGATGAGCATGGGCTCGATCTCGCGCGAGGCGCACGAGACGCTCGCGATCGCGATGAACCGCCTCGGCGGCCGCTCCAACACGGGTGAGGGCGGCGAGGATCCTGCGCGCTCCACCCCCGATGCCAACGGCGACCTCCGCCGCTCGTCGATCAAGCAGGTCGCGTCGGGTCGCTTCGGCGTGACGACGCCGTACCTCGTGGATGCCGACCAGGTGCAGATCAAGATGGCCCAGGGTGCGAAGCCCGGCGAGGGCGGCCAGCTGCCCGGCCACAAGGTCGACGACTACATCGCACGGCTTCGCCACTCGACGCCAGGCGTCGGCCTGATCAGCCCGCCGCCGCACCACGACATCTACTCGATCGAGGATCTCGCCCAGCTGATCCACGACCTCAAGTGCGTCAACCCGCACGCCGACATCTCGGTCAAGCTCGTCGCCGAGGCCGGCGTCGGCACCGTCGCCGCCGGCGTCGCGAAGGCCAAGGCCGAGCACATCGTCATCTCCGGCCACGACGGCGGCACCGGCGCGTCGCCGCTGTCGAGCCTCAAGTACGCGGGCCTGCCGTGGGAGATGGGCCTCGCCGAGGCGCACGAGGTGCTGGTGATGAACGACCTGCGCGGGCAGGTGACGCTGCAGGTCGACGGCGGCCTGCGCACCGGACGCGACGTCCTGATCGGCGCGCTGCTCGGCGCGGAGGAGTTCGGCTTCTCGACGGCCCCGCTGATCGCGGCGGGCTGCATCATGATGCGCGTCTGCCACCTCAACACGTGTCCCGTCGGCATCGCAACGCAGGACCCGGTGCTGCGCGAGCGCTTCCGCGGCACGCCCGACCAGATCGTCCGCTACTTCCTGTTCGTCGCTGAGCACCTGCGCGAGCTGATGGCCGGCCTCGGCATCCGCACGGTCGAGGATCTGATCGGCCGCCGCGATCTGCTGCGCGAGCGCACCGACCGTCCGGTCTGGCTCGAGAGCCTCGACCTGTCGCCGATCCTCGCGCACCCGCGTACGGCGGGCCACCCCGCGCCGATCCGCACGAGCCCGCAGGATCATGCGCTCGATCAGAAGATCGACCCCGAGATCATCGTCGAGGCGGAGCCCGCGCTGGCGAAGGGGACGCCGGTCGTGATCGAGCGCCCCATCCAGAACATCAACCGCACGTTCGGCGCGATGCTCGCCGGCGAGGTCGCACGCCGCGTCGGCCCCGCGGGCCTACCCGACGGCACGATCACGCTGAAGGTGCACGGCGCGGGTGGCCAGAGCTTCGGCGCCTTCGCGATGACGGGCACCGACATCGAGCTGACCGGTCCCGTCAACGACTACTGCGGCAAGGGCCTATCGGGCGGCCGCATCATCGTGCGCGCCGCCGCCGACGCGGGCTACGACGTCTCGAACTCGACGTACGTCGGCAACGTCGCCCTCTACGGCGCGACCAGCGGCCAGGCCTTCCTGCGCGGTCGCGCCGGCGAGCGCTTCTGCGTCCGCAACTCGGGCGCCACCGCGGTCGTCGAGGGCGTGGGTGACCACGGCTGCGAGTACATGACGGGCGGCGTCGCCGTCGTGCTCGGCCCGACCGGCCGCAACTTCGCAGCCGGCATGTCGGGCGGTATGGCCTTCGTGCTCGATGACGACGGGCTGTTCGAGAAGCGCGTCAACCCGGCGAGCGTCTCGCTCGAGCCGGTCGAGAGCGCCGAGGACCGCGAGCTGCTGAAGGGCCTGCTCGAGCAGCACCTCGCGCGCACCGACTCGCCGATTGCCGCAGCCCTGCTGAAGGACTGGAACGGCGCGCTGCGGCGCTTCGTCAAGGTGATGCCCGACGACTACGCACGCGTGCTGGCCGAGCGCGCGGCCAAGGATGAAGAGGCGGCGATCGCCGGTGACTGATCCCAAGGGCTTCCTGCAGATCCAGCGGCGTGTCACGCCGTACCGCCCCGTCGAGGAGCGCGTCAAGGACTACGCCTTCGTGGCACCCGAGGCCGAGGTCGGCCTGGTGCGCGAGCAGGCGCGGCGGTGCATGGGCTGCGGCGTGCCGTTCTGCCACACGGGCTGCCCGCTCGGCAACCTGATCCCCGAGTGGAACGACCTCGTCGAGCGCGACCACTTCCGCGAGGCGATCGACCGCCTGCACGCGACGAACAACTTCCCCGAGTTCACCGGCGCCGTCTGCCCGGCTCCGTGCGAGGAGGCCTGCGTGCTGGCCCTCGAGGAGGAGCCGGTCACGATCAAGCAGGTCGAGCTGAAGATCATCGAGGAGGCGTTCGCGCACGGCTGGGTCGCCCCGCAGCCGGCTGAGCGCAGCACCGGCAAGCGTGTCGCCGTGATCGGCTCGGGTCCGGCCGGTCTCGCAGCGGCTCAGCAGCTCGTGCGTGCGGGACACGGCGTCACCGTCTTCGAGCGCGACGACCGCCTCGGCGGGCTGCTGCGCTACGGCATCCCCGACTTCAAGCTCGACAAGGCGATGATCGATCGCCGACTCGAGCAGCTCGAGGCCGAAGGCGTCGAGTTCGCGACGGGCGTCGAGGTCGGCCGCGACCTGTCGCTCGATGAGCTGAGGGCCGGCGTCGACGCCGTCATCCTCGCCACGGGCGCGCAGCGCCACCGCGATCTGGCGCTGCCGGGCCGCGAGCTGGCGGGCATCGAGTTCGCGATGCCGTACCTGATCCAGCAGAATCGCCGCGCGGCGGGCCTGCCGGTCGAGGGCCCGGAGATCACCGCGAAGGGCAAGCGCGTCGCGATCCTCGGCGGCGGCGACACGAGCGCCGACTGCCTCGGCAACGCGCTGCGCGAGGGCGCGATCGAGGTGCACGAGATCGCGCACGGCCCCACGCCGCCGAACGAGCGCAACCCCCAGAAGACGTGGCCGGAGTGGCCGGTCGTGCTGCGCACCTACGCGGCGCATCAGGAGGGCGGCCAGCGCGAGTGGCAGTTCGTCACCGACGGCTTCGAGGGCAAGGATGGCCGCGTCACGCACCTCGTCGGCCACCGCGTCGAGTTCCCCGGCTACGAGGAGACGGGCGTCCGCAAGCCGGTGCCCGCCAAGGGCGGCGAGGTGACGCTCGAGGTCGACCTCGTCCTGCTCGCGATCGGCTTCACCGGCACGGAGGACGACGACGTCTACGTCCAGTCGGGTGCCGCGATCGGCGACCGCGGCACCGTCGAGATCGACGAGTCCTACGCCACCGCCACCGCGGGCGTCTTCGCCTGTGGCGATGCCGTGCGCGGCGCGGATCTGGTCGTGACGGCGATCGCCGACGGCCGCAAGTGCGCCGCCGCGGTGCACGCTGCGATCAGTCGGTAGCACCTCCGTGAATCAACGGGGTCTGGCCCCGTTGATTCACCAAGAATCGCGTGCCGCCGAATACGTTCGGTATTGGCACGATTACCCCACTGAACTCTCCCCCGGAGGAACCTATGTCCAGTCCCGTCAAGGTCGTCGTCACCGGCGCCGCAGGCCAGATCGGCTACGCGCTCGTCTATCGCATCGCCAGCGGCCAGATGCTCGGCCCCGATACGAAGGTCGAACTGCGTCTGCTCGAGGTGCCGCAGGCCCGTGGCGCGCTCGACGGCGTCGCGATGGAGCTCGACGACTGCGCGTTCCCGCTGCTCTCGAACATCGTCTGCACCGACGACCCGAACGAGGCGTTCAACGGCGCCAACGTCGGCCTCCTCGTCGGCGCGCGCCCGCGCACGAAGGGCATGGAGCGCGGCGACCTGCTCGAGGCGAACGGCGCGATCTTCACCGTGCAGGGCAAGGCGATCAACGACAACGCCGCGGACGACGTGAAGATCCTCGTCGTCGGCAACCCGGCGAACACGAACGCGATGATCGCGATGAACTCGGCGCCGGACGTGCCGCGCGAGCGCTTCACCGCGATGATGCGCCTCGACCACAACCGCGCCCTCACGCAGGTCGCCCAGAAGACGGGCGTCGGCGTGTCGGACGTGACGAACATGACCATCTGGGGCAACCACTCGGCCACGCAGTACCCGGACGTCGTCCATGCGAAGGTCGCCGGCAAGAGCGCCTGGGAGACCATCGCCGACGAGTCCTGGGTCGCCGACACGTTCATCCCGACCGTGCAGAAGCGCGGCGCGGCGATCATCGAGGCCCGCGGCGCGTCGTCGGCCGCCTCGGCCGCGAACGCCGCGATCGACCACATCCACGACTGGGTGCTCGGCACGCCGGACGGCGACTGGGTCTCGATGGGCGTCGCCGTCGACGGCCAGTACGGCATCGAGAAGGGCATCATCTGCGGCCTGCCGTGCGTCGCGAAGAACGGCGAGTGGAGCGTCGTCGAGGGCCTCGAGCTCGACGCCTTCAGCAAGCCGCGCATCGACGCGAGCGTCGCCGAGCTGCGCGAGGAGTACGACGCGGTCAAGGAGCTCGGCCTGATCTAGGCCACCCTGCGACGGCCCCGGATCCCCTGTGGATCCGGGGCCGTTTCG
>CAWUMZ010000047.1:0-10544 GCA_963923625.1 uncultured bacterium | reverse complement strand
CCCGCCCGCCACCTGCACGACAACCGGCCTGACCAACGGCACGAAGTACGAGGTCACGGTCCGCGCGACGAACGCCACGGGCTCGACTGAGAGCGAGGACAAGGAGGGCACGCCGAACGGCACGGTCAAGCCGACGATCTCGCTCACCACCAGCGTCGTTCTGGGGCAGAACGTCGCGGTCACCTCATCGCCCGATGTACTCGGCAAGGTCGTCAGCTCCGGTGTGAACGCGCCGACCTCGTACAGCATCTCGCCTGCGGCGCCGACCGGCATGACGTTCAACACCACCACCGGCGTGCTGACCGGCACGCCGACCGTCGTCCAGGCAGCTGCGTTCTACACCGTCACCGCGACCAACTCCGCTGGCTCGAACTCGGCGATCACGTCGATCGCGGTGACGTCGCAGTCGCAGACGATCACGTTCACCCAGCCGTACGGCATGCCGCGTCCCAGCTCGTCGGGCAACTACTACTACCAGCGGCTGAGCGCGTCGGCCCCGGGCGGCACCGTCAGCTTCTCGATCACCTCAGGCTCCTCGTACTGCGCAATCGTTTCGTACGGGGGCGCGGCGTACGTGCAGGCGAAGTACGTCTCCAGTTCCTCGACGATCGGCACCTGCACGATCTCGGCCACCCAGGGCGGCGGCAACGGGTACTCCTCGGCTCCGGCGGTATCGAAGTCGTTCACGGTCTTCCGCCCGCGCACACTGAGCGGCTCGAACTCCACGACCTGCTCGCTGGCGGCCGGACCGATGGGCTACTACACCGGCACCAGCTCGTCGCGTACCGCTCCGACGCCCATTCTCTATCTGACCAACAGCACCATCTCGCTCACTCGCAGCGTCGCGATGACGGGCTCCGATGGCTACCAGATCATCAATGCGGGCTCCGGCGGAGCGGCCTTCACCAGCACGTCGAGCTCCTCCACCCCGGCCTCGGGCGACCAGTCGATGAAAACCGCCGGCTGCGAGAACCTCTACCCCGGGAGCGGGTACAGCGGCTACGGCTACACCATCACGCCGGCGCTGCCGACCGGACTCACCTACAGCGCCTCGACGGGCCTCATCACGGGTACCCCGACAAGCACGAGCCCCGCGACGACCTACACGCTCACGCTGCAGGTCCCGTACCAGAACAGCTCGTCGAGCTCGTCGAGCTACGTCCCGACCTCGGGCTCGACGACATTCACGCTCGCGGTCGCCGGCACCGCCCAGACGATCTCCTGGCCGACGCCGCCGGGCAACCAGACCTTCGGCGTCGCGCCCATCACCCTCTCCGGTTCCAATGCCGCGACGGCATCGTCCGGCTTGACAGTCGCCTACGCGAGTCGCACCACCAGTGTCTGCACCGTGTCCGGAACCACGGTCACGATCATCGCCCGCGGCACCTGCACGCTGGCCGCCAGCCAGGCCGGCAACTCGCAGTACGCGGCGGCGACGACCATCACGAAGAGCTTCACCGTGTCCCAGAAGCCCGTCCTGGCGATCAGCCCGTCGACCGGCGCGTTCACCGTCCGGACGCCGGTGTCGAACGCGTACACGCTGACGAACACCGGCGATGCGGCCACGAGCTACGCGATCTCGCCCGCGCTGCCCGACAGCATGGCCTTCGATACGACGACCGGCCAGATCTACGGCACGCCCGACGCCGGCCAGGCATCGACGCCGTACACGATCACCGCCACGAACGCGGCCGGCACCTCCAATGCCGTCACCTTCAGCTTCTCGGTCGCCAAGCTGGCGCAGGCGATCACCTTCGACGACCCGCTTGCGATGGTGAAGTCGACGACGCAGGCGATGTCCGCCTCGTCTGACTCGGGCCTGCCCGTGACGCTCGCCGTCACCGGCGGCAGCTGCACGCTGTCGGGAACGACGCTGACCGCGCCCGGCACCGCCGGCACCTGCAAGGTGACCGCGACGCAGACCGGCAACGGCGAGTACTCCGCGGCGACGGCGATCGAGAAGACGATCACGGTCGCCGACTCGCTGCGGCCGCCGATCATCAGCACGAACACGCCGGCCGAGACGATCAACGTGAACCTGCCGACTGCCCCGCCGTATCTCGTGACGAACACCGGCGGTCCCGCCGTGACGTACACGCTGTATGGCGCGCAGCCGGCGGCGCTGCCGATCGCCGCCAAGAGCCTCGCGGGCGGCGGCGTCGGTGCAACGGTCGCCCCGTCGCTCGCGACCGGCCTGACGTTCGACCCCACCACCGGGCTCATCTCCGGCACGCCGACCCAGCTGCAGGCGCAGACGTCGTACTGGCTCACCGCGACCAACGCCGCGGGCACAAGCAACTCGGTCGAGTTCAAGCTGACCGTCACCGACGTCCCGCAGACGATCGACTTCCCCACGCTGCCGTCGATGGTCGTAGGCGACCCCGACCAGTCGCTCGACGGGGCCGCCACGGCGACCAGTGGACTCGCCGTCTCGTACGCAATCACCTCGGGCAGCGGCACCGTCTGCTCGCTCGTCTCGGGCAAGATCCACGCGCTCGCCGGCGGCAACTGCGTCATCACGGCCTCGCAACCGGGCAACATCGTCTACGCGGCCGCCACCCCGGTCTCGCAGACCGTCGAGGTGCTGCGTGCGCCCGCGATCTCGATCTCGCCCAGCAGCGTCTCGCTGACCGCGCTGACCGCGTACAACACGTCCCCGTACACGATCACGAACACGGGCGGCACGCCCACGTCGTTCGTCATCTCGCCCGCCGCGCCGTCCGGCATGACGTTCAACACGACGACGGGCGCCCTCACCGGCACGCCGACCACGCCGCAGGCCTCGACGTCGTATTCGATCACGGCCGCGAACAGCGTCGGCACGAGCCCCTCGGCGACCATCTCCATCACGATCGGCAAGGCCGCGCAGACGATCACGTTCCCGATGCCGGACGCGATGGTGAAGAACCAGTCGGCCACGCAGCTGCTCAGCGCGACCGCAAGCTCCAACCTCGACGTCTCGTACTCCAGCAGCACGACGTCGACCTGCACCGTCGCGCAGGACGGCACGACGCTCGACTGGTCGATCACGGCTGGCAGTTCCTCGGGCACCTGCACGATCGTCGCCTCGCAGGCCGGCGACGCGACGTACTCGGCCGCCTCCACGGTGACACGCAGCTTCACGATCCTCGCCTCGCTCGCCGCGCCGAGCATCACGCTCTCCTCGACCTCGAAGACCGCCACCTACGGCACCGATATCGGCACGCCGTACACGATCGCGAACACCGGCGGCCCGGTCTACGCCGCCAGCAACTCGCCGACCGCCTTCGCGATCTCGCCCACGCTGCCCGCCGGCCTCACGTTCGACACGGATACCGGCGCGATCAGCGGCACGCCGACCGCCACGAGCGCGTCGACGGCGTACACCATCACCGCACGCAACTCGACGGGCAGTGGCACCGCCACCTTCACGCTCGTCGTGCAGAAGGCGACGGCCACGATCACGTTCGCCGATCTCTCGGCGACGTATGCGCCATCGACGCCACGCGCTGCCTCGGCCACCACAAGCGCCGACGCGACCAACGGCTCCCCGCTGACGGTGACCCTCTCGTACACCGGCACGGCGGGCACGACCTACGGACCGAGCGCGGCCGCACCGACGAACGCCGGCAGCTACACCGTCACCGGTACGATCTCAAACGCGAACTACCAGGGCACCGGCTCCGACACGCTCGTGATCGACAAGGCCGTCGCACCCGTGACCGTCTCCGCGCCGTCTGCGACCTACGACGGTTCGAGCCATGGCGCAACGGCGACCACCACGCCGTCGGGCCTCTCGACGACGTTCACCTACGACGGGTCTGGCACCACGCCCACGGCAGCCGGCTCCTACGCGGTCATCGCGACCGTCGTCGACGCCAACTACACGGGCGTGGGCACCGGCACGCTGACGATCTCCAAGGGCGCCGGCACCGTCACGCTTGGCTCGCTCTCAGCCACCTACGCGCCGTCCACCCCGCGTGCGGCGACGAGCACGACGAGTCCGAGCGGTCTCAACGTGACGTACCAGTACACCGGCACCGGCGGCACGACCTACGGCCCGAGCGCCACCGCGCCGACGAACGCGGGCTCGTACTCGGTCACCGGCACGATCGACGATCCGAACTACAGCGGGTCGTCGACCGGCACGCTCACGATCGGCAAGGCCACCGCGACGATCGCGTGGAGCGGTCTCGCGGCGACGTACGCCCCGTCCACCCCCCGCGCCGTCACTGCGACGACCACCCCCTCCGGGCTCGGCGTCAGCATCACCTACACCGGCACGGGCGGCACGTCCTATGCGACCTCGGCCACCGCGCCGACGAACGCCGGCAGCTACACGGTGGCCGGCACGATCTCGAACGCCAACTACCAGGGCACCGGCACCGACACGCTCGTGATCGCCAAGGCGACGGCGACCGTCAACCTGACGGCGCTGACGCAGCAGGTCTCGACGCCCACCCCAACGCCGAAGCACGCGACCGCCACGACCGTGCCGTCGGGCCTCACCGTCGACCTCACGTACGACGGCTCCGCAACCGAGCCGTCGAACGTCGGCGCATACGCGCTGGTCGGCACCGTCAATGATGCGAACTACACGGGCACCGCCAGCGCGACGTTCACGATCACCAGCGGCCCCGTCGCCCCGACGGTGACGATCACCAGCGGGCCGACGCAGCCGAAGACCAACTCGACCTCGGCATCGATCGCGTTCACGGCGAGCGCCGGCACGACGACCTGCGCCATCGACGGCGGTACGGCCGCGTCCTGCACCAGCCCCAAGAGCTACACCGGCCTCGCCGACGGCGCGCACACCGTCACCGTCACCGCGACCGACGGCGGCCTGACCGGCACCGACACGTACACCTGGACGATCGACACGGTCGCCCCGACTGTCACGCTCGACACGAAGCCGTCGGACCCGTCGAACGATCCCACCCCGGCATTCGCGTTCCACGCCTCCGAGACCGTCACGTACACCTGCACCCTCGATGGCATCACCGTCTCGTGCACGAGCCCGCACGCCTACGGCACGCTCGGCGAGGGTTCGCACACGTTCACCGCCACGGCCACCGATGCCGCCGGCAACCAGGGCACCGCAACCTGGACGTGGACCATCGACCTCACGCCACCGACCGTGGCGATCTCGGGCCACCCCGCCAACCCGACGCATCTGCAGACGGCGACCTTCACGTATGCCGCGAGCGGTGGCGGAACGACCTTCGCCTGCGCGATCGACGGGTACGCGAGCCCGTGCACCTCGGCGCCGAAGACGTGGACCGACATCCCCGAGGGATCGCACACGTTCACCGTCACGACGACCGATGACGCCGGCAACACGAGCGAGCCTGCCACCTACACGTGGATCGTCGACATCACGCCGCCGACCCTGAGCCTCACCTCCACGCCGTCGAATCCCACGCCGTCGACGTCTGCCGACTTCATCTTCTCGACCAGCGGCGGCTCGACGACGGAGTGCAAGCTCAACGGTCCGGGCGGGGCCACCGGCACCTACGGCGCCTGCACGTCGGCGTCGACGATGAGCTACACGGGTCTCGCCAACGGCACCTACACCTTCTACGTCCGCGTCACCGATGCGGCGGGCAACGTCGCGAGCGTCTCCTACACCTGGACGATCAGCCCGAATGCGCCCGTGATCGCCATCACGAGCGGCCCGGCCAACCCGACGTCCACGACGGCCGCCGCCTTCGCCTTCACCGCCGACGCAGGCACCACGGTCGACTGCAGCCTCGATGGCGGCGCCTACGCGCCGTGCGATTCCCTGACCGCGCACGCGCTCAGCGGGCTCGCCGACGGCAGCCACACGCTGCGCGTGCGCGCCACGGATGCGACGACGAGCCTCGACTCCGTCGACACGTGGACCTGGGTCGTCGACACGCAGGCGCCGACCACCACGATCACCTCGGCGCCGCCCGCCTCCACCACCTCGTCGACCGCCACCGTCGCGTTCTCCGCCGACGAGCCTGCGACATTCACGTGCACGCTCGACAACGGCGCCTCCACCGGCTGCTCGAGCCCGAACGTCGTGCGCTACCTCGCCAAGGGGCGGCACGTGATGAGCATCACCGCGACCGATCCGGCCGGCAACGTCGGCACGGCCGCCACCGCCGCATGGGAGATCGTCGACGCCGCCCCGGCGCCCGCGGCACCCGCAGCTCTGCCCGACATCGCCGTGCGCATCACCGTGCCGCCGGTCCTGCCGGTCGGACGCGCGTTCTCGGCCACCGTCACCGCCACGAACATCTCCGTCGTGAGCGCCACGCAGGTGCGTGTTACCGCCCAGATCCCGACGGGACTCCGCATCGTCGGCGTCCAGAACCCGCGCATCGAGATGCGGAGCGGGGCACGCAAGCTGATGACACGCCGCGCCGCACCGTCCACCCGCGGCGCCTTCGACTGCAACGTGCAGGGACAGACCGTGGTCTGCATCACCGACACCCTCGCCCCCGACGAGCAGCTCGTGTTCGACGTGGTCATCGATGGCGTCAAGGCCGGCCAGAACTACGACTTCAACGCCGGCGCCACCGCAGCGGAGCACCCCACCGTCGCGCGCGACATCGCGAAGGTCAACAACGGCCAGCGCTGCACCATCACCGGCAAGGGCCGTATCGTCGGCACCCCCGGCGACGACATCATCTGCGGTAGCGCCGGGAAGGATCGGATCTACGGCCTCGGCGGCAACGACGAGATCGTCGGCAACGGCGGCGACGACGTCATCTACGGCGGGCGCGGCGACGACCGCGTCGTCGGCGGCGCCGGCAACGACCGCATCGACGGCGGGCCGGGCAACGATGCGCTGGCGGGCGATGCCGGTGCCGATGTGCTGCTCGGCCGCATGGGCGACGACCGCATCGAAGGCGGCGATGGCAGGGACGTGCTGCTCACCGGCTGGGGCCACGACACGGCCGTCGCCGATGTCACCGACATCCTCTACCGCCTTCAGAACGGTCCCGTCACCTCGTGGTACGTCGAGCCCGGCGTTCTGCCCGTGACGATCGTGCGGATCCTCAGCCCAGGTGATCGCTGCCGCACGGTGTCGTGCATGCGCGTCGCCGGCTACTAGCCGACCACCTCTCACAGGCGGATCGCATGGGCCGCGGTGCGCCCTGCCCAGACGGCGGCGGTGCACGTGTGCCACCATCTCGCGTGATGAAGCCCCGCGTCCTGATCATCCGCCACGGCGACGATCCGCCGGATGACCGCGTCAACACGTACCTGCACGCGCGCGGCTTCGACCCGGTCACGATCCGGCCGTGCGTGGGCGATCCCGTGCCGGAGCTCGACGACTCGTGGGTCGGCAGTGTCGTGCACGGCGGGCCGTTCCACGTATTCGCCGAGGCCGAGCATCCGTTCCTGCGCGAGGAGCACCGCTGGATCACGCAGTGCATCGAGAGCGAGGTGCCGCTGCTCGGCATCTGCCAGGGCGCGCAGTCGATCGCCTTCATGCTCGGTGCCGAGGTCGGTCCGCCCGCCTCCGGCCTGCACGAGTTCGGGTACTACGAGGTGACGCCGACGGACGATGGGCGCGACTTCCTGCCGCACCCCCTCCGCTTCACGCAGGCCCACTTCCACACCTTCGGGCTGCCGGATGGCGCGACGCTGCTGGCCACCAGCGAGCTCTATCCGCATCAGGCGTACCGCTACGGCCGCACCACCTACGGCCTGCAATTCCACCCCGAGGTGACGATCGAGGGCTTCCGCCGGTGGCAAGCCGCATCGTGGGCGGCCTACGGCGAGCCCGGCGCGCAGACCCGTGAGGAGCAGGATGCGCTGATGCCTGAGGCCGACGCCGCCCAGGCCGAGTGGTTCTACGGATTCCTCGAGAAGCTGTTCGGCTCGCATGCGCAGGCACCCGAGCCGTTCGGGCTGCCGAGCGAGGGCATCACCGCCTAGCCCGGTGATGCGCGGGCGGCGCCGTGGCGCCACCCGCGCTCCAGCGAGCTACTTGCGGATCGTGAAGTACGCGACCTGGGCCTTCGTGGTCGTCGTGCTGTCCGATGCCGTGATGATGACCTTCCAGCGACCGGTCGTCAGCGGCGTGCGGCCGACGCGCCCGGTGAAGGAGATCGCGTTGGCGCCCGTCTTGCCGCCCTTGGCGCCGGACGAGCGGTACAGGTACTGCTTCTTCGCGTAGCCGACCTTCTGGAAGGCGACGGTCACGTTGGCGTTCTCCGACAGCGTGTACTTGATGGTCGTGCCGACCGGCGTGTACGCGCGCACCGCAGTCGTGTGGCTGCCGACGCGGAACGTCGAGTTCGTGATGCCGAACTTCGTCAGCGACAGGATCGGCGCCGGGTTGAACGTCGCGCTCGCCGCGCGGGCCTGCGACATCAGAACGGTGCACGTGCTGAGCAGCTTGGCACCCGAGCAGGCGCCGCCCCAGCCGGCGAAGTCGGCAAGCGGGCCCTCGACGGCGGTCAGCGTGACCTTCGAGTTCTTCGTGAACGGCGCGGCGCAGACGGTGCCGCAGTTGAGGCCGACCGGCGAGGAGACGATGCTGCCGGCGCCCGTGCCCTTCTTGGTCAGCGTGAGCACGTACGACGTGACGGCGGGGTTGAACGTCGCCTGGACGTTCTGCGCCTGGTTCATCGTGACGGTGCAGGTCTTCGCCGCGCCCGTGCACGCCCCGGCCCACCCGGCGAAGACGAAGCCCGCGGCGGGCGTCTCGGTGAGCGTCACCGTCGCCATGTCGGGGAAGTCGTTCGTGCAGACCTGGCCGCAGCTGAGGCCGTTCGTCGTCGCCGACGTGGCCGCAGCGGTGACGGTGCTGGCGGTCGCGCCCGTGCCGGCCTTGGCAACCGTCAGCGCCCAACGCGAGCCGGCGATGTCCGTCGGGTTCGCGAGCGTGTTGATGAACGTCGGCGCGGTCACGGCGGGCGTGAGGTTCGCCGCGCCGATCGAGCCACCGGCCTGCGCCGTCCAGAAGAACGAAGTCGCGGTCTCGGTCAGTCCGACGGCCGGAGCCGGCAGCGTCAGGTACGACGGCGTCACCTGCAGGCCCGTGCCCACGCTGGCGCTGCTGATCTGCGAGGCGCCGCTGTTGATCCAGTAGACGCGCTGGTTGTCGGAAGTGATCGACGACGGCGACACCACCGCGTTGGCGACCTGCGCGTTCGAGACGAAGTTGACGTTCGGCGCCGAGCCATCCAGGCCGATGCGGCCGATCGAATTGGCGTCGCCCCAGTAGACGAACGCGCCATCGGACCAGATCGAGGTGTTCTGCACGCCCGGCGTCTGGTACCACTGCCAGCCGGTCTGCGGCTGCGCGCCGGTGATCGTCGCGCGTCCGATGAAGCCGTTGTCGGCCCAGTAGATGAACTGCCCGACCACGACGACGCCCGTCGGCGCGCTCGTGCCGCCCGGGGCGATGTAGCTCTGCACCGCGCCCTGGAGGTTGGCGATGCCGATATGACCGGAGCTCGCGCTCGTCCAGTAGAGCGCGCTGCTCGTGGCGAACACGGAGTTCGGGATGTCGCCCGTCGGGTAGACGGCGATTGCGCCCGCCGGAGCCGCGATCGCTGCGCTCGTGAGCGTCCCGGACTGGCTGTTGACCCAGTACAGGCGTCCGTTCTCCGCCGGTGCCGCGCCTGCCGCGCCGACGACGGCGAACAGCGAGCAGAGCGCGAGCGCTGCGGCGATCAGGAGGCGGACAGGACGGGAGACGCGCGGAGAGGTAGCCACGTGTTCACCATACCCTCCGCTCGCGCCGAATCCTGCCGGGCGCGACTCTGCCCGCGAAGTCCTGCGCGATACTGGGGTCGTGCAGGTCGCGCGCCCGAGGGACACGTTCATCAAGCTGCTCGCCTCCGGCGTGGCGCTGCTCGGGCTGGCGTCGATGGTGTCGGCGCTGACCCCGAACCTCGCCGCGCGCTCCGCGCTGCTCGCCGGCGTCATTCCCGTGCAGGCCACGCGCACCGCGCACGTGCTCGTCTTCGAACTCGGCCTGCTGCTGATGATCGTCGCCTTCGGCCTCGTGCGCCGCCGCCACCGCGCATGGCAGCTGGCGGTGGGGCTCCTCGCCGCGACCGCGGTCCTGCACATCGCCAAGGGCCTCGACATCGAGGAGGCGATCGCTGCGCTCATCCTGCTCGTCCTGCTGATCATCCGCCGCGGCGCGTTCACCGTCGAAGGCGCGCACGGCACCGGGCGTCGGGTGCTCAAGTGGACGCTCGCGCTGGCAGCGGGCGGACTCCTGCTCGGCGTCGCGATCAGCGAGATCGTCGCCCGCCTGGCCGGCGACCCGATCTCGCTGCGCGAGGCCGCCGATCAGGGCCTCGATGCCCTTGTCGGCGCGCCCGACTCGATATCGGCGATCGGCCTCTACACGGCGATCGCGATCGCCGTCATCGTCCTCCTGTGGCTGCGCCCCGTGCCGCCGCCGGCGCCAGCCGAGGCGCGCGATCGCGACATCGCCCGCTCGATCCTCAACCGCTACGCGACCGACGGGCTCTCGTACTTCGCGCTGCGTCGCGACACGACGTTCGCGATCGGTGCACAGGAGGACTGCTTCCTCGCCTACCGCGTTGTGGCGAACGTCGCGCTCG
>CAWUMZ010000046.1:0-10942 GCA_963923625.1 uncultured bacterium | reverse complement strand
GACAAGCTCGGCCTCGGCTGGGAGGCGCTGCGCGCCGACAACCCGTCGCTCGTCTACTGCTCGATCAGCGGCTACCCGCACGACAGCCCCGAGGCGCCGCTCCCCGGCTTCGACTTCGCGATCCAAGGAGAGGGCGGGATCATGAGCATCACCGGCGATGTCGACGGTGCGCCGATGAAGGTCGGCGTGGCGATCGCCGACGTCACCTCCGGCATGTTCGCCGCCAACGGCATCCTCGCCGCGCTCTTCGCCGTGCGCGGCGGCGCGCCCGGTCGGCGGGTTCAGGTCTCGCTGTTCGACGCGCAGCTGGCGTGGCTCGTCAATCGCGGCACCGAGGCCTCGATCGCCGGTTGGGAGCCCGAGCGCTTCGGCAACGCGCATCCGTCGATCGTGCCCTACGAGACGTTCCCGACCACGAGCGCGCACATCATCGTCGCCGTCGGCACCGACCCGCAGTTCCGCTCCTTCTGCGAGGTGATCGGCGTGCCCGAGCTCGGCACCGACGAGCGCTTCGCGACCAACCCCGACCGGGTCGCCAATCGCGCGGTGCTGATTCCCCTGCTGCAGGAGGCCACGGCGCGCTTCGAGCCCGACCGGCTGCTCGCCGCCCTCGCCGAGCGCGATGTGCCGAGCGGTCCGGTGCGCACCATTCCGCAGGCGCTCGAGGCGGCACCGTACGCGCTGCAGCCGCACGTGCATCCGACCGCCGGTGAGATCAGCACGATCCGTTCGCCGATCGCCTTCGACGGCGACCACCTGACGTCGCCGAAGCACCCGCCGCTGCTCGGCGAGCACACGCGCGAGCTCCTGCTCGAAGCCGGGTTCAGCGACGCCGAGGCCGACGCCGCGCTGGCCGGCCCCTGCGTGCAGCGCTAGAGCGCCTCGGCGTACTCCTCGATCTCCCAGGCGGTGAGGCGGTTCTGGTGCGCCTCCCAACGGCCCAGCTCGTAGCGCTTGTTGCGGAGGAAGACCTCGATCAGCTCGGGTCCGATCAGCTTGACGAGGCGCGTGTCGGCCTCGAGCGCATCGAGCGCCTCCCCGAGCGATGTCGGCAGCGGCGCGCCCATCAGCTCCTCCGGCCCCTCATAGAAATTGCCGACCACGGGCTTCGGCGACTTGAGCTTGCGCTCGATGCCGTCGAGCCCGGCGGCGAGGATCGCGGCGCTGATCAGGTACGGATTGGCCGCCCCGTCGCCGGAGCGCACCTCGGCGCGCGCCGCCGGGCCGCGCTCCTCGCTGATGCGCAGCATCGCGAGCCGGTTGTCGTGGCCCCAGTTCGCGAACTTCGGCGACAGGCCACCGTTGATGATGCGCTTGTAGGAGTTGACCGTCGGGTTGAGGAGTCCGGCCATCGCCGGGGCGTGGGCTACGACTCCGGCGATGAAGTGATGGGCGACCTCGCTGAGGCCGTCCTTCGCGCGCGGTGCGTCGAAGATGTTCTTGCCGGCCTTGTTCACCAGCGAGGCATGCAGGTGGTAGCCGGAGCATTCGTCGTCGTCGACGGGCATGCCCATGAACGTCGCCACGACGCCGTTCATGTCGGCCATCTGCTTCACGAGCGACTTGAACAGGAAGGCGCGGTCGGTCGCCGCGACGGCCTCGCCGTGCGTCAGGTTGATCTCGTGCTGCGAGTGGCCGTACTCCTGCGCCATCGAGATCGGCTCGAGGCCGAACTCCTCGCACGCCTCGAACATCGCGCGCACCAGGCCGGTCGGATCGGCGAGCGGGCCGACGGTGTAGACGCTGGAGTCGCGCATCGGCAGCGGCCGCATGCCGCCCACGCCGTCGGCGTGGCGTTCGAGGAGGTAGAACTCCAGCTCGTGCGCGACCACGGCGGTGTAGCCCAGTGCGGCGTAGCGCTCGGTGATGCGCTTGAGCGAGCCGCGCGGATCGAGACCGGACGGCTTGTGCGACGGCACCGACTCGAGGTCGCACAGCACGATCGCCACCTCGGGATCGAGTGGGCTGATGCGCGCCGTCCGCATGTCGGGGATCGCGATGAAGTCGCGGAACCCGGCCTCGTCGCCGCTGACGATGTTGTGGCGGTGGTCGATCGTCATGACGGCCTCGACGAACGGCTTGCCGTGCGAGATCGCGTGCGCGGCGCGCGTCAGGAGGACGTCCTTGCCACGCTGCACGCCGTAGAGATCGCTGTAGACGAGGCGCAGGATGCGAACACCCTTCGCCTGAAGCTGCTTGACGGTCATCTCCCACCCCTCCAGATCGGTGCCGGGATTGTATCCGGACGCGCGCTGACGGATATGCTGCCGCCGGTCGACCACGGAGGACCCCATGCACGCAGTGCGCTATCGGAACGCAGCCGGCGAGATCCGCCTCGGACGCCTGGACGGCGAGATGATCGTCGATGCGGGTATGGCGGGAGCGCAGGGATTCGTCCCCGACGTCGAGGGCTGGGCCGTGATCGCAGCCGCGACGGGCGAGGCCACCAGCGCGGCCGACGTGCAGCTCCTCCACCCCGTCGTGCCGAGCAAGATCATCGCGATCGGCCTCAACTACCGCGATCACGCGGAGGAGTCGGAGCTCGACATCCCGGCCGTGCCGGTGGTCTTCTCCAAGTTCTCCACCAGCCTGATCGGCCATGGCGAGACGATCGTCATCCCCCGTGAGGAGACGCGTCCGGACTTCGAGGGCGAGCTCGCGGTCGTGATCGGGCGACGCACGCATCGCGCGACGCTCGCCGACGCGCTTTCCGCCATCGGCGGCATCA
This sequence comes from uncultured bacterium, assembly GCA_963923625.1. Lineage (GTDB taxonomy): Bacteria > Actinomycetota > Thermoleophilia > Gaiellales > F1-60-MAGs149 > F1-60-MAGs149. The sequence continues at coordinate 8,214 of CAWUMZ010000046.1, read as the reverse complement.
CGTGCGTGCACGACGTATCGGGGCGCCGGGCGCAGCTCGAGACGCCGCTCCGGCAGTTCGACTACGGCAAGAGCTTCGACACGTTCTGCCCGCTCGGACCCGCGATCGTCAGCACGGAAGGCGTGGACTTCACCGATATCGACGTGCAGCTCGCCATCGACGGCGAGGTGCTGCAGAGCTCGAACACGCGGAACCTGATCTTCAGCGTGGCCGAGATCATCGAGTACCTGACGCGCGGCCTCACCCTGCTGCCCGGCGACGTCATCTGCACCGGCACACCGGGCGGCGTCGGCGACAGCCGCCGACCGCCCCGCTACCTGCAGGCCGGCGAGACCGTCAGCGTCACCATCGGCGGCGTCGGCACGCTCACCAATCCGGTCGCACTCGAGGCCTGAGCTTGCGGCCTGCGGCGCTCATCACCGGCGGGGGCTCCGGAATCGGCGCCGCGACCGCCCGACTGCTGGCGGCGGAGGGCTGGCTCGTGGGACTCGTCGGTCGTCGCCCCGAGCCGCTCGCGGTGGTCGCCGAGGAGACAGGCGGACTCGCACTGCCCGGCGACGCGGCGGATCTCGCGCACCTCGAGGATGCCGCTCGCGCGCTCCAGGGAGCGGGCGGCACGCTGCGGGCCCTGGTGTGCAGCGCCGGGGGCGGCAACAGCGGGTCCGCGCTCACCCAGACGCAGGACGCCTTCGAGGCGGTCCTGCGCCAGAATCTGACCGCGCCGTTCCTCGCCGCCAAGGCGTGCCTGCCGGCGTTGATCGAGAGCGGCGGGTCGATCGTCATCGTCGCGAGCCTCGCCGGCCTGCGGGCCGGTCCGGAGTCGATCGCCTACGGCTCCGCCAAGGCCGGTGCGGTGCATCTTGCGCGCATGATGGCCGTCGACCACGGCCCTCAGGGGGTGCGCGTGAACTCCGTCTGCCCGGGCTGGGTGCGCACGCCGATGGCGGATGGCGCCCTCGACGGACTGGCGGAGCGCGCCGGCGGACTCGACGCGGCGTACGCCGAGGCCACGCGGTACGCGCCGGCACGGCGTCCTGCCGAGGCCGGTGAGGTCGCGGCGACGATCGCGTGGCTCCTGTCGGACGCGGCGAGCGGCGTGACGGGAGCGACGCTGACGATCGACGGTGGCGCGCACGTCGTCGACGCCGAGGGCATCGCCTTCCTGCCGCCGACCTAGCTGCGGCTCCGGCGCAGGCCGAACACGAGCCCGACGAGCATCAGCGCCAACCCGATCGCGATCATCGCGCCGCTCACGGCGGTCCAGCCGTCGAAGAGGCGATCCACGAAGACCGCAGCCAAGGGGCCCGTGGAGGTCTCCTGTGACCGCCGCGCGACCACCGCGCCCGCCACGTCGGTTGCGAGCGGACGCAGCAGGTACGCGCTCGCCCCCAGCCCCGCGCCGAGCAGGATCAGCGTCAGCCCCCTCCGCCGCGAAACACCCACGGCGAGCAGCCCGACGCCAACGGCGAGCCCGGCCAGCGCCGCGGGCAGCCAGCGGTGGCGATCGAGCTCCTGCAGGATCGTCTGCGCCCCCGGGGAGAGCTCAACCCACGGCACCTTCACCACGAGCGGACCGGGCAGGGCCGCGAGCACCAGCGTCACGACGCCCGGTGGGTCCGCAGCCGAGGCGAACGCGCGCACGTCGAACGACGCGGATCCGGTCTGCGTCCCGGTCAGGATCCCCTGCTGCAGACCGATCGCAACCGAGCCGAGCAGGCGCGGCGCCGCGGGGCTGCGCACCGCGCGCACGGCCCAATTGCCGGCGATGGCGGCGGCTCCGGCGGCGATCGCCGAAGGCTGCGCCGCAGCACGGTCGGCGATCTCGTTCTCGACGGCAGTTCGGATCAGGCTCGTGCCAGCTGGGGACTGGACGGTGGCGACGACGGCCTGCGTGAAGCCAGCCGGATCGAGGACGTTGCGCGCTAGCATGGCGCCGACGCCCGAGCCGAGCGCGCAGGCGATCGCCACGACGACGAGCACGAGGGACAGCAGGAAGCGCACAGGCGAACCGTAGTGCGCGGCGCAGATGCGACCATGTGGCGGTGATCACCGATGACGTGCAGCTGGCGGCGGCGACCATCCGCGCGGGCGGCCTCGTCGGCATGCCCACGGAGACCGTCTACGGTCTGGCCGCCGACGCCACCAGCCGCGCTGCGATCGAGCACCTGTACGCGGTCAAGGGCCGCCCCGCCGATCACCCGTCGATCGTGCACGTCGCCTCGGTCGACGATGCCCGCAGCTGGGCCTCTGACTGGCCGGATGCCGCCGACGCACTCGCTCGCCGCTTCTGGCCCGGGCCCCTCACCCTGATCCTGCCCGCGGGCGGCCGCGCAGATCCCGCCGCTCTCGGCGGCACGGGCACCATTGCGCTGCGCATTCCGGACGCGCCGCTCGCGCTCCGGCTGATCGAGGCCAGCGGTACCGGCCTGGCCGCGCCGAGCGCCAATCGCTTCGGTCGCGTGAGCCCCACCACCGCATTGCACGTGGCGGAGGATCTGGGACGCGACGTCGACGTGATCCTCGACGGTGGTCGATGCGGCATCGGCGTGGAGTCGACGATCGTCGACCTGACCGGGTCGGGGCCGCGCATCCTACGACCGGGAGCCGTCACCGCGGAGATGGTCGAGGAGGCCCTCGCCACGCCGGTGCTGCCCGCGACGCCCGATGCGCCGCGCGCGCCCGGGACGCTCGCGGCGCACTACGCCCCGCGCCTGCGCGTCGTCCTGATCGCGAACCCGACCGAGATCGACGATCCCGCGAGCACGACGCTGATCGCCCCGACCGGGACGCTCGCGCCCGGGTTCCACGCCGTCATCGACGCCGGCGCGACGCCCGCAGCGTACGCGGAGCGGATCTACGCGATGCTGAGAGCTGCCGATATGTCAGGCGCCGCGCGGATCGCCGTGCTCCCGCCGGCACCGACGGGGATCGGCCTCGCGGTGCTCGACCGGCTGCGGCGCGCCGCTGCCGGCGCCTGAGCGCCTGACAGGGCTTCCCGATGCGGATGAGAGGACTTGAACCTCCACGACCTTTCGGCCACACGGACCTGAACCGTGCGCGTCTACCAATTCCGCCACATCCGCGGGAGGCCGCAGCGTAGCGCCATTCGCGCCGCGGCTGCGTCGTCAGCCGAGCTCGCCGAGTTCGGCGATCAGCCGATCGACCTCCTCGGGCGTCGTGTAGTGCAGGAACCCCACGCGGATCGCGCCACCGTGCTCCTCGAGCCCGAGGGCGACACTCGCGGAAAGCGCGTAGAAGTTGCCGTCCCACACCGCGATGCCACGGCTCGCGAGGCGCCGCGCGACCTCTGCCGGATGCGCCCCGTCGACGGTGAAGCTGAACGTGGCAACACGTTCGCCGAAACGAACCGGATCGGTGATCCCGTAGAACGTGAGGTGATCCATTCCCTGCACGCCATCCCAGAATCGAACCGCCAGGGCGTCCTCGTGCTGGCGGATGCGCGCGTACGCGCTGTCGAGACGGTCGCTGCGCGTCGATCCCTCACCGAGCGACGCGAGGTAGTCCACGGCGGCCGTCATGCCGGCCATCGCCTCGTGCGACTGGGTGCCCGTCTCGAAACGGTGACCGGCAGGCGTCTCGTCGGCCGGGCGCACGCGGTCGGCAGGCCACGACGCCGCGAGATCGTGGCGGATCGAGGCGATTCCGAGGTGCGGTCCGAACCACTTGTATGGCGATGTGAGGAGGACGTCGATGCCCATCCCCACGCGGTCGAGCCGGCGATGGGGCGCGTAGTGGACGCCGTCAGCCCAGGCCAGCGCCCCCACCGAGTGCGCATGGCGCGCGATCTCCTCGAACGGCGTGACGGTGCCGAGGTGGTTCGAGGCGAGCGTGAAGGCGACGATCCGCGTCCGCGGCGAGAGCAGGCTCTCGAGATGGTGCAGATCGAGCGTGCCGTCAGTGCGGTGGAGCCGGGCCTGCTGCACCACGAGGCCATGGTCGTCGGCAACCTGGAGCCACTGCGACACGTTCGAGTCGTGATCGAGTTCCGTCGTGATGATCTCGTCGCCCGGCTCGAAGGTGCGGCACACGGCGTGCGCCAGCAGGTACTGGAGGGTCGTCGCGTTAGGCCCGAACGCGATCTCCTCCGGCTGCGACCCGGTGAAGTCGGCCGCGGCTCGGCGTGATTCCTCGATCGCCGCATCGGACTCGACCGACGTCGCGAACGCGCCGCCGCAGTTCGCATTGGCATGCAGCAGCGACTGCGTCATCGCATCGGCGACGGCCTGCGGCACCTGCGAGCCGCCGGGGCCGTCGAAGTAGGCGAACGGCTGTCCGTCCACGGTCCGGGCGAGGGACGGGAACTGGGCGCGAATCGCGTTGACGTCGATGCTCATTGCCGTACGGTACCGCCGATACGGGAGCACCACGCACTAGGATCCCGTTCATGTCCGAGACCCTGCCTTCCTCGCTCGCCCTCGACCTCGCCCGTGTCACGGAGGCCGGTGCCATCGCCGCCGCCCGCTGGCTCGGCCGTGGTGACAAGAACCTGGCCGACAAGGCCGCCGTCGACGCCATGCGCGACGCGCTCGAGCGCTGTCCCATCAGCGGCGTCGTCGTGATCGGCGAGGGCGAGAAGGACGAGGCGCCGATGCTGTACATCGGCGAGGAGGTCGGCTCGGGCGGTCCCGCGGTCGACATCGCGGTCGACCCGCTCGAGGGCACGACGCTGACGGCGAAGGGCCAGCCGAACGCGCTCGCCACGTTCGCGATCGCACCGCGCGGCACGATGTTCAATCCGGGGCCCGCCGTCTACATGGAGAAGCTGGCCGGCGGTCCGCAGATCGCCGACCTGCTCACGCTCGATGCGCCGATCGAGGAGCTGCTCGACGCGGTCGCCGAGCGCAAGGGCTGCCAGGTACGCGACATCGGCGTGGTCGTCCTCGATCGCGACCGGCACATGGAGATGATCGGCCGCATGCGCGCCGCCGGGGCTCGCGTTCGCCTGATCCCCGACGGCGACGTCGCCGGCAGCCTGATGGCTGTGCGTCCCGGCACGGGCATCGATCTGCTCTGGGGCGTCGGCGGAACACCGGAGGGCGTTCTCAGCGCGTCGGCGATCCGCAGCGTCGGCGGTCGCATCATCGGCCGCCTGTGGCCGCGCACCGACGACGAGGCAGCGGCGATCACGGCCGCGGGCCTCGACCTGCAGCGCGTGCTCGACACCGATGACCTCGTAGGCAGCCAGGACACGTACTTCGCCGCGACGGGTGTATCGGACGGCGACCTCGTCAGCGGGGTGCGCTTCCACGACGATCACGCGGAGACCGACACCCTCGTCCTGCGCGGCGCCTGCCGCACGCAGCGCGTGATCGCCTCGTCGATCCAGGCCGACGCGCGTCTGCGGCACATTCCCGGCTCCGGGTACTAGAACGCGGAGCGCGCGAGGGCGTACGCCAACGCGCCGAGCACCGCTGGCAGCGCCAGGGTCAGCGCGGCCTCGCGCACGCGGTCTGCGCGGTTGAAGGCATCGACCTCGACCATCCAGGTGGAGAACGTCGTGAAGCCGCCGAGCAGCCCGCTGCCGAGCAGCAGGACGCCGATGTCCCCTGTGGTCGCGACGACGACGCCGATCGCCGCCGCACCGCCGACGTTGATGAGCGCCGTCGCCATCGGCGCGCCGCCGGGCAGCCGCGTCTCCCCCGTCTGCGTCGCCCAAACTCGCGCGACTGCTCCCAGACCGCCGAGCGGAACAGCTGCGAGGTACCACCACAGGCTCAACGCAGGCTCCTGCCGACGTGGCGTCCTATCGCGGCGAGCGGCACGCCGAGCCCGATCGTCGCGACGAGGTAGAGCACCCCGTGCCACCAGTCACCCGCGCGCATGGCATCGACGGCCTCGAACTGGAGCGCGCTGAACGTCGTGAAGGCGCCGAGGAAGCCGGGGCCCCACAGCGCCCACGCGTCGGCCCGACGCATCCGGTGATCCTGCATGCGCTCGTAGAGCAGCCCGAGCGCGAACGCGCCGGCGAGGTTCGCGAGCAGGATGCCCCATGCGAACGCCCCGTGCGGAAGCGCCTCCGCCAGCGCGATGCGCAGCGCCGTGCCGAGCATGCCGCCGACGAAGACGATCGGCAGCGCATGCCGGAGCGGTTCGCCGGCGTCGCCGGCGTCGCGAACCTCGGCGCTCACTGCGCCTTGAGCGGCGCGGTTCGGATTGGCGCCTCGTCGGCGATCCCCGCAAGGCGCGTGGCCAGGCGCTCGAGCTCGCTCGCGCGGTAGGCGTCATCATGCCCATCGGCCTCGAACACGAGGAACGGCTCGAGCACATCCATGGCGGCGTAGCCGAAGGTGCCGTGCTGAATCGGGTTGAGCAGCGCGTGGATGTCGCCGGAGCGTCCGTTGGGGCCGTACATCCCGGGATGCCCCCCGATGGCGACGGCCGCGAGCGCGCGCTTGCCCCTCAGCGGACCGTCCTCGTAGGCGTCGTGCCCGTACCCGACGCCGTTCACGAAGACGCGGTCGAACCAGCCCTTCATCAGGGCGGGCGCGGCGAACCACCAGAACGGGAAGACGCACATGACCAGATCCGCGGCCTGCAATCGCCGGATCTGGTCGGCGACGACGGGCGCGTAGCCGGTGGTCGCCGTCGCCTCCTCCTGCGCGTACATCAGCTGCACGAGGTCGCTCTCGGGAACGACCGCGAGATCGTCGCGGGACGCCTCGGCATGGAAGCCCTCACGGGCGAGGTCGTCGACGTCGACCGTCCATCCGTTGATCGTCAGCGCATCGGCAGCCGCGCGGGCCATGGCGGCGGAGAAGCTGTGCTCCTCCGGATGGGCGAGGACGATCAACGCGTGCATGTGGCGGCCTTCCGATCGCAGGTGCGGGTGGGATCGTAGTCCGCGTCCTCCATGCGCTCGAGTCGAGCCATTCGGCCCAGGGCGAGCGCGGCCCGTCCGTCTGCATCCTGATGCAGCCGTTCGAGCACGCCCGTAAGCCGCTCAGCAAGCTCTTCATCGCCGCCGACCAGCACGACGGGCGGGCTCGGCGACGGGCCGTACGCGGCCAGCACAGGCAGCGTCGCGAAGACCGGCGTCCCCGGCAGCTCACCGGCCAGGAGCATCGAATCGATCGGCGCGGCGTCGGCCTCGTCGCGGAGCAGCGCCTCCATGGACAGCCGGTGTCCGCCGGTCGGCGTGATCGACGAGAAGCGCTCCAGCGGGAGACCGCTGCCAACCGGCAGGACCCAGCCCGACATGGAATCGCGGCTGTTGATCGCGAGCCGCTGATCGCTCAGCTCCTCGAGGGAGGTGCCGGCGAGACCGGGTCGGCCGAGCAGCAGGCTCAGATACCCCGGGCGGTCCTCTGGCGCGTCGCTCGAGACGGGCGCGGCCAGCGGTCGCAGCGGATAGCCGCGGTCGCGCGTACGGACGTACGGCAGGCCGCACAAAAACAGCAGCGCGGGATCGCCGCCGGCAATTGCATCGAGATCGTCGAGGTCGCCGCGCTCGAGGGGCGCGATCTCGACCTGCGCGCGATCGCGCACGAGATCGACAACCGCACCCTGGTAGGCCATCAGCGCATCGCCGAGGAAGGCGTACGCGCGCACGGTGCTAGCGGGCGCGACGCGCGTTGCGGCGACGAACGATCTTGCGAACGCGGTGCGCGAGCGGCGACTTGTGCTTCTTGCTCTTGGTCTTCTTGGCCATGACGATCTCCGAATGCTTGCTGACGACTGGATGCTAGCCGGGTTCAGCCGAGCAGGCCGCGGGCGACGAGCTCAGCGCGTACGGTGGCGACCTCGTCGGCGGTGGCGTTGACGAGCGGCAGCCGCAGATCGCCGACGCCGAAGCCGAGCAGCCCCATCGCGGTCTTGACCGGAATCGGATTGACCGTGCACGACAGCGCCGTATAGGCGGACTGCAGCGCGTCGTCGAGACGCGTCGCCTCGTCGGCATCGCCTGCGTCGGCCGCCGCCTGCACCGCCACCATCTCGGCGCCGACGATGTGGGACGCCACGCAGATGCCGCCGGAGCCTCCGAGCAGCGCGAACGGCAGCACGAGATCGTCATTGCCGGCGTACAGCGCCAGCCGGCCGGCCTCCACGATCTGCCGCGCCTCGTCCAGGTCGGTGACCGCCTGCTTGACCGCGATCACCGTGTCGATGTCGGCCAGCACGTCGATATCGGACGGCGACAGGTGCAGCACCACGCGCTGCGGGATGTTGTACAGGACGATCGGCAGATCGCCGGCG